>DDSG01000015.1:0-289 GCA_002343325.1 Phycisphaerales bacterium UBA2396 | reverse complement strand
CGCGAGGAACAAGGGCATCGGGCGGGCGGATCTGTTCACGGTTGAGCCAGCCTCGGCGGTGAAGGCCGCCGCGCAGCTCTCGTCGTGGATCGATCGCGGCATGGACTTCGTGCTGCACGAGCCGGCGCGTGTGCGTGTGGAGTCGGGGGTGCCCGGCAAGTCGCAGGGCGGCTCGATCTTCTACCGCTTCCTTGTGGAGGGTGCGCAAGGCCAGAAAGTGCGGCTGACATACAGCGCCGAGAAGGCGGCGGCCATCTCGGTCGAGGTCACGCTGGAAGAATCGAAGTAG
>DDSG01000189.1:14948-15379 GCA_002343325.1 Phycisphaerales bacterium UBA2396 | reverse complement strand
CGCGGGCACGAGCGGGCGGCTGGGGGTGCTGGACGCGAGCGAGGCGCCGCCCACGTTCTGCGTGGAACACGGGCGGATCGTGGGGATCATCGCGGGCGGAACGCCGGCGCTGGTGCGCTCGAGCGAGGGGCTCGAGGACGATCCGAACGGCGCACGGGACGACCTGCGCGGGCTTGGGCTTTCGGCGGACGACAGCGTGCTTGGGATCACCGCGGGGGGGACGACGCCGTACGTGATCGGGGCGCTGGCGATCGCGCGGGAACTGGCGCCCGGAAGCGTGAGAGGGCTGCTGTCGTGCGCCGAGGTCGAGAGGCCCGCCGCGGCGGATCACCTGATCGTGCTGGCGTGCGGGCCGGAGCCCCTGACGGGCTCGACGCGCATGAAGGCGGGCAGCGCAACGAAGATGGCGCTCAACGCGATCTCGACGACGC
>DDSG01000189.1:351-14710 GCA_002343325.1 Phycisphaerales bacterium UBA2396 | reverse complement strand
GGGCGCGTGCACGAGAACCTGATGGTGGACGTTCGGGCGACGAACGCGAAGCTGCGCGATCGAGCGGCGCGGATCGTGTCGCAGGTGACGGGGCTCGGCCGAGACGCGGCCTTTTCGCTGCTGGAGCGGGCCGAGGGGTCGGCGAAGGTGGCGATCGTCATGCACTCGCGCGGGGTCGACGCGGCGGGGGCGAGGTCGCTTCTGGAGNNAAAAAAAATTAAATTAAAAAAAAAAAAAAAAAGAGAGTGAAAGCGTTTTTTTTTTTTTTTTTGTAAAAAAAAAAAAGAAGGTGCCCCGGGGAGAAAAAAAAAAAAAAGAGGGGTTTTTTTTTTTTTTTTTTTTAAAAGGAACCCCCCCCCCCGACACCCCCCCCCCCCCCCCCACCCCCCCGCTCTCCCCCCCCCCCCCCCCCGCGCCCCCCCGGGAAAGGGTTGTGGTCCGAAAAGAGCGGTTGGTGGGGGGGCGACCCCCCGGCCAAGAAGCCCCCCCGCCGCGGGGGCGAGGTCGCTTCTGGAGGCGGCGGGCGGACTTCTGGCCCGAGTGCTCGCCCCATAACCATCCGCTCTTTGCGAACCAGACCTCTTCCCGGGGGGCACGCGGCGATCGCCACTTCATCCGGGCCTGCGTAGAGCCGATAGCGATGGGGTAAGTGCCCCCACATTCGCAGAGAGGCCGAACGCATGGACGCAGCACATGATCTGACAGCGCGACGCACGCAGCGGCACGATGTCGCACTGCGCGTGCGTCTGTCGTTGATGCCCGAGAGTTCGTCGCAGGTACGGCTGACGCAGGCGAGCGGTGTTCGAGACGGCTGGATCGAGGCCGACCTGGTGGATCTTGCGTCGGGCGGCGCGGGACTTCTGTCCCCTGTGTACATCCCGCGGCTGGCGTTGGTGACGATCCGCATCTCGGGCGAGCACGCCCAAGGGCAGGAGATCGACCTGAACGCCCGCGTGCAGCGGGTCATCATGACCGACCGGAGGCCGATGTACCTGATCGGCACGAGCTTCGACGTGACACCCGCGGATCAGCGGGAGCGTCTTCACACGCTTCTTGACCGGTTTCACAGCGAGAACGCTGCCTAAGGGAGAGCTGGATGTTCGACTCACCTCAATACGTGGTGCGCTCGCTGATCTCGGAAGGCGTCGTGCGCGAGGCGGACGTGACGAGAGCGAAGGAGCACGCGTCCTCGCACGGCGTCACGCTCGACGAGGCGCTGGTTGCGTTGGGGATCGTGTCCGGCCGGCGCCTGGCGATCGAGCGGGCCAAGATCTGTGAGCATCCGTTCGTGGATCTGTCTCACTACGAGGTAGACGTCTCGAACACGGCTCTGCTGCCCCGCGCGGTGGTGGACAGGCACGTCGCGTTCCCGCTCTTCCGCACGGCGGGCGTGGTGACGGTAGCGATTCTGGATCCGCTGAACCTCTCGGCGCTCGATCAGCTTCGCCAGTTGCTCAAGGTCGACGTGGAGCCCGTGATCGCGGAGGCGGAGCAGCTTCGCACCCTGATCGCCAGGGCGTACGGCATGGCGGGCGCCCGCACGGCGGGATCTTCGGCCGAGGAGCACGAACTGACGACGGGCGACGAGCCGATCGTCGCGGCGGTGAACCAGATCATCGTGGGCGCGGTGGAGTCCGGGGCGAGTGACATCCACATCAATCCGGATGAGAGCTCGGTGCACCTACGGTATCGAGTGGACGGGGTTCTCTCGGTGACGCACGGGCTGCCGAAGAACGCGCACGCGGGGATTGTGCAGCGGCTGAAGGTGATGTCGAAGCTGGACCTGACGCAGACGCGAAAGCCTCAGGACGGCAAGTTCAGGTTCACGCACAAAGATCACGCGGTGGACATCCGCCTGAGCGTGATTCCCACGATTCATGGCGAGAACGTGGTGATGCGTTTGCTGCGGTCGGCGAGCGCGATCAAGTCACTCGACCAGTTGCTGATGCCCGAGGACATGACCAGGGCGTACGAGGAGGCGATCTCGAAGCCTCACGGGATGATCCTGGTGACCGGGCCTACCGGTTCGGGCAAGACAACGACTCTTTACACGGCGCTCTCGCACATCAACAGCCCGCATCTGAACATCATGACGATCGAGGATCCGGTGGAGATCCGGCTGCCGATGATCCGGCAGGTGCAGGTCAACACGGAGATCGGGCTGACGTTCGCGGCGACACTGCGGTCAATCCTGAGGCAGGATCCGGACGTGGTGCTGGTGGGCGAAATCCGAGATGACGAGACGGCGAAGATCGCGGTTCAGGCGGCGCTCACGGGGCACCTGGTGATGAGCACGCTGCACACGAACGACGCGATCAGCTCGATCACGCGGCTGAAGGACCTTGGGGTGCCGTCGTTTGCGATCAGCAACTCGCTGCTGTGCGCGATCGCGCAGCGATTGGTGAGACGACTGTGCGATCAGTGCGCGACGCCGTGCCTGCCGAGCGCACACGTGCTGACGATGCTGGGCATCTCGGCGGATCGTGCATCGACGATGCGGTCGTCTTCCGGGTGTCAGACGTGCCATGGAACGGGATACCGCGGTCGCGTCGGGGTGTACGAAATGCTGAGGCTGACTTCGAGACTGCGGAGACTCCTCGACCGGGACGCCCCGGCGTCGGACATCGCGACGGCGGCTCGCGAGGAGGGCATGCTGACGATGCTCGACGACGGGATCGCCAAGGCGATGAGCGGCGTGACGAGCGCGGATGAGCTGATGTCCGTGCTGGCGACGACGGACGAGAGCCGACTCGCGGCGAGGGCGGCCGCATGAGCATCGAACGCTTTGAGTACAGTGCGATCACCTCCGCGGGCGAGCGGACCACGGGGCAGATCGAGGCCTCGGGGGAGCATGACGCGTATCGGCGGCTTTCGGCCAAGGGGATGACCCCGATCACGATCTCGCGTCGGCGCACGCGGTCATCGCTGTTCTCCTTCGGGAGGGTCTCGGCGACGGACATCGCGAACCTGACGCGAGAGCTGGCGGTGCTTCTCGACGCCAGAATTCCCCTGGCGCGCGGGCTGGCGAGCATCGCCGAGCAGCAGAGCAAGCCCGAACTGACAACGATCATCCGTGATGTTGCGGCGGCGATCGAGTCCGGGCTGCCGATGACGGAAGCGTTGCGGCGGCACGAGGCGGTATTCGGCGAGGTGTACATCGAGACGATCCGTGCGGCGGAGCGATCGGGGAACCTGGCCGAGGTCGTCTCGCACCTGGCGGAGCTTCTGGACCGCCAGATCGAGGCGAGGCAGCAGCTCAGAAGGGCGCTGACCTATCCGGTGATCGTGCTTGCGGTGGTGGCGATCGCCATGACGGTGATCTTCGTGTTCGTGGTACCACGCTTTGCCGCGACGTTCGAGCAGCAGGGCGTGAAGCTCCCGCTGGTGACCCGGATGGTGCACGGCTTTGGGATGTCGGTTCGTGAGTACTGGTTCGTGTACGCGGGGCTCATCGTCGGCTCTTTGGGATCGCTCATTGCTGCGTGGGCGTCGGAGACCTGGCGGCCCGCCCTCGAACGATTCCTGATCCGCGTGCCCTACATCGGGCGCCTGCTTCTGGCGGACACGGCGTCACGCTTTGCACGGGTGATGTCGATCAGCCTGTCGTCCGGACTTGGCGTGATCGAGTCGCTGGAGATCGCGGGCCGGGCGGCGGGGGTGCGAGCGCTGAAGGCGGAGACGGCGGAGATGGCCGACAAGCTCCGCGGCGGGCTTCACCTCTCCGACGTGCTCAAGTCGAGCCTGTTCATCCCGAGCTTTGCGAGGCGGATGCTCGCGGCGGGTCGCGACTCGGGTGAAGTCTCGCGGGCGTGCCTGATCGTCGGGAAGCACTACGAGCGTGAGTCGACCCACCTCACGAAGAACATCAACACGATCATCGAGCCGATCCTCACGGTCGTGCTCGCGGGCATTGTGCTCGTGGTTGCGCTCTCGGTCTTCATCCCGATGTGGGAGATGGTGAGGATCAGCCGATGACACTTCGAAGGGCATTCACGTTTGTCGAGGTCGCGGTGGTGCTGATCATTCTCGGCATCCTGGCGGCGATGGTCGTTCCCCGTTTCGGCGGGATCACCGACGACGCCCGCACCGCGAGCGTGCAGGGAACGGTCAACGGGGTGCGGGCGTCGATCGCGGCGTACCGAACCAATGCGCTGCTCGCGGGCAATCCCCCGTTTCCCGCGCTCAAGGAGCTCCTCGCTCCGGGGCTGGTCCTGCAGAGCGACATTCCACCGAACCCATTCACGGGCGTCGGCGGCGTGCGCGAGGTGTCGTCGAAGGCGGGGATGTACCGGCTTGTGGACGGCGAAGAGAAGTACGGGTGGAACTACTACGTGGACAACAGCGCTACGCCGCCGGTGGCGATTTTCTATGCCAACTCGTCGGCAGAGACAACCGCCAAGAACGCGGACGGAAAGCCCCTGACCGCCAATGAGCTGTAGCCCATGCGGACTCGAACGCGACATGCCTTTACGCTGGTCGAGCTGGTGATCGTCGTCACGGTGACGGGGATCCTGGCGGCGACGGCCATTCCGGCTCTGTCGAGCTGGTCGGCGTCGAGCGAGCACGCGGCGAGGCGTGAGCTGTCGCGGGTCCTGTCGTTTGCCCGCTCCAACGCGATTGCGACCTCTCGTCCGACGGGCGTTGGGTTCTCGGCCGATGGAAGAACGCTGTCACTGGTCTGGACGGCAAGCCCCGGCGCGGCGCCCGAGCCGCTCCCGGATCTGTTCGGCATGCCGACGGCGCCGCTGACACTCGGGGCGGGGCTCGGTGCTCTGGAGATGAACGCTGTGCTGGGCGATGGCGCGTCGGGGGAGTGCACGCTGTGGTTCGGGCATGAGGGCACGCCGCGATCGTCGCACCTGTCGTCCGCGACAGTCTGGACGAGCGACGCACGGATCACGCTGGGAGCCGATTCCACGATCACCGTTCGGCGGGGGACGGGGGTGATCGAATGATCCGGCGTGGAACGACCCTGATCGAGGCGGTGATCGTGGTGGTGGTGCTCGCGCTGGCGGTGCCGCCGGTGCTCTCGTTCGCGTCCCGTGCGGCGGATACGCGTGCGGAGGCCATCACGATCACGCGGGCGAACATGCTGGCGACGATCGTGATGGAGCAGATTCTCTCGGACAGCGTCACGATCGACGTGGGCGGGTCGGCAACGTATGTGGAGCAGGCGAGCACGGGGCTTCGGGCCCGGCTGAGCGCGCAAACCTCGCTCTACGCATCCACGGGGCTCGAGTACGCCGTGACGTTCTCGCAGCCGGTTGGGCCGGCCCTTTCGACCTCGGCGGTGAGCGGCGAGAACATCTACCGGACAGTGTCGGTGGTGGTGACGTACAGAAACCTGGCGGGCGAGAGCCGCACATTGACCCTCACGGGCGTGGTGGGCCGGCCATGAAACGGAGACGCCGAGGATTCACACTTCTGGAGTGCGCGTGCGCGATCGTGGTGATCGGCGTGACGGCGGCGGCGGTGCTGCCGGCCTTGAACGCATCGACCGATGTGTTTGTCGCGACGTCCCGAGCCCGCGAGACATGCGACAACGTCGCGTACGCGATGGACCGAACGCTGGCGATGCTGCGGGACACCAGGCTGGACGGGACGCACGGGACCGCGGAGATCGCCGCGGCGAGTGCGGGGTCGATTACCCTTGCGGATGGGCGATCGGTCACGCTGAACGGAACGACCCTGATGCTCAGCGTCCAGGGATCGCCGCCGTCGCCGCTGCTTCGCGATGTGGAGGCGTTCGAGATCGGGCTCTTTGCCCAGGACGGCGTCACGAGCACGATGGGTTCGTCGGGGCAGACGTGGATCTACACGATCCGGATCAAGGTCGGGGGGTTTGAGTTGAACGGGCGGGCGTTCATCCGCGCGAGGAGCATGCCGACATGAAAGCGACCCGAACTCATCGCGGTGCGGCGGTCGCGGCACTGGTCGTTCTGCTCTGCGGGCTGCAGATGCTGGCGGTGCTCGGGATGGGCGGCTCGGCGCAGGACTCCGAGATCGTGCTCCGACGCGTGATCGCGGCGAGGGTGCAGTATGCGGCGGACGCCGGGGCGCTCATCGCGGCGAGGCAGATCCGAGAACTACGGGCGGTCCCGACGAGCGACCTGACGCTGGGAGACTCGCGCATCTCCTTCGTGCTGAACACGGTGAGCTCGGGCACGGGCGATCTGGTCGTGCGTGCGTCGACCGATAACGCGTCGCGGCGCATCCGGGTCACGCTCGCCCCATCTGGCAACTGAAACGCCGGGGGGATCAAGACACACTGGTTTCAGGACGATGGAAGGGGAAGGCACCCCGGAGTGCGAGGAGCACGCAGACATGCCCATTGGTCGCATTCTTGAGGTCCATCTGACGCCGACGTTCATCGAGGTCCGCTCGAAGAGTCGCATTGCGCGAGCTCCAATTCCAGCCTCGGCGTGGGAGGGCGCGTGGTCGAAGGGGCTCACGGGCCTGGATCCGCTGCTCGCGCGGGCGCTCCACGAGGTCGGGGTGGATCGTGGCAACGCGGACATCTTCTACACGAGCCCGGACGCGGCGGCGGAACTGATGACCTTGCCCCTCGGTGTCGAAGAGGCTCGCGAAGCCGCGTTGCTCCGGATCCGCGAGTCGCTGAGCGAATCGGGCCCGACCACGCCCACGCTCGCAATCGTACTGGAGCAGGGCGTTGATTCGAGCGGCAAGCCTCGGACGCACGTGCTGGCCGCGGCGGATCGCGCGGAGACGATCGAAGCCGTGGCGGGCTTTCTGCGTCGTGCTCGCCTGCGGCCCAGGCTGATCATCCCACGCAAGGCCTACCTCATGCGCTGGGCGGTCGAAGCGGCGAAGGCGGCTCCGAAGGACAAGCAGACGGCGATTCTGCGGCTGGACAGCCACGCGGGCGTGCTGACCGGAGGATCGGGTGGTCAACTGAGCTTTGGCCGTCTGCTCGACACCGGCGTGCACATGCTGGCGGAGGCGTACGCACGCGCGATGCGGACGATGTGCGAGTCTTCGCCCGATCTGTCAACAACGCTGCTGCACTCGCACGGGATTCCGCGTCGGGACACGATGATCGACCCTGAGCGTGGCATCCGCGGCGAAGCGGTGCTTCCCATGCTTCAGCCGGCTTTGCAGCGGTTGGCGATCGAGATCAAGCAGACGCTGCGCTTTGCGCTCGCGGAGTCGCAGTCGGCCCGCGTGCAGGTGCGTCTGGCGTCGACCGGCCGCCCGATCCCTGGGCTTGCCGCCGCGATCTCCGGGCTGCTCGACACGGAAGTGATCGACGAGACGATGCCCGAGCGACGTCCCGAGGCCGAGTTGAGCCTGACGCCTTACTCGGAGATCGCGATCGGCACGCGTCAGTCGTTCGCGGCGGCACTTCGCGTCGGAGCTGTGGCTTCGCTGGCGGTGATCGCCTCGGACTACGTTCTGACGTCGCGCGTTGCGGAGCGTCTTGGACGTGAGGTCGCGGGAACGAGTGTTCATGCGGCGCAGTTCGAGCGGGCCACGAGCCAGAAGGACCGCCTCGATCAGGTTCGGCAAGAACTCGGCCGGCTTGACGCCTTCATCGATGGCGTGGTTGAGCACAGCGCTTCCTCAGCGGCGTGCATCGCGATGCTGACGCGTCTCGAGATCCCGGGACTCCGCATTCACGAAGTGCTGACCTCGCACACGGGCAATGACGACGTGATGACCATCCGGGGAAGTTTGCCCATCCTGAAGGATGGGGCCGACCCGCTCCCGCCTCTGCTGGGTGCATTGGGCGCAAGCCCGCTGGTTTCCTCGGTCCACCTGACATCGAGCCGATCGTCTCTGGTTGGCGATGATGAGGGCATTCACTTCTCGCTCACGCTCACGCTTCGACCGATCGTCCCCGGGGATCTTGCACGCATGGGAGATAAGTCATGACTCAGGCGGAGATCTACCGCGGGGCGATCGCCAAGTCGATCATCGTGGCGGCGGCTGCGTGCGCGGCGTGGTTCGTCGTCTCGAAGGGGCCTCGCGAGCAGGCGTCCAGACTTCAGGCCGAACTGACCTCTCGAGAGTCCATGATGAAGGACAAGGGGCTGCCCGATCTCGACTCGATCGCCGACGAGATCGCACGCACCTCGCGGCGCCTCGATGAGGTTCGGACGTTCGCCTCAGCCTGCCCGGAACCGCTCAAGCTGATCGAACGCGTCCGGGCGGCCGCCCAGTCGCACGGCGTCCGCGTCGACCGGCTCGATCCCAGCGTCACCAAGTCGATCTCCGACGAGATCGCTCGAACATACGGGCTTCAGGTGGAAGTGGCGAAGTACGGCCTCACGCTCGTCGGAAACCTGGATCGGTGCGTGGCCTTCCTCGAGTCACTCGAACGAGACTTCGGGTTGTGCAGGGTGGAGAGCATCCGCATCAACCCGAACGGAGTTGCCGAGGGTGATGCGGGCACCATCACGATGATGTTCGAGGCAACGCACTACCGGCTCAAGCAGGAGGGCGCCCAGTGAACCACCGCTCCATGATCACCACTCTCAGCATCGTCGCGGTGGGCGCGATGCCTCCCGGCGTCGTGCTGCTCGCCCGTGCGGGCGCCCCGGCAGCCATGACCGAGGCACGGGCGGCTTCGCCCGCGAGCAAGACCACCAAGCCGGGCGACAAGCCGGGCACGCAAAGGACATGGGCTCCGCGTGCGACATCGACCGATCCGGCGCTTCTCGCATCGGTGCTCGAGGAGCTGCGCAAGCCGATGGGGCGTAGCCCGATTGGGCTTCCGCTGCTGCCCAGCGTCGAACACGCCGCGCCGGCGCCGGTGACTCTGCCGAGGGCGCAGCCCGAGATCGTGCAGTTCCGGCTGACCAGTATTTCCGGAAGTCCGAGGCAGACGATCGCCGTGATCGACGGGCGCGTTCGGCGCGAGGGTGATGAACTCCGCCCCGGATGGACCCTCGTGTCGATCGACCGAACCGAACAGATCGCGCTGATCTCCGGGCCCAACGGGCAGCAGATGCGGCTTGCGCTCGCCCGCGACTAAGCGACGAACGTGCGTTGCCGATTCAGCCGCCGAAAGCCTTCTTGTAGTCGGCGAGGAACTTCTCGATGCCGGTGTCCGTGAGCGGGTGTTTCATGAACGTCTGGATGACGTTCATGGGAACCGTGGCGACATCAGCCCCGGCGAGCGCACACTCGACCATGTGCATCGGGTGGCGAATCGACGCGGCGAGAACCTTGGTCTGGTACCCGTAGTTGTCGTAGATCTGGCGGATCTGCCGGATCAGCTCCATGCCGTCGTGCGCGATGTCGTCGAGCCGCCCCACGAAGGGGCTGACGAGAAACGCGCCGGCCTTGGCGACCATCAGCGCCTGGAGCGGCTGGAAGCAGAGGGTCATGTTCGTGCGGATGCCCTCGTCGCTGAGAGCCTTGCAGGCCTTGAGGCCCTCGACGGTGCTGGGGAGCTTGACGACGATGTTGGACGCGATCTTGGCCCGCTCCTTGCCCTCGCGGATCATCCCGGGAGCGTCGAGCGCGATGACCTCGGCCGAAACGGGGCCCTTGACGACAGCGCAGATCTCGGCGAGGCGCTTGCCGTAGTCGACTTTCTCCTTGGCGATCAGCGAGGGATTGGTCGTCACGCCGTCCAGCACACCCAGCTCGTGGGCCGCCCTGATCTCATCGAGATTCGCCGTGTCGATGTACAGTTCCATGCCGATGCTCCGTCGTCGGGTTGACCATCCTCGCGGCCGATCGCCGCGCCGCATGGTACACACCCGGCGGGCGAGGGTGCGTAGGCCACGCCGGGAACCCCCAGGCGGCCCGTTCGAATACCCTGTCCGTCTGCATGCCCCCCGCCAAGATTCCATCCCACCGGATTGCTGCCGCAGGCCCGCTGGCCTGGACGGTGCTGTCGGCGTGGATCGCCTCCGCCGGTGGGTGCGCCGGGTCGCCCGAGGCTCCATCTCCTCCCATGGGCGAGAACAGCCCGGGGGCCATCGCTCGCGGGCTCTATCGGCTCGACGCGGCGTGGAATACGACGATCGTGGCCCCGCGAAGGGTCATCCCCGAAGTCACCAAGGAACAACTCTCGCGCGCAAGGCTCGACGATGGGCGTGCGGTCCGCGCGGAGCTGCGATCGATCATGGTGCGCCCCTCGACGCCCCTGGCGATGCCCAACACGGGGAGAACGGGCTGGCTCGCCCCCATGGGCGAGTGGCTGACAACGTCCGAGACGCCCGAGCCGGGCGTGCCCTCGGGCGAGTTTGTCATCTTCACGATCCCCCCCGGAGCGTTGGGGCAGGGGATCTGGCTCGGCGATCGGCGGCTGTCGGTGGTGTGGCTGCCGCCTTCGATCTCGTTGGCCGACCAGGACCCCGCGATTCCGTGGGGAAGCCCGCTGGGCGAGTCGGTGCTGCAGGAGCCCGCGATCGAGGCGGCCGCCCGGGAGGAAGCCCGCAACCCGTTCCGCCGCTGGCGTGCGCGTCTGCTGGCGGGGCGTCTGGTGCCGACGGACCCGATCCCCGATCACACTGACGCGATCCAGCCCGACCAGTTCGAGGATGAATCACTCGAGGCGATCGCGTCGCAGGTCGAGGAACGCTGGCGGGTCGCGCTGGCTCGCCTGTGGCAGGCGGACTCGGGCTTGGCGAAGGCGGTTCGCTCACGGCTCGTGGCGGTGCTCGACACGGGCTCGGTGGTCGTGCCCGCCTGGCCGACGGATCAGGCGAGCCTCGATCAGTTGCTGCACGATCTGCTGGATCCTGGTCACACGCCCCGACGCCGGGCCTCGCTCGCGCGGGAGTGGCTCGAAGCCCAGCCCGGTGCCGTGGCGATGGTGCTCGACGATGCGGCCGGCCGCGATGCGTCGGGAAGGCCGATCCCATCAGTGCTGCTGGGAAATCTCTCCCCCGTCGCGAAGACGGGATACGTGGCTCGCGAGCAGACGCCGCCGGACGATCTGACCGCTCTCCCGCCCTTCACGGCCCGGCGGACGATGCCGCTGCAGGGCGGGAGCGAAAGCACGGCGGACCCGCAGATGAGGCTCCGGGCGAGCGTGGCGGAGTGGAGCACGACGCTGACAACGCGAGCCTTGCCCATTCCCGCCAGGCCGCCCGGCCTGCTCTTCGAGCCTCTGCAGGGCGACCTGACGCTGCGGCAGTTTCTCGGAGAAGAGCGAGGCACGCCGCCGACGACCACTGGCGTGGCGGTCTCGCTGATCCGCACGCCCAGCGACGCGCCGCTGACGCGACATCCGGCCGATGGATGGCAGATCTTTGCCGAGTTCTCGGCGGCGAGCGGGCCCGTCGTGCCGTCACTGCGCATCTGGACCGGCCCCTCCGGCAAAGCGGCGCCGACGCTCACGCTGATCCGTCCGGAATCCGGATCGGGCGTGGTCCGTGCAGAGCTCCCGCGATCGGCGGCGTCCGGCGATCAACTGCTGCTGGGGATCGAGTTCACCGATGCCGCCGGCGAGCACTACGCCTGGCCGCGGGCGATGACCCCATGGCAGTTCGAGCCGGGGCGGATCGCGATCGACCTTGCGGCTTGGGGCGGAATCACGCGAGAGGCGGCTAGGAGCGACCAAGAACGCTGAAGAGCGCCCACTCGATCAGAAGCACGATCGCCGCCGCGAGCACGAACCAGGGCCACAACTCGCGGGGCCCCGCCCCTCCCCCGCCGGACTCGACGCCCCGACCCGCGACCATCACGACATCCCGAGTGACAAGCGACGTTTCGATCTCGTTGGTCAGATTGACCGCGGCCACGGGCGGCTCGGCCACCAACCCACCCGCCGAGATCGTGTAGACCCCGGCGCGTGGCAGCGGCCCGACCGCCACACGACGACGCATCGTGCCCGGCTCGACCGGCGCGTCGAACGTCGCCGGCCCCTCGAATGTGATGCGTGAGGCCTCCCCGGGCACGATCACTTCGACGGCGGCGCCCGTCGAGAAGGCGACAGCAGCGGACTCCACCGCGCGCCCGGACAACCAATCAACAGCCGTCGCGAGAAAGATGGGGAACGAAGGCTGTAAAGGCCAGTTGGATCGAGCCAGCTCGAAGGCGGCAACCAATCGGCGACGCCCCCCCACTTCCGCCGAACGAAGCAGCGCACCGGGTTCCCCCTGGGCAAGATCCTCGAGCCTGATCCCGGCCTCGCCGCCCGATTCGGAGAACGGGCGAACGCCCTCGACGAAGAGTGCGTCCATCGCGACATCGCGTAGCACCGGCGAACCACGACGCCACGAAATCACGTACGAACCGCCCGGCGTGCGATCAGGTCCCAGTTCGAGGCCGGGCACCGGCAACCCCGCGCCGAAACTGAGCGTCGCGGTCTGGGGCATCGCGGCCGGACGCACGCGATCGAGAATCACCAGGTCAAACCCCGCGGCCACGTCGTCCGGCCTCAACGCCGCGTACTGCTCCTCCGTCGCACGCTCGAACCGCTCCAAGGGCAGTTCCGCCAGCACATCCTGCAGCAGCGTCTCGGGCGTAAGCCCCACACCTTCCTCGGACTTCACGGGCTGAACCAGCAGCACACGAGGCCTGACCGCCGGGGCCACCACGACCGAGGCCGCGTCGTCCGAGACGAGCAGATCCCCGCCGGCCAGGGTCGCGGTCACGATCGCGCCGCCGGCCGCCCGAAACTCCGCCGACACGCTCGCCGAGGCGATCTCGCCAGTGCCGGTCCACGCGGGAACCGTGACCGAACGCCTCGCGACAACTTCGCCGTTCACCGCGAGCGAGACCGTCACCGGGCTGGCCTCCCCGATGCCCCCGGCAACCCGCGCAAAGACCCGGACCAGCGTCGGGTCTTCCGCGTCGCGCGTGGCCGCCAAGCCCACAAGCCCGGCGTTCGTCCGAGGGCCCGCCGCGGCCGCGGGGCCCACGCGAACAAAGCGGAACTCGGCGTCGCCGACCGATTCGGTCTGCCCATCGCCCGATTGACCGTCGCTCAGCAGCACCACCAGCGCGGGCGGACGTCCCGCCTCCTCGCCACCCCCCGACCCGGACACCAGCGACGACACCACCCGCATCGCCTTGGACAGGTCGCCCGGCTGGTCCGTCTCGCTCACCCCGGCGATCTCGTCCCTCACCAAACGCCGATCACCGGTCAGCCCCAGCACAACCTCCGCCTCCGCGGCGAAGGTCACCAGCGCCACCGGCGCCGAACTGGTTCGCGAGAGATCCTCCAGCATCCGCGTGGCCTCGCGCTTCGCCTGCTCGAGCCGCGTCGCTCGATCCTGACCCGGAGCCGGCACACCATCCGTCGCCGACATCGACGCGGAACGATCGATGACCAGCACGATCTGACTGGCGCCGGCGGCCCCGGCATCGGTCGCGGGCCGCCCGAGCGCCAGCGAGAGCAGCCCCGCCGCCAGCAATTGCAGAAACAGCAGCGCAGACAGCCGAAGCCACCGCAGCGGCACATTCACCTGCAGATCCGACGCCGACTGCACCCACAGCACCGTCGAACTCACACGCATCGGCCTGCGCCGGAGCTTCAGAAAGTACATCGCGAGCACCGATAGCCCGGCGAGCAATCCGGCGGTCAATGCCGCCTCGGGCGCAAGCAGCGTCATCGCCCGCCCCCACCAGAACCCTCACTCCATCCCCCACCCCATCCCGCGCCGGGCTTGGGCGGGCCACCCTTGCCCACGCGGCGCGTGCCCGCCGACTGGGATGGACCAACAAAGTTCCTCGCGATGATGAAGATCTCGCGCGAGACGTCGCGGCTCGACTGGGGCTTGTACCCCCGGGCCTGCGAGAACATCGCGCCCGTCTCCGCGAGAACCGCCGGATACTCCGACCCTTCCAGAATCTTCATCGCCAGCATGCCGCCCGGACGGAGCACCGCCGGCGCCAGTTCGAGCACGCGCCGGCACAGTCGGCTCGACAGCAGATCATCCCCGTGCCCGCTCGTGTTGGGCGCCATGTCGCTCAGCAGCACGTCGAACATCCGATGCTCAACGCCCAGCTCCGAAAGAAGCGACGATGCATCCGCCGTGAACGCGTCGCCCACCTTCGCCACCACCCGCGCGGGCCCCCACGCGAGCGCCCGCTCGTCCGTCGGCTTGAGGTCGATCCCCACCACCACGCCGTCACGCCCGGTCAATTCCGACGCGACCTGGAGCCACGAGCCCGGCGCACACCCAAGGTCCAGCACGAAATCTCCGGGCCTTATCAGCGGATACCGCTCCTGAATCTCCTTCAGCTTGTACGCCGACCGCGCGAGATATCCCTCGGCCTTGGCCTGCTTGAAGAACCGATCGTGCAGCTTGCGTGGCTGGGGCATGCGGGCCCGGGGTTAGTCCCCGTCCTCCGCGTCCCGATCCTCACGCTCCTCCACCCACTTCGCCTGGATCGTCTCCAGGATCCGCTCGTTCACCGGGTGGCCCGGCTCCTC
>DDSG01000189.1:0-140 GCA_002343325.1 Phycisphaerales bacterium UBA2396 | reverse complement strand
GTTCACCGGGTGGCCCGGCTCCTCACGGAAACCCGGCAACTCGGCCACCAGGCGCTTGAGCTCCGAAAACCGAACGCCGTACGGATCGACGCTTGGGTGCCGCTCCGCGAGCATCTCCGCGATCCGATCCACTTCAAGCC
>DDSG01000034.1 GCA_002343325.1 Phycisphaerales bacterium UBA2396 | reverse complement strand
CATGGCGGCCTCGGCAAGGCGGCGGTAGATCGCGACGCGGCGGGCACGCTCGGTGGCGGGCAGTTCATCGGCGCGTCGGCGGGCCCGGTCGAACTCCCCCACCGCCACGTAGGCGTCGGCGAGGGCGGCGAGGTCGGCGCCGGTCAGCTTGACCTTGAGGGCTTCGGCCTCGAGGAACGAGGCGATGATGTTGCGGTTGTTGTCTTCGCGGGAGATGCCCAGCTCGGCCTGGCCGCCCGCGAGGGCGCGGGCCATCAGGCGATGGAACTCGCCGCGTTCTTCGGTGCTGAGCTTCTCGGTGCCGACGTAGGGGAAGATCTCGGCGTTGAGCAGGCTGATGGCGGGCTCGAACTCGCGGGCGTCGATGCGGTGCTCGGCGGCGGTGAGGAAGGAGCGGAAGTCGGGGGCGGGGATGCTGGTGAAGGCCTTGTAGGCGCCGGCGACGAAGAGCCCTCCCGCGAGAATGATGGCAGGAAGCTGCCAGACATCGCGCCAGCCTGCTGCGGGCTGGGGCGTGTTCGCGTTGGTGTCCGCCGTGTCGGCCACGTCGGGTCCCCGAGAGCACGGGCGAGTGGAGCGTGTGGCCCACGGTGGGCCGTCGCGCTGGTCGCACGGCGTGCTTGGGGCATATCGGGCAAGAGTTGCGGACCGCTTCAGGTTGCGGGCAGTTCCTGCGCCGTGCTAGGGCTGGTCGTCTTCGGACTGGTTATCGCCCCCAGAAACCCGAACAAGCACCGCCGTTCGGGCGATGACGTCCCCGGGATGCCGCCCGTTTGGGTTGGTGAGCATGAAGAAGGCGATAGGAGGAACAGCCCATTTGAGTGTATTTCGGATCAGGGTCGACTTGAACGAGGGGTCCCGCATCCCTCCGGGGACCTGCTCGCCGACCTGGCAGGAGGTGAAGAGTTTGCCGATCGTGACCCCGAAGAAGCGTTCGGAGAGGGTGCCGAGGAGGCCGCCGGTGACGAGGGTGGCGAGGATGGTCCAGAAGGCGGGGCCGGAGAGTGCGGCTTCGACGGAGAGAAGGTCGGCGGGAGAGAAGCCCAGGAGACGCGTGGCGACGAGGAGGGCGACGAAGAAGTCGATGGCGGCGGCGACGAGGCGTCGGCGCGTGCTGGCGAGTGCGTAGCCGTCGGGGAGTGATAGGGTGAGATCGTCGGTGGGGCCGAGGATGAAGAGGAGGACGGCGCCGGAGAGGAGGAAGAGCCCGACGAGGAGGAGGCGGAAGTCGGCGAGGGAGATCGGGCCGACGGGGGTGGCGTTTCCCTCGAAGAGGATGGCGCCGGAATCGAGTGAGAGCTCGACGAGGCGGATGGGCGAGGCGACGCGTTGGGTGGTGCGTGCCTTCCAGGCGAGCGTGACGCGACGGAGGCCTTCGGCGGGGACGACAGCGAGGGCACCCTGCGCGGCGGGGAGGGAGGCGATGAGTCGACCGCGATCACGCCCCCACTGGCGGAGGACGACGTTGTCCTGCTCGATGCCGACGCTGAAGAGATCGGAGGCGGCGAAGAAGAGCGTGGGTCGAGGGGCGTTGTCGGGCAGGCTTGCGGAGAAACGGGAAGGGGAGGGCGCCCAGGTGAGCTGGCCGCGGGGAGAGATGGTTGCGGCGTAGATCTCCAGTTCGGTGGGAGCTCGCCAATGAAGGAGCGTGAAGCCGTCGGACGTGGAGAGGAGCGAGACTTCGGTCGAGCGGGGAGGAAGTGACGGGGGCAGATCGAGTGGGACCCACTGCTCGCTCGCGAGTCTGCGGAGGGAGAGGGACGGTTGTTCGCCTTGCTTGGCGGACGCGAGAAGGAGGGCGACCGGGCCTGCGGGGGTGGCGGCGAGCCCGAGGACCTTTCGGGCGGCGGGGAGCATGGCGTGGATTTCGGTGCGGCCTTCGGGCTCGCTGCGCCAGAGATCGGCGACGCCTGTGGGGACGGCGCGCTGAGAAAGGACGGGGCGTGGGGCGTCGGTGTCGGGCGGGCCGGGGGAAGGGGAGCCGATGATCCAGAGTTCATCGCCGGCGGCGGCGACGGCTTCGGGGATGGTGCGGATGGTGCCGGAAGGGCGGAGCGAGCCGTCGGGCGAGCCATGGGCCTTGCCGTCGGCGAGGCGGGTGAGCCGGCGTGGCGGGAGGTGCCAGATGGCCCAGCGTTCGGGCTCCTGGGTGATCGGTTGAACGCGTTGGGGAGGGGCGGGCGTGTCGATGGGGGCGATGAACCAGCCGTGGGTGTCGGCGAGGCCGGCGGAGGTGCCGAGGGGGTTGAGGTCAGCGGGGAGCGCTCGGGCGGAGACGGCGGGGAGGTTGTCTGCGGCGAGGGCGAGGTGAGGCAGGAGGATCGCGGCGAGCAGGGTGAGGGCGTATCGGATCGCCGGGATCATGGGATACTCCGGTCGCGCGGGGCGTCGAGGTCGATGCGGCGGACGATGCCGCGGCGTTGGACCTGCTCCTCAAGATCGAAGACCTTGGGGTTGAGGGTCCGCACTTCGGGCTCGTAGAGGGTGATCTGGACTTCGAGGGAGCCGACGGAGGGAGAGACGATTTCGAGGGTTGCTTTGCGGGCGATGAAGGCGCCGGGGGCGAAGGCGACGGGCTCGAACTCGCTGAGCGAGGAGGAGACGACGGGGGCGTCTTCGCTGTCGAGGAGGGTGACGGCGGTTGGCCTCCACGTGCGTTCGTCGAGGGAGATGAGGCGGCGGCCGAAGCGTGTGGGGGAGATGAACTGGAGCGTGCCGAGTTCGTCGCGACGAAGAGCTGCGCCGGGGATGTCGGGGTCGATGGGAGTGATGGCGAGGAGGTCGATGAGATCGAGCGGATGAACGGGGAGGCCGAAGTCTGAGGCTTTGCCGGGCGTGAGGGCTTCGTGGGCGCCGATGGAGGCGGTGCGATCGGCGGAGGAGAGATCGAACCACCAGTAGTTGGCGTCGTTGGAGCCGAGCAGGAAGTAGGCCTCGCCGAGCTTGGTGACGCTGAGGGAGAGGCGTTTGGGAGGCTGAATGATGAGATGGCCTTCGGTCTCTTCGTCGACGCGATTGCCGCGGGCGTCTTCGCCGCGGATGCGGAGGGTGATGCGTGACCAGAGACGGTCAAGCCCTGCGACGCGCGGGTTGTAGAGGTCGGCGGCTTCGCGGAGGGAGGGGAGCGGCGCAGGGGGCTCGGGGGTTGGAGTCGGATTGACAGGCGGCTTGTGCTGCGTGACGCAGCCGGAGAGCGAGAGCGTCGCGAGGAGGAGGGCGGCGAGAACGCGGGCGGGGTGGTCAGGCACCGACCACCTCGCCGAGTTGTTCGATGACGCCTGCGATGGTCTGATCGTCGAGCTTGGGGTCGGCGACATCGAGGATGGGCTCGTCGACGTTGGCGGCGGCACCGCCGGGACGCTTGATGCGGACGCGGATGACAGGGCCCGAGGAAAGGTCGGCTGCGCCTTCGTAGATCAGGATGCGCCGACGGACGAGAAGAAGGGCGAGCACGTAGCGGAAGGCGATCTGTCGGGGCTCGACGGCCTCGGCGAGCTGCTCGAAGAGGTCGAGGAGTTCGTCGTCGCCCAGGAGGAGCTTGCGTTTGGACTCGGCGGGCTGGTGGGTGGCTCGCCAGGAGGCAAAGAGCCGGCCCGCGGGGCGTGCGCCCTGAGTCCAGGCGTCGACAGCGAAGTCCTGGCGTTGGAGTTCGTCGGAGCCCGGGGCTTCGACGAGGGCGGCGACGATGGGCTCGCCGGGGGCGAAGTCTCGGCCGGTGGCGGCGCACTTTGGCGCGGAACGGGAAATGGGGTAGCCGCCGGTGAAAATGCCTGCCATGCCCGAGTGTACGTCGGGCCGGGGGTGGCTCAGCAGGCGATCTCGAAGAAGCGGTCGCCGGAGGTTTCGGTGCGCGGCGGAAGGCGGTTGGATCGGCCGCATTGGGGGCAGCGAGCGATGGAGCCGTCGGGCCGACCGTCGAGCACGGTGATGTAGCGGTTGGCGCAGGCGAAGTAGATCCGGGCGACGGGCTTGGTCGTGGATTGGGCGGCGTCGGCGGGGGGCGATGGGCGTGGGTCGGGCTGCATGCCATTGAGGTCGGCGGGGCGGGGTCGTGCGCGGCAGAATGGAGGGGCGCGCGGAGTTCGTCCGATATCAGGGTGGGCGGGGGGTGATCGAGGGTCGCTTGAAGCGGCGGTGGAGAACTTCTAGAGTTGTGCCCCAGTCGCGGAACCTATCGGATTCCGAACGATAGTGAATGGCCGCGATGGTGTAGGCTGTCGTCGGGTGGTGGGGACGTGGCGGGTCGTTGGTCTCTGGACACAGGCATGAGCATCGCGGTCGCGGTCCCTCCAACACGAGCGGTGATGCCGGAGCCCCCACCTCCGCCGACGGCGATCGGGCTGATCGCGGGTGGCGGGCAGTTGCCGATTCTGATCGCGAAGAGTCTGTCTCGGGCGGGGCACCCGGTGCACTGTCTGGGGCTGGCGCGGCAATGGGAGCCGGAGTTGCCGGGGTTGTGCGCGAGCTTCCGAGAAGTCGGGCTGCTGAAGGTCGGAACATGGGGGCGGATTTTGTCTGGGATGGGCGTTCGGCACGCGATCATGGTGGGGAAGGTCGACAAGTCGAAGCTAATGCACGATCCGTTCCGGGTGCTGCGGTACATCCCGGACTGGCGGACGCTGGTGGCGTGGTACAAGCACCTTCGGCACGACAAGCGGAGCCATGCGGTGCTGTCGGCGATCGCGGACGAGCTGGACCGTTGCGGTGTGGCGTTGCTGGATTCGACGGTGCCGATCCCGGATCAGATGGCCGAGGTCGGCGTGATGACGCGGACGAGGCCGACGCGGGAGCAGATGGAGGACGTGGAGTTCACGTGGCCCATCCTGAACCAGTTGCTGAGCCTTGACGTGGGTCAGGCGGTGGCGTCGCGTGAGCGGGATGTGATCGCGGTGGAGGCGGTTGAGGGGACGGACCGGATGATCGAGCGGTCCGGGCAGTTGTGCCGGGCGAAGGGGTGGGTGCTGTGCAAGGCGGCGCGTGACGGTCACGATCGGCGGAGCGACGTGCCGACGGTGGGTCTGGGGACGATCGAGAATCTGGCGCGGAACGGTGCGGGGTGCCTGGCGTTGGCGGCGGGCGAGGTGATCATGCTGGACAAGCAGGAAATGATCCGTCGCGCGGACGAGCTTGGGATCGCGCTGATCGGCATCGAGAACGGGCGCGGGCGGTGAGCGCGGGGGCGTCGAAGTACGCCTCGCGCGGCGGATTGAAACTGGAAGCGGCGTTGTCGGCGTTCGGGGTGGACGTCACGGGGTTTGTGTGCGCCGATCTGGGATGCTCGACGGGGGGCTTTACGGATTGCCTGCTCAAGCACGGGGCGGCGCGGGTGTATGCGGTGGACACGGCGTACGGGGAGTTGGCGTGGACCCTGCGGAAGGACCCGCGCGTGGTGGTGATGGAGCGGACGAACGCGTTGCACGCGGAGCCGGCGGCGAAGGTGGATCTGGTGACGCTTGATGTGAGCTGGACGCCGACGAGGCGGGTGGTGCCGGCGGCGATGCGGTGGCTTGGTGCGGGCGGGCGCGTGATCGCGCTGGTGAAGCCGCATTATGAGGCGAAGGGGATGGGGATCGAGGTGCCGCGTGGCGGGGTGCTGGACGAGAGCGCGGCGGAGGAGATTGCGGAGCGTGTGCGGGCTTCGCTGCCGGAGGTTGGTGCGCGGGTGCTGGGGATGGTGCGTTCGCCGGTGAAGGGCGGGGCGAAGGGTGACGGGAACTCGGAGTGGCTTGTGCTGGTGGAACCTGCGGAAGAAAAGAGGGCCGACATTCCGTGAGGAAGGCCGACCCGTGTGTGTTGGTGGGTTGACAGGCGGATCAGATGGCCGGGGCGGGCGGGAAATCGCTCTCGGTGTGGTTCACGTGGTTGAAGTAGTTGGTGTAGAGGGCGAGTGCGTAGGTGGCGACGGCCTCAGCGACATGGGCGTCGGAATAGCCGGCGGCCTTGAAGGCGGAGAGGTCGGCGTCGCTGACAAAGCCGCGTTTCTCGTGAATGGCGAGGGCGAACTTGGCGAGGGCGGCGAGCTTGGGGTCGGCCATGGAGCCGCGGCGGGCTTGGATGGTCTGCTCCTTGGTGAGGCCGACCATGGTGCCGATGGCGGTGTGGGCGGCGACGCAATAGTCGCAGTTGTTGGCCTGGCCGATGGCGAGCTGGATGACTTCGCGTTCCTGGGCGGAGAGGGAGGCGGCGTTGAGCGCACCGGAGATGGCGAGGTAGACGTCGAGGGCGGCGGGGGAATTGGCCATGCCCTTGAAGATGTTGAAGTGCTTGCCCTTGAGGGGTCCTTCGAAGATCTCCTTGGCGCGGCCGGTGGCGGAGGCGGGATTGACGAGATTGAGGCGTGGCATGAAAGCTCCTTGTTTGACCGGGCGAGTGGCGGCCTCGGTGTGTGTCGCACTGTAAGAGTCCTCCGGCGAGTGACGCGCTTCATTTGCGTGCGGAAAATCACGTGGGTCGGGCGGGCGTGACGGCGTGGTATTAGGATGAATGGATGCGGGTTTGCCTGTTGACGGACACGCTGGGCGATGTGAACGGCGTGAGCCGGTTCATCCGCGCGACGGCGGAGCGAGCGCGGGAGACGGGTCGCGCGTTGCGGGTGGTAACGAGCACGCGGATGGCGGTGCCGGGGGACTCGAACATCGTGAATGTGCCGCCGATTCGAGCGTGGAAGATGCCGAAGTACGAGCATCTGGAGGTGGTGCTGCCTGGTCGCGGCGCGTTGGCGCGGGTGGTTTCGGAGTGGCGGCCGGACGTGGTGCACGTGTCGACGCCTGGGCCGGTGGGGCTGGCGGGGCGATCGATCGCCATGCGGCTTGGGGTGCCGCTGATGGGGACGTACCACACGGACTTTCCGGCGTACGTGGAGCGGCTGTTTGACGACGCGGTGATGGGCGAGATGACGGGGGGTGTGATGCGGTGGTTCTACAGGCCGTTCGCGCGGATCTTTGCGCGGAGTGAAGAGGTGATCGCGTCGATGTCGGCGCGGGGGCTCGAGCGCTCGCGGCTGATCGCGTTGAGGCCGGGCACGGACACGTCGGCGTTTCATCCTCGGCATCGCGATCCCGGGGTGTGGGGCAGGATCGGGGCGAGCACGGACGCGTGCGTGCGTGTGGTGTCATGCGGGCGTGTATCGGTGGAGAAGAATCTGCCGATGCTGTGCGGTGCGTGGCGGGCCGCGGCGGAGGAACTCTCGAATCGTGGAGTTGCTGCGCGGCTGATCGTGGTGGGCGATGGGCCTTTTCTGGGCGAGATGAGGCGGGAATTGGAGGGGACGCCGACGGACTTTGTGGGGTTTCGTTTCGGTGTGGAGTTGAGCGCGATCTACGCCACGGGTGATCTGTTCGTATTTCCGAGCACAACGGACACACTCGGGCAGGTGGCGATGGAGGCGCAGGCGTCGGGGACGGCGGCGCTGGTGTCGGACGAGGGCGGCCCCAAGGCGATGGTGCTTGAAGGCCGGACGGGGCTTGTGTTGCCGGGAAATGACCCTTTCGCGTGGACGAGGGCGATCGTGGAGATGGTGTGCGATGGCGAGCGACGGCGGCGGATGAGCGCGGCGGCCCACGAACACATGCGCGGGTTCGGGTTTGCGGAGAGCTTCGAGCATTTCTGGCGGGCGCACGAGGACGTGGCGCGGGATCGGCGAAGGTGATCCGGGCCGAAAACCGGTTCGGCGATCCTTGCCATGTGAAAGCTCAGGCCCGGTTCGGAGAACCGGGCCGGCGGGAGCACCGGGGAGTCAGGGCGCGCGGTTGAGGAACTGGCGGAGACGGACCACGACGTTGGCGATGTCCATGAGTTCCTGTCGGCCTGAGGTGAGGTCCTTGACGGTGCAGGAGGAGCCCGACTCGAGGATGATCGCGAAGCGGGCGTTGAGCTTGGTGGCTTCCTGGAGGAGTTTGCCGATGTTGCGCGTTTCCTTGGCGGACCGGCGGGCGTGGAGCCCCGGGAGGCCCGGGGCGGCCTTTCGGAGCGCGGCGACCACGGCGGGGAGGACTGCGTCGGCCTCGGGGGTGCCGTTGCTGATGACGAAGGCGTCGGGTCGCATGCCGGCACGGTCCGCGAGGTCGGCGTCGGAGGGCATGAGGCCGCGATCCTGAAGAACGAGCGAGAGGACGACGTCGCCCATGCCGAAACCGACGGCGGGCGTGGGCGGGCCGCCGAAGAGCTCGATGAGCTTGTCGTATCGACCGCCGCCGGCGAGGGCGCGTTCGCCGCCGGAGGCTTCGTGGACCTCGAAGACCATGCCGGTGTAGTAGGCGAGACCTCGGACGATGGTCATGTCGAGCATGTCGCACCAGGGGAGGAGCCCCATGGAACGCAGGCGGACGAGCAGGTCGCGGTGCTGCTCGATGGTTTCGAGCTTCATCCCGAAGCGTTCGACGTTGAACTGGTCGGCATCGGAGCCCATGTTGCGGACGGACTCGAGAAGTTGCATCCAACGATCGCGGACGAGCAAGGAGACGCCGCGATGAACGAGAAACGCTTCGTTCTCGCCGGCGGAGCGTTTGGCTTCGCCGTCGAGATAGGCGAACCAGGCGTCGGCCTTGTCGTCTGGGAGGCCGCAGGAGAGGGCGATGTCTCGCACGAGGTTGCGGTTGGAGAGTTTGACGCGGACGTCGGCGGGGGTGAGCCCGAGTTGTTCGAGGAGCCCGATGCAGACGGCGATGATGTCGGCGTCGGCCTGCGGGGAGGGATCGCCCAGGACATCGCAATTCCATTGGAGGAACTCGCGGAGTCGGCCCCGCTGCGGGCGTTCGGCACGGAACATCGGGCCGAGCGTGAACCAGCGGGTGGGCTTGGGGAGGCTGCTGGCCTTGGCGGCGTAGAGGCGGGCAAGCGTGGGTGTGAACTCCGGGCGGAGGGCGTAGGTCTTCTCGCCGCCGAAGCGTTGGAAGCTGAAGAGTTCGGAGACGATGCCTTCGCCGCTTTTGACGGTGTAGAGGTCAAGGGTTTCGAAGGTTGGGCCGTCGATCTCTTCGAAGGCGTGGCGGAGGGAGGCCGACCGCCAGGCTTCGGTGAGGAAGCGTCTGCGGTTGGCGTCTGCGGGGTACCAGTCGCGGGTGCCGGTGGGCGTTTGGAAGGACTTTGGAGAACCCATAAGGGCGAAGGATAGGGGGCGATCAGCCCCAGCCGCCGGGCGTGTCGGCCTTGGCGGGGTGGAGGATTTTCCAGAGGCGATCGAGCAGGTCGCGGGTGTTGAGGCGGGTGGCGCCGCTGATGATGATCGCGTCCTTGTCCGGGCGCAGGTCGAGCTCTTTGCAGAGGTCGAGCAGGGCTCGGCGGCGGGCCTTGTCGTCGTCGAGGAGGTCGGCCTTGTTCAGGACGACGAGCTCGGGGCGTTCGGCGAGCTGGAGGGAGTACTGCTCGAGCTCCTTGCGGATGGTGCGGTAGTTGTCGGCGGGGTTGGAGCCGTCGGGTGGCGCGCAGTCGAGCAGGTGGACGAGGATGCGTGTGCGCTCGACGTGGCGGAGGAAGTCGTGCCCGAGGCCTGCGCCCTGGCTGGCGCCTTCGATGAGGCCTGGAATGTCGGCCATGACGATGCGACGTTCGGCGTCGACCTCGGCGATGCCGAGCTGCGGGGAGAGCGTGGTGAAGGGGTAGTCGGCGATCTTGGGGTTGGCGCGGGTGAGGGCCTTGAGGAGAGTGCTCTTGCCAGCGTTGGGCATGCCGATGAAGCCGACCTCGGCGATGAGTTTGAGTTCGAGCCTCAGTTCGAAGGCTTCGCCCGGGTCGCCTTCGGTGGCGGTGCGGGGGGTCTGGTTGGTGGAGGATTTGAAGTGTTCGTTGCCCCAGCCGCCCTTGCCGCCCTTGGCGATGACGACGCGTTCGCCCGGTGCGAGGTCGTGCATGAGGTCGCCGGTGGCGTGGTTGAAGATGAGGGTTCCGGGGGGGAGTTTGAGGATGAAGTCCTCGCCGTCCTTTCCGGTGCACTGGGTGAGGCCGCCGACTTCGCCGTCGAAGGCTTTGTAGAGGGATTCGTAGCGGAGGTCGTAGAGGGTGCTCATGCCCTCTTCGGCGACGATGACGACGTCGCCGCCCTTGCCGCCGTTGCCGCCGTTGGGGCCGCCTTTGGGGGCTGCCTTCTCGCGGCGGAACGCGACGCGGCCGTCGCCGCCTTTGCCTGCACGAACTTGGATAATGGCGCGATCAACGAACACGCCGGAGGGTAGGCGCCGGAAGTGGTCAGGCGGCGCGGGCGAAATAGCCCGTGCCGAGCTGCCTCAGGAGGCGTTCGCGGTCGCCGAGACGAGCGAAGGAGGTGAAGACGACGGCCATGCGGACGGGCCCGGGCTCGGAATCGTCGAGCCAGATGACGTTGCCGAAGACAAAGATGCTGCGTCCGGGGCCGGGGTCGTCGGCCAGGCCGCCGGAGGGGAGGGTGATCTGGACGGCGACGGGGGTGCCGGGGTCGATGCCGCGATCGAGTTCGAACTGCACGCCGCCTTCGGAGATGTCGTAGGCGTGTCCTTCGAAGGTGAAGTGCTCGTTGTCGAGAGTTCGAAGACAGACGGGGGTGTACATGGGCTGGGTGCGGAAGCGTTCGAAATGACGACGATTGACGGTGTTCACGGGCGGGCCTCCGGGCTTGACGCTGGTGCGTTGTCGGGGAGATCGGCCCGTGCGGGTCGTGAGGTCATGGAAAGAGCCGAGAACCGGCGGGGCGGTTGGGGGTGTGCCGGTTGTGCGGGATGGGCGGGATGGGCCGAGAACCGCGCGGGCTTCAGGATTGGGCCGGCGGTTGGTCGGGGCGGACGACGAGCTGCAGGTTGACGCGCTCGATCGCGACGCCGAGACGCCGGGCGACCTCGTCGAGCTTCTCCTGCGGGAGAGCGTCGAGGAGCTGGCGGCTCAGGTCGTGGGGCAGGTCGCGGACTTCGCCCGAGGGTGTCACCGCGTGGGCGTGGTCGGAGACGTCGGCGTCGAATCGGCAGGGGCCGACGCCCGCGGCGGAGAGTCGCCGGGCGAGCCCCGCGTCGCAGAGGGCTTCGAGGGTGTTGTAGACGGTGGCGAGGCTCAGCTCCTCGTCGATATGGCGGGCCAGATCGAGCAGCTCGTCGGCGGAGGGATGGGACTTCGCGGAAGCAAGGGCGGCGTAGATGATCTCCCGCTGGCGGGTCGGCCGAAGCCCGCAAGCCTGGAAGCGTTCACGGATGGTGGTGATAGGAAGGAACATGGTCTCGGCGGCTCGCGTTGGCGGGAGGAATCAGGCCTGCGGGGTCTGGGGGGCGTCGGGCGTGTCGCGTTCGGCGACGATGGCGGCGGCGATGACCTTGTCGCCCTCGCGGAGGGAGACGACGCGGACGCCCTGGGCGGCTCGGCCGGTCTCGCGGATCTCACCGGCGTTGACGCGGACGAGCTGGCCGGCGACGCTGACCACGACGACGTCGTCGGAGGCGAGGACGCCGAGGGCGGCGACGGCTTTGCCGTTGCGGTCGGAGGTTTTGATGTCGATGCGCCCCTTGCCGCCGCGTGATTGGGAGCGGAGGCGGCCGGATTCGGATTGCACGCGGTACTCGTCGACGGGGGTGCGCTTGCCGTAGCCGTTCTCGGTGATGGTGAGGAGCCCGAGGGAGGTGTCGCGGGTGGTGCCGTCGTCGTCGGCGTCGGCGCGGTTCATGGGGATGGCGACGACGCCGATCACTTCGTCGTTGTCCTCGAGCTCGATGCCCTTGACGCCCGCGGCGGAACGGCCCATGAGGCGGGCGTCCTGCTCGGGGAAGCGGATGGCCATGCCGTTGGCGGTGGCGAGGAGGATGTCGTCGGCGCCCTGGGTGAGGGTGACGTCGAGGAGGGCGTCGCCTTCCTTGAGGCCGACGGCGATGATGCCGCCCTTGTTGACGTTGCGGTATTCCTTGAGGGCGGTTCGCTTGATGATGCCCTGCCTGGAAACGAAGGTGAGGAACTCGGATCCTTCCTCGAAGTTCTTGACGGGGAGGAATGCGCGGCACTTCTCGCCCGGGCGGAGTTCGAGGAGGTTGACCAGGGCGCGGCCCTTGGAGGTTCGGCCCATCTCGGGCACTTCAAAGACCTTGATCTTGAAGACACGGCCGGTGTCGGTGAAGCAGAGCAGGTCGTCGTGGGTGCTGGCGACGAAGACGTGCTCGATGAAGTCCTCGTCCTTGGTTTCGCCGGCCTTGATCCCCTTGCCGCCGCGGCCTTGGGCGCGGTAGGTGTCGAGCGGGACGCGCTTGGCGTACCCGTCGCGGCTGATGGTCAGGGCGATGTCCTGCACGGGGATGAGTTCGGCGATGTCGATGTCGACGTCTGCGTCGTCGATCGCGGTGAGGCGGGGAGAGTCGTACTTGGCGCGCATCTCGATGGCGTCGGCCTTGATCATGCCCAGCACGCGGGGCTCGCTGGCGAGGATCGCCTCGAAGTCGGTGATCTGGGCGGCGATCTCGGCGTAGTCTGCGAGGAGGCGGTCGATCTCGAGCCCGACGAGCTGGATCAGGCGCATGCCGCCGATCGTCTCGGCCTGGAGCCTGGAGAGAGCGACGCCGCCCGCCGGGTCGGCGGCGCGGAGCATCGCGACCAGACGCTCGGGGAGCTTGGCGGCGTGCGGATGCGTCGGCGGGATGCGGAACTGACGTTCCATCAGGCGGGCGATGGCTTCCTCACGCGTGCGGCTCGTGCGGATGAGACGGATCACCTCGTCGATGTCGCAGACGGCGTAGATCATGCCCTCGAGCACGTGGGCGCGCTTGCGGGCCTCGCGGAGCAGGTGGCTCGTTCGGCGGCGGATCACGTCGCGGCGATGATCGATGTAACGATCGATCATCTCGCGGAGGCTCAGCGTCCGAGGCTGGCGGTTGACCAGCGCCAGGTTGTTGATGCTGAAGGTCTCCTGAAGAGGCGTGAACTCGTAGAGCTGCTTCTCAACGACGCGGGCGTCGGCGCCCTTCTTGAGGTGGATGACGACCTTGGTGGGGTTCTCGCGGTTGCTCTCGTCGTTGACGTAGGAGATGTCCTGGATGCGGTCGTCGTTGACGGCTTCGACGATCTTCTCGACGAGCGTGGTCTGGTTGACCATGTAGGGGATGGCGTCGATGACGATCATCTCGCGGTCGGAACTGCCCTCGATCTTCTCGACGTGGCAGGACCCGCGGAGTGTGACCTTGCCTCGTCCGGTGGCGTAGGCGTCGACGATGCCGCGTCGGCCGAGCACGACGCCGGCGGTCGGGAAATCGGGGCCTTTGACGCCGCGACGAACGACGTTGCCCTGGGCGTCGGTGACGTCCTGCATGAGTTCGGCGAGGGAGATGGCGGGGTTCTCGATGACGCGGATGATGGCGTCGAAGATCTCGGTGGGGTTGTGGGGCGCGAGGCTGGTCGCCATGCCGACGGCGATGCCGATGCCGCCGTTGATGAGCAGGTTGGGGAACTTGCCCGGGAGCACGGTGGGTTCTTCGAGGCGGTCGTCGTAGTTGGGCTGGAAGTCGACGGTGCCGAGGGTGAGGTCGGCGAGCATGTCGACGGCAGCGTGGGACATGCGTGCTTCGGTGTATCGGGCGGCGGCGGGCGGATCGCCGAGGATGGAGCCGAAGTTGCCCTGCGGGTCGATGAGGGGAACTCGCATGCGCCACTTCTGGGCCATGAAGACGAGCGTGGGATAGACGACCTGCTCGCCGTGGGGGTGGTAGTTGCCCGAGGTGTCGCCGGCGATCTTGGCGCACTTGTAGTGCTTCTTGCCGGGGCGGAGGTTGAGGTCGTTCATGGCGACGAGGATGCGTCGCTGGCTGGGCTTGAGCCCGTCGCGAACGTCGGGCAGGGCCCGGTCCATGATGGTGGACATCGCGTAGGTGAGGTAGCTGTCCTGCAGTTCGCGCTGGATGTCCTGATCGATGACGTGGCCGCCGGGGATCGGGGCGTCCTGCGAACCGCCGGTGGGCTGTTGGACATCGGCCATGCGGAGCGTCCTTTGCGTGCGTGGGAACGGGGTCGATTCGGGAAAGGTGCGGGCCTCTCCCGATGGGGTAAATGATAGGACTTTCCACCGGCTCTCGCCGGGGGAAGCCGCCCCAAACGGGACGCTGCAAGTCTCTTTATTCCAAATGTTTGACAGAATCGCCCGCGGGGGGCTTGGCGGCGGCGTCGCGGAGTCTGTCCACCGCGTCGAGCAGGTCGCAGAGGGCCATGAGCGAGAGGGCGGAGGCCTCGCCGGGCATGGACTGGTCGAAGGGACTGGACCGGATGCCGAAACGGGCGTTGCCGGGGTTGCGGAAGAGCCCGGCGTGGGCGTCATCGCCGGCGAGCTGGCGGAGGAAGCGGACGGTCGGGAGGATGCGCACGAGCTGGGTCGCCAGTTCGGCGTCCGGGGTGAGCGAGCGGTCGCGGAGGATCGCGGCGAGCCCGGCGACGACGCGGGCGGATTGCGCGGTGGGCATGGTGCTGCGGGCGCCGGGGAAGACGAAGCCTCCGACGAAGTCGCGGCCGTCCTCCCCCACCGCGTCGGAAGGGAGCGCGAAGGCGTAGGCCTTGTCGCGAAAAGCACGGAGCAGGTCGCGCTGCTGGGTGGGGAGGGCATCGGGTGCGAGGCGGCGTTCGCCGAGGACGGCCCAGGGCATGTGCTGCGCGAGGGCACCCTCGGGCGAGGAGGCGTAGACCGCGTCGAGCGTGGCCCGTGCCTGGTCGGGCGAGGTCAGGCGTGAGGAGAGCGGGAGGAGCGCTCCGATCGCCAAGGGCGTGTCCTTGCGCGCTGTGGCGAGGCATCGCTCGATCGCGTCGGCGAGTTGCGGCGAGGGATCGCTATCGGGGATCGTGGCGAGGAACAGCAGCGAGCCGACGGCGTCCTCCCACGGGGGCGTTTCGCCCTTCTCGGCCTGGGCGAGGGAGATCTGAATGGTGGAAGCGGCGTCTTCGCAGCGGAGGGCGAGGTCACGCGAGATCGCGGGTGTGCGCGAAGCCCGTTGCAGGGCGAGCACGATCATGGCCTGCTCGGCCGGGCCGGCGATGGGCGCTTCGAAGCGGTCGGCGATGGGGTTGTACTGCCCGCGGAGGCCGAAGGGTTCGGCGCCCGGCCAACGGCGGAGGAGGAGGTGCGAGGCGAGGCCTTCGGCGAACTCGCGGAGAGCGACGGCGGTGAGTTCGCTGGTCTCGACGACGCGCCCGCCGCGATGCATGAAGAGGCCGGCGGCCTGTCCGCTGGATTGACGGACGTGGAGCACGCGGACACGGAAGAAGGAAAGCCCGTGGCGTTCGGAGACGCGAGCGGGCTGGGCGTCGCGGTCGATGCGGAGGCCCTTGGCGGGATCGCGGAGGAGGCGGCCGACAAGAGAGGCGGCGGCGTCGCCCGGCGTGGTTCGGCCGGAGAGCATCGAATCGGGGAAGATCATCTCGGTGCGGTCGGCGAGCCTGACGGCGATGGCGTCGAGCCCCGGCGAGACGGTGGCGTCGATCTCGTCGTAGGTGGAGGCGCGAAGGGGCAGAAGTTCGGCGGCGAGCTCCACGCTGAGCACGACTTCGGAGGCGATCTCCCGTCGACGCTGTTCGGCGAGCGCGTCGTTATCGATGGGCAGACGCTGCTGAGCCTCGCGGAGTGCGGCGCGTGTGGCGCGCCAGAGCGAATCGGGTTGGCCGGAGGTATCGACGCCGCGACCCACGATCTCGCCCAGAAGGCGGAGTGTGACGGCGATGCCGGCGCAACGGGGTCCTGTGGTGGGCGGGTCCGCGGGAACGTCCCAGTTGGAGACCCACCGGCGGGCGGTGTTGAAGGCGTCCATCGCATCGGATGGGCCGACCGCGGGAACCTCGGGCGTGGGTGCGGGAACGACCGGCGGCACGGCGGCGGGGACGGAGGTCGGCGTGGGGGTCGGCGTGGGGGTGCCCGGTTGAGGGACCGGGGCAGGCTGAAATGTGGTTGCACCGACGAGGCCGGGCGTGCACACTGTTGCGAGCAGGCCACAGCAGATGTGGCGTGCGCACCACGCGCCGGCGCGAACGAACCGGGCCCGAAGGCGAGGGGGCTCGAGCCGTCCTGTAAGATCGGCTGCTGCGCGGTCCGGCGCCGTGGCGGCGGGATTGGGCGCGGATTGGCATGCGGGTTGAATGTGGTTGAGTGACAGTTCAAGACGTGAAGGAGAGAGAGACATGGCCAGCCTTCTGATGATGACCGAAACTCGCCGCCGGGTCGCCCTTCTGTGCCTTCTGAGCTTCGTGGCGCTCTGCTGAATGACGGTGCGGGTGATCGGGAAACGAGGGTCGGGATGGTTGGGGTGTTGAGGATGCCCGCCGGTGGTGAGACTCGCGGGGTCGGTGTGAATCGAGGATAGACGCTGGGACCTCAGGCCGGTTCGCGGCAGGCGGGCGGGGTGTCCACAAAAAGAAAGCGGACCCGGGTTGTGAGCTCGGGTCCGGAGAATCATTTTTGGGGATGCAGGGTTAGTTGTTGCCGAAGCGGATCTTGTCGGTGCCCATGGCGCCGTGATCATCCATGCCGCCGCGGGTGGGGGCGGAACGGCGACGCTCGGAGCCGGTGTCGGCGGCCGGGGTATCGCCGATGCCGCTGGTGTCGCCCCACTGGGCGCGCTTGAGCGAGAGGCCGATCTTGCGATCCTGGCGGTCGACGCGGAGGATCTTGACATCGACCTCGTCGTCGGCCTTGACGACATCCTGGGGGTTCTCGACCTTGTGGTCGGCGAGCTCGGAGATGTGGAGGAGGCCTTCGAGGTCGGCCTCGAGCTCGACGAAGACGCCGAAGTTGGTGATCTTCGTGACCTTGCCGCGGACGACCATGCCGGGCTTGTAGTGCTCGGGGATGGCGTTGAGCCACGGATCCTCGGTGAGCTGCTTGGTGCCCAGGCTGATGCGCTGGCGTTCACGGTCGACATCGAGAACGACGCAGCGGAGGTTGTCGCCCTTCTTGAGGACCTCGTTGGGGTGCGTGACCTTCTTGGTCCAGGAGATATCGCCGACGTGGAGGAGACCGTCGATGCCGGGCTCGATCTCGACGAAGGCGCCGTAGTTGGCGAGGTTGCGAACCTTGCCCTCGATGACGGTGCCCGGGGGGTACTTCTCGGAGACGAGCTCCCAGGGGTTGACCTCGATCTGCTTCATGCCCAGGGAGATCTCCTGCTTGTCCTTGTTGATCTCAAGGACAACGACCTCGACCTCCTGGTTGGGCTGCACGAGCTCGGAGGGATGGTTGATGCGGCGCGTCCAGGACATCTCGGAGATGTGGACGAGGCCCTCGATGCCGTCCTCGAGGCGGATGAAGGCGCCGTAGGACATGAGGTTGACCACGCTGCCCTTGACGCGGCAGCCGACGGGGTACTTCTTCTCGATCTCCTCCCACGGGGAGGCCTCGCGCTGCTTGAGCCCCAGCGCGATCTTCTCCTTCTCGCGGTCGATGTTGAGAACCTTGACGTCGACCTTCTGGCCGATCTTGAGGATCTCGCTGGGGTGGTTGATGCGGCCCCAGGACATGTCGGTGATGTGGAGGAGCCCGTCGATGCCCCCGAGATCGACGAAGGCGCCGAAGTCGGCGATGTTCTTGACCTCGCCGGTGACGGACTCGCCTTCCTTGAGGGTTTCGAGGAGGCGCTTCTTGGCAGCGTCGCGTTCCTCTTCGATGAGCTTGCGGCGGGAGACGACGATGTTGCGGCGCTCAAGGTCGATCTTGATGATCGACGCGCGGATCTTGCGGCCGATGAACTCGCCGATGTCGCCCGGGCGGCGAACGTCAACCTGCGAGGCGGGGAGGAAGACGGGCACGCCGATGTCGACGAGCAGGCCGCCCTTGATCTTCTTGGTGACCATGCCCTCGATGACGTCGCCTTCCTTGGTCGTGTCGATGATGCGCTGCCAGTTGAGCTGACGGTCGGCCTTGCGCTTGGAGAGCTCGACGCGGCCGCCTTCACCCTCGAGGTTCTCCAGCAGGACGTCGACGATGTCGCCGACCTTGAGTTCCTGGCCTTCGAACTCGTTGCGGGGGATGAGGCCTTCGGACTTCAGCCCGGCGTCCACCACGACGTCGTCGCCGGCGAACCCGACGACCTTTCCCTTCACGAGGCGCCCGGGGGCGAGGTCGGCGTTCTGCTCGCCGAGGAACCCGTCCATGTAGCCCTTGTCCGCCTTGCCGGCGGCGGGGCTGCCGCGGAGGAGAGCCTCCACGTCGGCGTCGTTGATGGAAAGAGAAGCGATCAGCGATTCATCGATCATTGAGAACCTTCGTTGGGTCGTCGGGCCCGTTCGTCGGGTTGGTGACGAGGGGACCGGCATCCCGACCCTCCGTGCCGAGCGTGGCGCGGAGGGCTTGCCCCGGAGGGGCGGTTGCGGTGCACATGCTGTCCGTCTCGCATCGTGCGAGAACCACGGAATCGGCCAACCCACCGATAGGCAACTGTAGGCGACCCCCCCACCCACGATCGGGTTTGGCGGCGTGCGGGCCACGACCCCCTTTCTTGGGTGCCGGGATCAGCAGGGGCGGCGAAAGGTGTGACTGGGGGGGTTGTGGGGCGAGGCGTTTGGGTGGGAAGGGGGGGCTGGGCTGAACCGGATGGCGAGAAGGTCCGATTGATCGAGGAGAGAGCGTGCCGAGGGGCACAGGGAGTTGCCGCGTGGACCTGCATTCGATTCTTCGCAAGGCGTACGAGTTGGACGCGTCGGACGTTCACCTGATCGCGGGTCAGCCCGTGGTCTGCCGGATTCACCAGGTGATGACGCCGCTGCCGGACTTTGGGATCATCTCGAAGGAGAACGCGCGGAAGTTCCTCGAGCAGATGTGCTCGCCGGAGTCACTCGCGACGTTCGAGAAGCAGAAGGACTCGGACTTCTCGTACGCGGCGGAGGGGATCGCCCGCTACCGCGTCAATGCGCACATGCAGAAGTGTTCGGTTGGTCTGGCGATGCGCATGATCAAGACGAAGGTGCCGCCCTTGGCGAACCTGAGTCTGCCGGAGGTGATCGCGCGTCTGACGTACCTGCCCCGCGGGCTGGTGCTGGTCACGGGTGACACGGGCTCGGGCAAGAGCACGACGCTGGCGGCGATGATCCAGGCGATGAACCAGCGGTACAGCAAGCACATCATCACGCTCGAGGATCCGGTCGAGTATGTGTTTACGAGCGACAAGTGCGTGATCGAGCAGCGTGAGCTGGGGCAGGACATGCCGAGCTTCGCGAGCGGCCTCAAGCACGCGCTTCGTCAGGATCCCGACATCATCCTGGTGGGCGAAATGCGAGACCTTGAGACGACGGCGCTGGCGATCAGCGCGGCCGAGACGGGGCACCTGGTGCTGAGCACCCTCCACACGGTGAACGCGTCGCAGACGGTGGAACGCATCATCGACATGTATCCCGGCGGGCAGCAGAACCAGATCCGTTCGATGCTGAGCAACACGCTGCAGGCGGTGGTGAGCCAGACGCTGTTCCGGCGGATCGACCGCCCGGGGATGGTGCCGGCGGTGGAAACGCTGCTGTGCACGCCGGCGGTCCGGAACCTCATCCGCGAGGCGCGAACGTTCGAGATCCCCAACGTGATCGAGACGAGCCGGGCGATCGGGATGAGCAGTCTGGACAGTTCGATCGCGGAGTTGTATTTCAACGGCCTGATCAGCCGCGAGGACGCGATCGCGCAGGCGGCGTATCCGGACAAGCTGGAGCGTCAGCTCGCGGCGTAAGGCGGCGGACCGATCTTGCGGTGACAGACCCTTCGGACGGACGACACGATGCCCAACTATCGATACCAGGTTCGCAACGCCCAAGGGCAGGTGCAGGTCGGGGTGCTCGGCGCCGATTCGGCGACGAGCGCGGCGGCGGTGCTCCGCAATCAGGGCATGCACGTGATGAGCGTGTCCACCGTCGGAGCGGCGGCGTCCGGAGCCGGGCTCTTGCAGAAGCTCAAGGACCTCAACGGGGGGAACCCGACACAGAAGCACGTGCTGGACTTTACGACCCAGCTCGCGGTCATGATCCGCGCGGGCATCAACCTGCGCACGGCGCTCGAGGGCATCGCAGAGCAGACGACGCACGTGAAGTTCAAGAAGGTCATCACGCAGTTGCGCACGGACGTCGAGGGCGGCAAGCAGTTCTCGGAGGCGCTGCTGCGCCATCCCAAGCTGTTCGGGCCGCTGTATGTGAACATGGTCCGTGCGTCGGAAATGTCGGGCTCGTTCAGCAAGATGCTCGACCGAATCGCGGCTTACATCGGCCAGCAGATCGAGACCCGCAAGATGGTGATCGGCGCCGCGATCTACCCGAGCGTGATCGGCACGCTGGCGATCGCGGTGACGGTCTTCCTGCTCACGTTCGTGCTGCCCAAGTTCTATCAGGTGTTCGAGGGCAAGGAGGACGTGCTCCCCTGGGCGACGACGTTCCTGATGAACGTGTCGAAGGGGATGGTGGCGTACTGGCCTTACTTGGTTGGCGGGTTGGTGGCGATTGTGGGCGGCGGGTACGCCTTCACTCGGACGGAGGTGGGCGCGTTCTGGGTGGACACGCTGAAGCTGCGGATTCCGATCGTGCGGGCGATGTTCCGGGCGCTGTACATCTCACGGAGTCTGCAGACGATGGGGCAGCTGGTCAATGCGGGCGTGCCGCTGCTGGACACGCTGGCGATCACGGGGGACATCTCCGGGAACCAGTTGTTCAAGGGGATGTGGAAGCGGGTCTATACAAACGTCAAGAGCGGCAAGAAGATCACGGCGGCGCTGGCGAAGGACTCGCTCTTGCCCAAGGCCGTCACACAGATGATCTCGGCGGGCGAGGAATCGGGCAAGCTGGGCGAGGTGCTGGACGAGATTTCGAGTTATTACGCCCGCCAGCTCAAGGACGCGATCAAGGCGGTTACCGGAATGATCGAGCCCATCATGATCCTCATGATGGGCACAGTCGTCGGCTTTATCGCGATGGCGATCATCCTCCCGATCTTCAAGATGAGCCAGATCGTGAAGTAACCGATGGTTTACCTGAGAGGCGGGGATCTCGGACGACGTTCTGGGACCCTCGCGGAGGTGAACCGTGATCAAGCCGACCATCCACAGCCGGACGCCTACCCCTGCCCCGCTGGCCAACGCCGCGGGGCGTGCTCGTGCCCGGGGATTCACGCTGCTCGAGACGAGCATGGCGCTGGTGATCATCGGGGTGGGCGTGCTGGCGTTTGTCGAAGCCCAGAAGTCGTTCATGCAGAACAACAACTGGTCGAGCCAGGCCGCCACGGGCTCGTACCTGGCCAACGAGATCCGCGAGTACGTGCGAGGGCTGCCGAGGCACGACCCGGTCACGGGGCTTTACTTGGGCGGCGAGAACGGCACGACGCTGTTCGGCTGGGGCATGGAGGACGGCGAAGCCGGCGCGGTGGATATCGACGATATCGACGATCTTGACGGCGTGGTGTTTGGCGCTGGTGGGACGTTCCAGGGGCCGATCAACGCGTTCGGAGAGGTCGTGCCGGCGATCACGATCGACGGCGTGGAGATCCAGCGGCAGGACGGCACGCCTGAGTCGCTGGACGGCTGGACGCAGACGGTTCACGTCGAGAAGGTGGACCCGCTGAACTTCGGAACGGTGCGGGGGAACGCGTACTTCGAGGCGCCGTCGGGCAACTTCGCGGGTCGATCCGTTGATCAGTTTCCGCTTCGGGTGACGGTGATCGTGCGGTATCAGGGCCCGCTGGACGCCGAGCCGACCGAGATCTCGCGGACGGTCTGGATCGTTCCGCCCTGACGAGATGGGGCGGCACGAGTCGGCCGGCGGTGTGATCGGTGGCGTGGGCGGGAGGAGCGAACGTGAGTCTGAACTGGACCAAGTCGAAGTCGGGCAAGGCGGGCGCGTTGAAGGCGGTCGCGGGCAAGCCCGTCTCCCGTCGCGGCGTCGTGGCGGTGGTGTCGATGATGTTCCTGATCCTGTTCGGATCGCTCGCCGCCGCCATGGCGATCGCGAGCAAGGGCAACATCCGGACCGCGTCGACCCACGTGCACGTGATGCGGGCACTCTCGGCCGCCGAGACGGGGATGGAGGTCGCCACCGCGAGGCTTTCCGAGGCGGCGGGGCGGTTCGTCGTCTCGCGGAGCACGATCGATGCGACGAGCGGCGCGGCGGCGTGGAACGGGAACATCTCGGCGTTCGGGACGGTGACGGTGCTGCCGCCGCCCTCGGGGTTCTCGGAGGGGTCGCAGCCCTTCAACATCGCCCAGGCGCTGGCGAACCAGCACGCCGCCGACCAGAACGTGGTGACGGCCGTTGGTATCTCGACCCCGGTGATCGGCAACGCGATGGCGGGTGTCTCGCTGGATGACTACGCGGCGAACGGATGGCTCTACACGCCCGCCGTCTCGCTCGAAAGCGGGTCGGCGTCGCCCGCCTGCTTCCAGATCACGTACGCCCCGCTTGCCAACGGCACCGACGTCCGCGTGATCGTGACCGGCTACGACTACGGATACACGCGTAACGGCGAACCCCTGCAGCGGACGATCATGCAGGACTTCCGCATGATCAAGCGCGTCAACCAGGCGATCATCTCCCCCACCAAGATCATGATCGGCAAGAACGTCATGGTCTCGGGGGATCTGGGCGCCCGGTTCAACAGCGTCTCGAACACCAACGGCGACCCGGCGATCCTGCGGTCGGACTTCCTCGGACTGCACCCCGTCCTCGATCAGAAACTCAACGCCTTCTTCGCGGCCATCAGGCAGCACGACGTGGACGGCGACAACCGCCTTCGCGTCGGACATCCCACCGAACGCTCGGGCATTCCCAGCGGCGTGACGGACTACGACGGCGACGGGCAGCCCGACAACGCCTTCGACGACGTCACTCGCGACGGCTACGTCGACGACTTTGACATCTTCATCCGGCATTTCGACGTCAATCGCGACGGCAAGGTCGCTCTGTCGGGCGCGCTGACCTCGGGCACCCCGAGCTCCTCGCTGACCGAGGAGTTCGTGCTCGACGAGGACCTCGCGCTGCTAATCGATTCCTCACGCCCGGACCGCAACAAGAACGGCGTGTACGGGTATGTCGACACCAACAACAACGGCCGCTGGGACACCGGCGAGTCGTTCCTCGACGCCGACGTCACCACCGGGGTCAATCGCGACCAGGTGCTCGGCTACCGCGACGGCGTGATCGACTACAAGGACCAGTACGCCAAGATCGCCGGACGGCTGATCTTCCGCACCACCCAGCAGGCCTGGGCGGCGGCCCAGGGCGGCGGCTGGCGCGACAAGCTCGCCGGCGCGATCCGACCGGGCGGCGTGCGCTCCGCCACGCTCTACGGCGCCAGCGACAGCCAGCTCCCACCGCTGCCCGCCTCGGGCTTCGACACCGCCCGATCCACGCTCGCCGCCCTGGCCAGCGGGCAGTCCTTCGCGCAGCAGGTTGCCAGCCAGCTCGGCGTCTCGACGGCGCAGCTCGCGACGTACGTCGAATCCAAGCCAGAAGGCTCGACGCAGCCCCGGTTCTTCCGCCTCGACCCGGACGCTAACAACGACGGCCGGCCGGACAACTGGCTCACCGCGTACTTCGAGAAAATGCCCTTCAACAGCCCGAACTTCTCCGACTGGTACTACCGCCCTGTCTACGAGAACATGGTCTTCAAGAACGTCGTGATCCCCGTCGGGTCCAACGCGTTGTTCAGGAACTGCACCTTTGTCGGCGTGACGTACGTGCAGACCACCTCGGGCAACAGCCACGTCCTCTGGAGCGAGTACGGCAAGATGCAGCTCGCCGCCGACGGGAAGCCCGAATGGTCGCCCCGCCGGTACGTCTACGGCGACGATGCGGGCGAGACCTCGTACCCCGCCTCGCTGCCGAGCACGGCCCGCCCGCCTGAGCAGTTGATCCTGATGGCGCTGAGCCCCCTGGACAAGGCCGACCTCACCGCCGCCCAGGCCGCCGTCACGCAGGGGTTCAACCTCCTGCCCAACCCGCTCATCATCGACGGCAAGCGAGTGACGGACACCAAGCTCCACTCCAACAACCTCCGCTTCCACGACTGCCTCTTTGTCGGGTCGATCGTCTCCGACAACCCCGGCATCTACACCCAGGCCCGCAACAAGATCCAGTTCACCGGCGGCACGCGCTTCTCCACCGTCCACCCCGAACGCCCGGACGACACCTCGCTCAATCCGTCGGCCGAGGAACTCACCGAGATCCGCAAGAGCTCGATGATGCTCCCCAACTACTCGGTGGACATCGGCTCCTTCAACAGCCCACCCACCCAGAACGTCCGCCTCCAGGGCGCCATCGTCGCCGGCGTGCTCGATGCCCGCGGCAACACCTCCATCAACGGCGCGCTCCTGCTCACCTTCACCCCAACGCCCGGCCAGGCCCCGATGATCGACGCTCTGGGCAACCCCGTCGGCAACCCCGCCGGCTTCAACACCACCCTCGGCTACTTCGGGCCCGCCGACGGCGACAACGAGAGCCTCGACCCCAGCACCCTCCCCACGTACAACGGGACCAAGATCGTCGGATGGGACACCAACGGCGACGGGCTCGCCGACCTGCCCCCCAGCGCCAGCCCCCCGCAGGCCGGCGCGGTCGCAGTCCCCTTCCATGGCTACGGGCGCATCGACCTGCGATTTGATCCCACCATGTCCCTGCCCGACGGCGTCCCGCTGCCCCTCCAGTTCTCCCGCCGGAGCACCACCTACCGCGAGGGTCGCCCATGAACACCGCATCCACCATCTCCCCTCGCCGATCACGCGGCTTCAGCCTGATCGAGATGCTCGTGGCGCTCACGATCACGTCGACGCTCCTGACGGCGGCGCTCGCCGCCTTGGATGCCTCGTTCAAGAGCTACAAGCACACCACCGACGGCGCTTCGACGCACGTGGTCTCGCGCATCACCATGCACCGCGTGCTGACGATGATCCGCACGGGATCTGAGTTCGCCCCTTACCCGATCGACCCGCTCGACAACGCGCAGAACCCCGTCACCTCGACCTACATCGAGTTCCACGGGTATGTCCCCCCCACCGAGCCCGACCTGACCCGAATCATCCGCCTCGAACGCCGGGATTCGGGCCGGCAGGTCGGCGGCGCGCCCCTGTACGAGCTGTGGTTCGTGCAGGAGGACTACGACGGCGAAAGCCTGACCGGTCGGCAGGAGCGCCCGCTGATCCGCAACCTCCGCGAGCTGACCTTTCTGCTGGAGTACGACGTGGGCCCGCGCCTCCGCCGGGCGACGGTCGACATGACCGTCCGCCCCGACGACACCGACCAGGCGACCGTGTACACGACCCTGCAGAGCCCGACGATCCGGTTCGTGAGCAGCGTGTCGCCGAGGCGCCTCGAGGAGGTCGAGTAGGCCCCGCCGCCCTCGCCAGCGCCCCCCCACGACCCACCCCGGGATTTTCTGTGGAGCCGTCTTCGAACCGTCCGATACCACTCCGCCCGGACGAGCCCGGGCGGGCGGTCTACATTCGGGCGTGAGCGAAGCCCATCCCAACCATCCCTCCCCCTCGACCTCACACGACCTCACCCACGCCTCCCACGGGCTCGATGTCCCGGGCTTGTCGCACCCGCCCGCGGAGGTTCACGACCCCATGCTCAGCGCTCGCCACGCCCTGCCCGTCACTCGCGAATCCGTCACCCACAAGTTCAGCGTGGGCAGCCACGAGGGCTACCTCACCATCGGGCTCTACCCCGACGGCCGCCCGGGCGAGATCTTCCTGAAAATGTCCAAGGAAGGCTCAACCATGAGCGGGATGTGCCAGGCCTTCTGCCGCGCCTTCTCCCTGGCGATCCAGCACGGGCTGTCGGTCGAGGAAGCCGTCAAGCGGTTCAAGGGCATGCGCTTCGAGCCGATGGGCATGACCAGCAACCCCGAGATCCCAGACGCCAGCTCGATCGTCGATTACCTCGCCCGCTACCTCGAACTGCACTTCGCCACCCACCGGCGCTGAACGAGGACCAGGCCCACCACGTCGATATGCATCATCCGCCCCAGCCGCTCGTGCGGGGTGAATGCCCCCGGCACCTCGTTCCACCCGAAGACCTTCGGCTTCGTGTGGTCCGGTGGGGTCAACAGGTCCGGCTGCCGTGCCCACGACGCCACGCCCATCCCCATCACGCCCGAGAACATCAACATCAACGCCGAACGATGCATCATGGCAATACTCCTGACTGACTTGGTCTGAAACACGCCGAATCAGCGCGACCGACGACGACGGATCGCG
>DDSG01000153.1 GCA_002343325.1 Phycisphaerales bacterium UBA2396 | reverse complement strand
GTGCGCGGTGCGCTGCGTGCTCTACGGGCTGGCCGCCCTCAAGGCCGAGATCGGCGACCTCGCCCGCGTCGTGAAGGTCGTGCGCGTCGGGGCGTTCGTCTGCTCCGAGCCGGGGTTCACCGATCAGCCCAAGGTCGCCAACGCGGCCTCGGAACTGCTGGTAAAGGTCTTCGGCGAGGCCGGGCAGCACGCCCGCGCCGCCGTCGGCTCCGTCGCCCTGCCCCTGGGCGCCCCCGTCGAGATCGAATTCCTGTTCGAAGTCGCCTGACCCCAAAGCCTGCTCATCCCGGAACCAACCCATGCTGCACCGCACGCTGCCCCTGTCGCTGCTTCTGCTGGCGTCCTGCGCCCCGTCGACGCCCATGTCGACGCCGGCCCCCTCGCCGTTGCTCGACGGGAGCATCGCGGAGTGGTCGGCGGAATCGGCGGCGTGGGCCGACGCCTCGCACGTCTACGTGCGCTTCAAGGTGCCGGCGGATCATGGGGCGATCCAGAACGCCCCGCGCACCGTGGCGCTCTACCTCGACGCGGACGCCAACCCCACGACGGGCCGCCGCGCGACGGCGAAGGTCTTTAACACGCTGGGCGTGGACCTGGAGATCGAGTTCAGCCCGCGGAACGCCGAGGGATCACCGACGCCGGGCGTGGCGGCCTTCGCCGTCGCCGCCGACGGGACCCGCCGGAAGATCCCCAACGAGGCGACGGGGCTGACCGTCTCGCCGACCTACGCCTCGCGGTGGTACGAGGCGCGGATCGCGCGGGCGGTGGTGGGCTCGCTCGCCCTGCCCGCCGAACCCGCCGCCGCCGGTGGGCTGTTCGTGACGTACGACGACGCGGGGACGATCGACGGGTACAGCGAGCCCTTCCGCCTGCCCTTGCCCCCGCGGGGGCCCGAGCCCAAGCTCAGCACGCTCCCCCCCGACAAGGACCCGGGCCTGGTGCGCATCGTCTCGTGGAACGTGCAGAAGTCGGCCCCGTTGACCAACGCCGCCCCCTTCGCCCGCGTGCTGACGCTGCTCGAGCCCGACGTCGTGCTCTTCCAGGAGTGGGACAACCCCGACCCCGACGCCCTGAGGAGTTGGCTCGAAGAGCACGTCCCCCGCTCGCTGACCCCCGGGCGCGGGCCCGAAGGCTCGTGGCGCGTCCGCTCCGGGCCGGGCGTCGCCGTCGCCTCGCGCTGGCCCCTCGAGAACGTCCCCCCCGACACGCTGCAGATGACCTTCGAGCAGCGCGAACGCACCGTGCGCATGACCTCGGCCCTGGTCACGACCCCGCTGGCCGAGGTGCTGCTGACGAGCATCCACCTCAAGTGCTGCGGCTCGGCGACCGGGCGCGAGGAAGCCACCCGCCAGGCCGAGGCCAAGGCGATCAACCTCATGCTCGCCGAGTCCTCCAGGCCCTGGCCCATGTCGATGCGCGTCATCGCGGGGGACTACAACCTCGTGGGCACGCGCACGCCGCTCGACCTGCTGGCCGAGGGGCTCGACACCGACGGGTCGAACCTCGCCGTCGCCGACGCGGCGACCCTCGGCGACAACGCGGTCTTCACCTGGCGCGATTGGTCCAGCCCCTTCACGCCCGGGCGACTCGACTTTGCGCTCTACTCCGACGCGTCGGGCAAGGCGGTGCACGCCTTCGTGCTCGACACCTCGCGCATGTCGCAGGAGACGCTCGCACGCCTCGGCCTCGACGCCGCCGACAGCGCCGCCTCCGACCATCTGCCCGTCGTGCTCGATCTGCTCCCCATCCCCACCGCCCGCTGAAGGGGTTACTTGACGTCGGCCAGCGCCGCGTCGGCGACGATCCGGAAGGGGATCACCGCCTCGGCCAGCGCGCCCTTCACGCGGTCCCGCACGCTCACCTTGAGCGTGTACGCCCCCACCGACAGGTTCGGCGGCAGCTCGATCACCGTGGTGAGGAAGAAGTCCCGCCGCTCACGCCGGGAGACGTCGACGATCGTCGTCTCGGGCCATCGCCGCTGGAGCGTGGGGCGGTCGGCGTCCTGCCAGACCTCGACGGATTGCGCGAGCTCGACCGCGTGCCGACCCGTGCCGTCCGGGCCGGTCTCCTTCCGCAGCGAGAAGTGATCGACCTCGACGTAGACGATCATCGTGTGCGACGTCCCCGCGAGCATCGCCCGCCCGCCGAGCGGCGTGTACTGGCCGAACCCCTCGACGCGCGTGCACAGCTCGGCCGTGGTGATCTTGAGATCCCGCGACGCGAGGACCGGGCCCGCCGCCGCCTCGACCGCCGACCACGCCCGCTCCGGGTCCGAGACGTTGGCCGGCTGCGACACCAGCGCGACCGCGACATCGCGCAACACCCCGACCGTGCGCGCCTGCCGCGGATCGAGCTGCCGCGCCGCCGGACCCGAATCCAGCGGGCCCATCACCCCCGGCCGGATCGACTCGAGCCACGCCAGCGCCAGGTAGTCAACCACCGGCTCGCGGCTGCTCAGCGACCGTTCGCGCAGCGCCTTGGCCAATTCGTCCGCGTACAGGTTGATCCGATCCCCCACCGCCGCCGGGGCCGCCGGGGCGGGCGCAACCGGTGCGCTCTCCCTCGTCGTGGCCCCCTCGTTCGCGAGCGCCGCCAGCCCGCTCGAAGGGGCGGGCTCGTCCCCGGCGGGCG
>DDSG01000094.1:585-2651 GCA_002343325.1 Phycisphaerales bacterium UBA2396 | reverse complement strand
GGCCGTCGCCCGGGCCTCGAACCGACGCGGCCCCTCGAGCCCCGGGCACCAGCGGACCACCGTCCCGCCCTTCGCCCCCTCCGGCATCGCGGGGGGCGTCTGCCCGAACGCCTCGGGCCCCAGCTCGGACAGCGCATCGTGCGTCCCGAGGATCAGCCACCGCGCCCGCCCGCGCAGGTCCGCGTCCGCCAGCGCGGCCCGGACCACCTCGGGTCCGATCCCGCCAGGATCACCGGCCGACACGGCGATCAGCGGCGGCGGGGGAGGTGTGGGGGCGGGTCGCATGCCGAAGGGTATGTTTCCCGTGGTAGAGTGCGGATCTCCGGGAGGTCCCGTGAAAGACCCGCTGCGGCTTGTTGTCACACTCTTTGCCGTCCTGACGGGCTACCTCACCCTGGCGATCTTCTTCCGCTGGCCCTTCGTCGAGGAGCTCTGGCCCTGGCCGGGCTACGACGCGAAGCTCTCGCCCCTCTCCTTTGTCTTCCTCTCGTCGATCGCCGCGGCGATCTGCGCGCCCCTTGCCTGGCTCGCGTGGACCAACAGCATGCGGGCCGCGATCCCCGGGGCGATCGATCTCATCGTCTCGCTCGGGGCCATCACCATCTTCCTCGCGACGGAGTTCGCCCGCGACACCATGAACATCGCCCTGCTCGTCTGGGCCGTGCTGCTGGGGGCCTCGGTCGTCGGCAACGTCCTGGTCTTGCGTGCCGTGCGGCGCAGACCCTTCCGCGACCCCACCCCGATGCCGAGGCCGGTCTACATCGCCTTCATCGTCTTCGCCGTCGCCCTCGTCCTCGTCGGGCAGGCCCTGGTCCGCCGCGTCCCCGACATCATCCCCTGGACCCTCAGCGGCGAGGCCTCGGTCGTCTACGGGTGGATCTTCCTCGGGGCGGCCTGCTACTTCGTCGTCGCCCTCCGCGAGCCCCGATGGGAGAACGCCGCCGGGCAGTTGCTCGGCTTCCTCGCCTACGACCTCGTGCTCATCGGCCCCTTCATCCGCCACTTCAGCACGGTCCCCGACCACCTCCGCCTCAACCTCATCCTCTACACCGCCGTTGTCGTCTCAAGCGGGCTGCTGGCGATCGTCTACTGCTTCCTCCACCCGCGCACCCGCCTCTTCTTCCGCCCGGCCGCCACCCAATGAAGGTGCCTTCGCGGCCGATCCGGCGACCCCGTGGTCCGCGAACCTTGGCCCATCGCCACAATCTGCCGCGGGACGAACGCCGGAATCTGGCGAATCGGAGCTAAGTCCTTATCATGCGGTCCTATGCGCACGCTTGTCGCCGGTCTCGCCTTGGCGTTTTCCTCGGTCGCTCTGGGTCAGTCCACGTACTGGGTCACCTACGACCCCGCGCGGGGAACCCTGCCGCAGGCCCAGTGCTGGGACCTCAACCGCTCGTCGGGCCAGCCCGACCCGACGCTCGCCAACGGCGAGCTGACCATCGGGCCCTCGACCTACGGCGGGACGCTCTTCTTTGACCGCGACGCGTCGATCGACTTCTCGCGCGGCGCGGTCCTCGAGGCCGACATCTTTATCGTGAACTCGGCCTACGCGACCAACCCCTGCGGCGCGGGGCAGCGTGCCGGCACGATCATCGGCATGAACGACATCGCCAACCGGCGCATCAACGTCGGGATCGGCAACGGCTGGGTCTTCCTCACAACGCTCGACAACGCCGTCGTCGGCAGCCCTCTCGCCCCGCGCGTGCAGATCCAGTGCCAGGGGCTCTGGCGGCGATTCCGCCTCGAAATCGCCAACGGCACCGCCACCCTCCTCATCGACGGCACGCCCACCCTCTCGGTCGCCATCGGCAACACCGGTTCCGCCTCGCGACGCGCGTACTTCGGCGACGGCTCCGTCTGCGCCGCCGGGCACGCCAAGTTCGGGCTCGTCCGCTTCCTCGCCCAGGTCGATTGCCCCGCCGACTTCAACCGCGACGGCTTCCTCGACTTCTTCGACTTCGACGAGTTCGTCTCCTGCTTCGAGGGCGGCGACTGCCCCTGCGACCAGACCCCCGACTTCGACGGCGACGGCTTCGCCGACTTCTTCGACTTCGACGCCTTTG
>DDSG01000094.1:0-410 GCA_002343325.1 Phycisphaerales bacterium UBA2396 | reverse complement strand
ACTTCTTCGACTTCGACGCCTTTGTCGGTGCCTTCAGCACCGGCTGCTGACCCCAGGTTGACCTGTTCTCGTTCGTCCAGAGTCAAGCCCGTTGACACGATCTCCGGAATAGGTACACTCTTCTTGGGTGCACCATGACCAAAGACCGTGCGTCTCTCCTTGTCTGGCTTGGGTCGACTCGCCGCGAGAGCTCAGCGGGTCGGAGGTTCGGCAGCCGATTTCGGGCGGCGTGTGGACGAGGCCGTGCCGCGCTTTGGATGCTCGGTGCGTCGGTAGGATTCATGATCGCACCCGACGTTTCGATGGCCCAGCCCAAGGGTCCGGGTCGCGAACTTCGTGGGCCGAGCAACACCACGGACAGGGGGAACGCTGGTTCCGCTTCGGGGCTTGCAGTTCCGCGGGGCGAGGGG
>DDSG01000003.1 GCA_002343325.1 Phycisphaerales bacterium UBA2396 | reverse complement strand
TGACGGCGTTGATGGCGATGCGAGGTTCAACCTCGGTCAGTGTCTTGCCCGTGCTGGGGCCGGGCCCGGGCGGCGGGTTCAAGGAGCCGGCGTTCGCTCGCCCGGCGAGGAGTGGGCCGGCGGCCAGCCCGCCGATGCCCGCGAGCATGGCGCGGCGGTCGGGCGAGGTGTGCAGCGCTGCCGCGTGGTCGGGTGTTGCGCTCGATGGTGCGCCGAGATGCCTGTTGTTGGCTGGCTGGTCCGTCATGGTGACTCCTTCGGGCTTACCGAACCGACTTCAGCAACGCGTGCTGTATCAGTAGTCGAAGTTTGCTGCCGGGTTGGTGAGAGTTGCGATGTTCGCGGCGGTTGTGATGGGGCCGACAGAATTGCCGGCGGCGATGCTATAGCGGGTCCCGCCCGAGACCGAGTTTCGGATTACGAGGTTTCCCGCCGAACTGATGGAGATGCCGGTCGAAGAGTCGACCACGTTGTTGCCGTCGATGCGATTGTCCGAGCCGGTCACGGAGATGCCCACCGAGACTCCGACGACATTGCAGTTGATGATGGAGGAGTTCGAGCTGACTTCGATGCCGATGTCGTTGTTGATCGCAACGCACGTGTCAAGAGTTGACTGGTTGCTGGCGAGGAACCCCCGCACGAAGTTAAACGTGGACTCGCAACCGATCGCGACGCTGCGGATGAGCACGAAGCCGCTCCCTTGCGAGCTGTTGCTGCTCGAGCAATTGAGAAACACGGAGTTGGAGGTAGGAGCGAACCCCGAGCCGGTGTTCGCGCGAGCGATGCAACCGGCGAACGAGCACCCGAAGCCGCCGCTGAATCCGTTGCCGCCATTCGCGTTGGCCACGCAGTCGCTGAATCGGACGTTGTTGTTGGCTGCAAATCCGTGGGAGTCGTTGCCGGCCGAAACGCATCGTGTCAGAACGCTTCCATCACCGATCCAGAAGCCAACCCCGCCGTTGTCGCGGCAGATAATCGAGTCGTAGTGAAAGCCGCGTGTTTCACCGGAGCCGTTCAGCGGCAGGTTGATCCCGTCGAGCCCCCAGCCGGAGATGGTTCCGTTGTGGATGCGAATCCCCGAGTTCAGATTGGCGTTTCGAGCGATGCCGTGAAGCGAACCAGTGACGCCGAAGAGTGTGAACCCGTTGAGATCGATGGTCACGTTGCTTGTCGCGATGAGGATGCCGTTCTTTCCCGAGGCTCCAATGACGTTCCCGGTCAGATAGTAAGACCCGGACTGAGAGATCCGAAACACAGACTGTGCGTCGCCCGGCGTGTTGGTCGCATTGATAGCGATGCGTGGCTCGACATCCGTGAGCGTCTTGCCCGTGCTTGCGACCGGCCCGGCCGGGGGGTTGAGCGGGCCGGCCTGGGCGCGTCCGGCGAGGAAAGCGCCAGCCGCGAGGCCGCCAAGTCCCGCCAGGATCGCGCGGCGCTCGGCTGTCGAATGACCGGGAGTCCCTGGCAAGTCGGGCGCATTGGAACTGTTCGGTGGCGTTGTCATGGGTGGGTCCTCTCCCTTCAGTGAATTACATCGAGAAGTTGGCGTGCGGGTCGGTGGTTGTGAGTGTGCCGGCGGCGCTGCTTCCGCTGACGGCTGCCGTGCCCGAGGCGGGGATGTTCAGGATGGGCCCGTACCGGTTATTGGCGACAATGTCGTAGTTGATGACGTTTCCCCTGCACGTGTTGCCGATGATGAGGTTGGCGGCGCTGTCAACGTCGATCCCGCGATCGGCGATGTTGCAGTGATTCCGCTCGATGCGGTTTTCCAGCCCGGTCACCAGGATGTTGGCGCCGTCGCTGGGGCCCAGGCCGTTGGAATCGCAGTTGTTCTCGCGGACGATGCACCCGCTGGCCACCCGGATGCCGTTGAGCTCGTTCGCCACCGCGTTGGAGTGCACGATCGAGCAGGAGGTTCCCAGGTCAAACCCGTTTCCCCGATTGTTCCTCGCGACGCTGTGAGAGATCGCCGAGCCGCTGGACGCGTTGAAACCGGCTCCGGAATTGAGATAGGCCACGCAGTTCGTCGCGACGTTGTTCCCGTTGAGCACAAACCCGCTCCCCCCGTTGCTCGAGGCCGTGCAGTTGGTGATCACTGTTGTGATCGCGACGGTAAAGCCCGCAACGGTGTTGCCCGTCGACGTGCAGTGGTCGACCGCCATCGAGGAGCCGGAGCGTATTCCGGATCCGAGGTTACCAAACGCGTGAACGTGTTCGATCGATCCGCCCACCGTGTTGTTCAGGAAGAGATCGATGCCGTGCCCACCCCAGCCGCGGACCGTCCCATTTCGGATGGAAACGGAGCGGACCTGCGTGGCCGCCTGGATGCCATCGAGCGATCCTGGAACGCCGAGCAGCGCAAAACCGTTCAGATCGATCGTCACCCCGTCGGAAACGATCTCGATCCCCTTCCGTCCGGAAACGCCGGTGATGTTCCCGGTGAGGTAGTACGAACCGGGCTGGGTGATGCGAAAGATGCTGTCGGCATCGCCGGGAGTGTTCGTCGCGTTGATGGCGATCCGCGGCTCGACCTCGGTGAGCGTCTTGTACGTGCTCGTGAAAGGCCCGGCAGGTGGATTCAACGGACCCGCCACCACCGCGACGCCCATGATCATGAGCGAAGCGAGCGCACCGATAACCATCTTGCCTCGTTGATCCTTCCGACCCATCGACTCTTCTCCTCTCCGAGAGCGGCCTGACTTCCAAAGCCTCCGAAGGTCAGCTTCGAACGCCGACCTGATCTGCTCTCGCAGTGTACAGCGTGATGACGGGGATTCACACCCCTTCCTGATTGATCTGGCTCGCTCTGACCGGCTCGGCCGAACGGCGCCCAAGGCATCGGACACACATGCGCTACTAATTCGAGGGATGTGTCAGGCTCTGCCCGAGAGGCGGACTTGCGCACGGGCGTAGTCAAACGGCACGCACGCCGCGAAGTACCAGCAATACAGGATGAATCCGGCCAACACGGCAGCTCCGACGTAGATGAGAAGCCCGCCGAGGAAGGGCAGCAACTGTTGAACGCCGAGCAGCACCAGGAAGCCCGGCACGCCAAAGAGGATCACAGCGGCCGCGGGAAGCACCAGCAGAAGTCCGAGAAGCATCTTGATCAATCGCGCCGGACCCGCCATGCGCACGCTTCCGTCCGGCAGACGCACGCCGAGCAACTCAGAGCCGAACCGACCCGCGAGCGGTGCGGCCAGGGCGATGGTGCACCGCTGTCCCAGCCCGGCGGCGAGAGCGTCACGCAGGTACGCCGTGGACCCAAGCCTTCGGAGATGGTGATCGCCGATATCGAGAGACTCGAGGCGTCCGCCGTCTGAGCCACCCCGACCGGACCATGACCCAACCCGTCTGATCTCACCTTCCAGCACCAGCACGCGGCGTCCCTCCATCCCGACGTTACGAGGTCGGCGGGGCCCGCAGTGTACCAGAGCTGCACACGACGATCCACGGGATCGCGTGTCACTCGCGCGATCGAACATCCGGTGTCAGGATTTCAGAAAGGCGCATCCGACGATAGTTCTCATCCGTCCAGATTGAACGCGTGTCCGTGAAGGCATCTCGCGCATCGGGTCTCACGGAGACACGCTCGGCGGCGGATGATGCGGTGAGCGCGGCCGACTGTGGCGTGATGACGTGCGAAGCCGAAGCATCGAGCGCGACCGCGGCGGAATAGATCGATGGCGCCGAGGGAAGCGGGCGGTCTGCCGCGAGATCCTCGGGTCGACCGATCATGAAAGTCGTTCCGCCGGGGATTGCGGGCATGCCGGACTCGTACTGTGAACGCGGGAAGAGGGCGATCAATGCCCCGTTGATGCGGGCGTAGCGAACTGTCCGTCCGTCGACTCCGCGGAGCTCGTACACACGCTCGAACCCGGCGGGCTGGCGGAGGTCGTTCTGCTTGACGCGCAGATCCTTTGCGAGCGGGCTCTCGTCCTGCGTGCCCGGGGTGACGGGCTGAGGCTGCAAGGAGAGGGCGAGCAACGCGAGGAATCGCATGCCAGAGCGTAGCACAAGATCGAACAAGCGTGGGATACAATGAGGCCGGGCGGGGCAAGGAGCAGCGCATGAAGCTCGTGAAGCGGTTGGTGCTTCTGGTGGTCGTTCTGGCGGTGCTGGTCGTGGGCGCGGCGGTGGCCGGGCTCTTCTACATCAACGATCTGGTGAAGGTCGGTGTGGAGAAGGGCGGCACCTACGCCATGGGTGTCAAGACCACGCTGGGTGCGGCGGACATCGGCGTCTTCTCGGGCAAGGCCGCCTTGTCCGACCTCAAGGTTGCCAACCCGGAGGGATTCAAGGCCGAGCAGTTCCTCGGGCTCGGGTCCGGCGCGGTGCAGGTGTCGCTTCAGTCGCTCCGCGAGCCCGTGGTCGAGATCCCCAAGCTCGAGATGAACGTCATCCGCGTCTCGCTCGAGAAGAAAGACGGCAAGACCAACTACAAGGTCATCCTCGACAACCTGTCCAAACTCTCCGGCAAGGGTGGAGACGCGGGCACGCCGGCCCCTTCGAGCGGCGGCGAGAAGAAGTTCATCGTCCGCGACCTGCAGATCAGGGACGTCCGGGTGTCGGTCGACATGCTCGACGCCGGGCTGCCGCTCGGAGCGATCGTCGTTCCGATCGAGCGGATCGAACTGAAGGACATCGGCAGCCAGACGAAGGGATTGCCCCTCGCGGACGTCGCCGGGATCATCGTTCGTGCGATCCTCGCGACCGCCGCCGAGAATGGCCAGGGGATTATCCCGACGGACATCCTGGGCGATCTGCAGGGGCAGTTGTCGGCCTTGGGCAATCTGTCCGATCTGGGCGTCAAGCTCGAGTCGCACGTGGGCAAGGAACTGGAGAAGGCCGCCCAGCAGGCGCAGGACGCCGTCAAGAAGGGTGTCGAGGACGCCGCCAAGGGCGTCGAAGAGGGCCTCAAGAAGGGTGTCGAAGACGGCCTGAAGGGGATCTTCGGCGGCGACAAGAACAAGTGAGCACGCTCGGCGTCATGCTCCTCGCGGCCGGAGGTGCAGCCGGTACGCTCGCACGTTTCGGTGTCGTTCACGCCGTGAAGGCCATCAATCCCGACTCACCACACGGTGGTCAGGCGTTTCCGTGGGGAACGCTCGCCGTTAACATGGTCGGCTGCCTCGCGATCGGCCTGCTGGCCCCGGGTCTCATCGCAGCGGGCGTGCGTGAGGACTACAGAAACGCCGTCGTTGTCGGGCTTCTCGGCGGGTTCACGACCTATTCGAGCTTCGCGTGGGAGTCGCACCAGTTGTGGACGCAGGGTCGCCCCTGGGCCGCGGCGTTCTACGTCGCCGCCAGCGTGGTGGGGGGGGTGGCGTTGGCCTTCGCCGGTGCGATGATCGCCGGCCCCATCCTCACAAGGCTGGGCACCCGCTGATCTCGCCCGTCAGGAGACACCTTCAGCCGGGGCTCGGGAGTGCGCCCGGCGGCAGATCCGTTCGGGTCTCGGAGATTGCCGGTGCAGCGGGGGCGGCTTCCGCTGCTCGCTTCGCCTCCGCCCGCAGCAACTCCGCGACGGTCGGCTTGCCCAGCGTCTCGCCACGCATCAGCTTGTGAACTTCGTCGCCCGTGAGCGTCTCGTAGCGAAGCAGCGCGTCGGCGACCGCCTCAACCTTGGCCCATTGCTCGGTCAGCATCCGCTCCGCTTCGGCGTACGCCCCATCCACGATCCGACGCACCTCGACATCGATGTCGCGAGCCGTGTCCTCCGAATACGCCTTGTCCGGGAGGTACATCTCCCTCGTGTCGGAGCCGGAGTAGCGCACGAATCCCAACGCGTCGCTCATGCCCCACTCGAGCACCATCATCCGCGCGATCGACGTCACCTGGGCGATGTCCTGCGAGGCGCCCGTGGACACGTCGCCCATCGCTCTGGCTTCCGCGATCCGCCCGCCGCACAGCACACGCATCGTCGACTGGAGCCACTTGAGGCTGTAGCCCATGCGGTCCTTCTGAGGCAGGCTGAACGTTGCTCCGCCCGCCGCTCCACGCGGAATGATCGTCACCTTGTGCAGAGGGTCGGCGTCCTTGAGCAACGCCTGAAGCACCGCGTGCCCGGCCTCGTGATACGCGACGAGCTTGTTCTCGTCCTTCTCGCGGACGCGGCTCTTCTTCGCCCGGCCGAACTTCACCTTGTCGCGAGCTTCCTCGAGGTCCTCGTGCTCCACAAAGTCCTTGTTGGCCATCGTCGCCATGATCGCGGCTTCGTTGATGATCGCCGCCAGTTCCGCCCCGGAGAACATGGGAGTTCCGCGGGCGATCTTCTCGATGTCAACATCGGGCCCGAGCTTCACCTTCTTCGCGTGCACCCGCAGGATGTCCACACGCCCCTTCACGTCGGGCAGCGGCACGACGACCTGCCGATCGAATCGTCCCGGACGGATCAGAGCCGGGTCGAGCACGTCGGCCCGGTTGGTCGCCGCGATCACGATCACGCCGTCCGTCGGGGTAAACCCGTCCATCTCGACGAGAATCGCGTTGAGGGTCTGCTCACGCTCGTCGTGCCCGCCCGTGTTGAACCCGCTGCCGCGACGACGGCCCACGGCGTCGATCTCGTCCAGGAAGATGATGCAGGGCGAGCTGTCCTTGGCCTGCTTGAACAAGTCACGCACGCGCGACGCACCCACGCCCACGAACATCTCGACAAAGTCCGAGCCGGAGATCGAGAAGAACGGCACATCGGCCTCGCCCGCGATCGCCTTGGCGAGCAGTGTCTTGCCGCATCCGGGCTCGCCGATCAGCAGAACGCCGCGGGGAATCCGCCCGCCGATCTTGGCGAACTTCTTGGGATTCTTGAGGAACTCGATGATCTCGCCGACTTCTTCCTTCGCCTCGTCGATGCCGGCGACGTCCGCAAACGTGACGCCGGTCATTTCCTTGTTCATGACGCGGTGCTTGCTCTTGCCGAAGTTGCCGAGCATCCCGCCCGGGCCCCCGGCCCCGCGCAGCCCGCGGCTGATCAGGAACCAGACCAGCAGAATGAGCAGAAGGAACGGCCCGAACAGAAAAACAAGCTGCAGCCACACGCTCGCCGTTCGAGTCCGGAAGTCGTTCCCGGTGATGCGGGCGATTTCGCCAACGATCTGCTCGCGGGCCGCCGCGTTGATCGGAATGTACACGGGCGCCGCTTCCGCGTCCGGGCCGGCCCGACGCATCGCACGCACCATGTCCTCACGGATCTCGACGCTGCCCGGCTCGATGAGCTGGGGCGTGTGCGTGTACAGCCGCTCGAATTCCTTCGTCGAGATCGACTCGCCCGGGCCCGTCGAGGTCAGCAGCATGTAGATCATGCTGACCATCACCACCACCATGAACACGCCGAAGAGACCTCGGCTCGCCGGCGGCGGAGGCTGATCCCCCTTGGGGCCACCGGGCGGCGGGGACTTCTGCCCTTCGCGCTTCGGGCGGCTTTCGTCCGCGAAATGGGCGGAAACCGGGCCCGAGTTCGTGGGGAGATCGGCGTTGGAGGGCGTGCGCATCAGCGGTGGATACCTCACTCAGTCTTTCGGCCGCTTCCGGGTCCGGATGCACCCCAATCGGCCGAGAACCTGCAGAACGGTAGGGCTTTGGACGTCCCGGTGTTCGCGCCGGGCCTCGGCGGGCCACCCCACATGGTCAGACAAGGGCTTCCCCGAACCGGGCAGCCCTACCACGCCCCGCGGAGCTCGCCCGCAAGGTCCTTGGCCAGTCGGGCATACACCGAATGCTGCCCGGCCTCGATCGGCTCGGCCCCGCCGCGGGCCGCCACGAAGCTGTCGCTCGCCGTAAAGCCCTGCCGGGCCGCCAGCACTTTGTTCGTCCGGTTGTCCCGCCATTCAAAGTCAATGGTCATCGACAACCCCATTTCCTGCACCAGCCCGGTCTCCGGGTCGGTCGAGAGCTTGCGCAGGTTGGTGCTCCGGATCGTGCCGGCCAGCACGCTGTCCGCCGTGGCCCCCTGCACAACGCGGTATCCCCGGGTCTGCAACTCCTTGATGATCGCCTCGGTCAGCAGCGCCTCATGCCCCGGCTCGCTCGTCGCGTTGCGGAAGACCAGCACCTGCACGCTCCGCGCCTCGCGGGTCGATGGATTCGAGAACGAGTACCCCTGCCGCGGATCGTCCGCGCAACCCCCAAGGCCCGCGACAGCCAACACCCCAAGGGCGGCGAACAGAGCGGTTCGGCAAAGCCTCATCGTGCGTCCTCCGGCGTCGCGGGAGCAACAGGCGTCACTCCATCGGGCGGCAGGGGCCAACCGCGCTCCTTCATCAATTCCAGCGCCTCTCGCGACGCGACCGTCTGCGGGTGCTTGCGGACCAGACGCCGAAGCACAAGCCTCGCGGACGGCTCGTCCGACCGCCGCAGATGCCACCGGGCCGATGTCAGCATCTGGGCCGCCGCCGACTCGTCCAGACGCGAGAGCAACGCATCACCGACACCCACGCGTTCGGCTTCTATGGGAAACTCCCGGACGAACCGGCGCACAAGCTGCTGTGCGCCGATCAGCACCGTCGCGTCGTACTCGGGGCCCTTGAACTGTGCGATCGTCGAGTACACAAGCCTCAGCATCGCCCGCTGGCGGTATTCGCTCTGCGGAAAGTTCTCCAGCAGGATTCGGTACGCCTCGCTCGCCATCGGCAGATCGCGAGTGCGGTAGTAGTAGTCCGCGAGCTCGATGCACGCCCGTTCCGCAAGCTGGCTCCCCGGCATGCGCTCCTGCACGCGGAGCAGCAGCTCCTCACCGATATCCTCGGCACCTTCGATCCGCAGCCCAAGCCACTTCTTCTTGAGCCCGCCAAGGTACCTGATCGCGATCTCCATCTGCCTCTCGAGCGCGAGCACGAACTGCTCGCTCGAGGCGTGGTTCTTCGCGATGTTCTCGTAGTCGTAGAGCGCGTCAAACTCCTCGCCGAGCGTCACCAGCGCGTCCCCGCGCCGCAGCAGCGCCTCGGCGAGATACGGGTTTGCCTTGCCGTCGAGCGATTCGATCCACGTGTCCAGAATCGAGAACGCCGCTGTCGCGTTCCCCTCGGCCAGCAGCACGCGAGCCCGAGTGACCGTCGCCTCGTCCGCCGAGACGTCCCGGGCTTCCACGGGCACCCAGCGCCCGTCCTTGTCGAGCGTATAGGCCCCGCCCCCGTCCTGACCCAACGCCACACCAGCGAACACCAGGGCGGCGAGCAAACCGGCAGCGTGCGTGTGCGAACGTCCCATGCTCCGCAATATAGGGGACTCAGAGGCTGCCCGCATCGTCAAGGCAAATATGGCGACAGGAAGAACAACGCCGCCCCGCCCGTCAGCGCCATCACGAACGACGTCAGCCGCGAGTCGAACTCATCGAGCTGCATGATCCAGTACGCCAGCAGCGTCATCGCCGCCAGTGCCAGCAGCCCGGCCAGCAGCACGTGGAACGGGACCTGCGCCACGCGGACGCACGCCACAGACGCCATCACCACCGCCAACGCTTTGCCCGAATCGTTCGCGAAGGTGCCTTCCTGGCCCAGGTACGTCAGCATCATGAACCAGTACCCGATCATCGCACCCGCCGCGAGCACCCCGGCCCGCGACCAGTCCGAGGCCAGCGCATCGAGCGCTCCGCCGAAGCTCCAAGGCGAGGGCTTGAACGCCGCGACCACCGTGACGACCAAGCACGACACCCCAATGACGATGAGCGATCGGATCCACTCCTTTCGTGCATCCTCGACAGCCGCCTGCGTCGCCCTCCTTCGGGATCCCCTCAAAATGGGCTTTCCGCACTCCGGGCACACCGACGCTCGCAGTCCGCTCAGGTCGTACCCGCAGTGCAGGCACGGGCGGGCGGGCCGATCGGCCAGATCGGCGCTCGTGGGCCGGGAGGCAGTCGCGTGACCGCACCCCATGCACAGCGTGGCATCGCTCAGCATGGGGCGCCCGCAGTGGTGGCAGGCGGTCAGCGTGCGAGGCGGACCGGTCCGGGCGGGTTCGGGCTCGACCCCGATCTCCGGCCCGACACCCGAGGGCTCGATCCGCAGCGGTTTACGCGAGAAGAACGCCAAGCGCACCTCCGGACGCCGATCGAGCCGGGGCCGCACTCGGCAGCCTCAGCCTATCTTGCTGCGCCCGCCCATGTACGGGCGGAGCACCTCGGGGATCGTCACGCTGCCGTCGGCGTTCTGGTGGTTTTCCAGCAGGGGGATCAGCACCCGCGGGCTCGCCAGAACCGTGTTGTTCAGCGAGTGGCAGATCACCGTGTCGCCGCGGCCGCCCGCGCCCCCGGCCCGGTACCGCATGTTCAATCGGCGGCACTGATAGTCATACAGCCGGCTCGCCGAGTGCGTTTCCCCGTACGCACCCGTCGGCACGCCGTCCTTCCCGACCTCGCCCCGTCCGGGCATCCAACTCTCGATGTCCACCATGTCGGCGTTCTTGGGGCCAAGGTCGCCCGTGCAGCACTGCAGCAGGCGGTAGGGGATCCGCAGCGACTGCAGCAACGACTCGACATACCCGATCATCGTCTTGTGCCAGCGGCGGCTCTCCGACTCGTCCGCCTTGCAGATCACCACCTGCTCAACCTTGTCAAACTGGTGGATCCGATAGAGACCGGCGGTGTCCTTCCCGGCCGCGCCGGCTTCCCGACGGAAGCACGTGCTCACCGTCACGTACCGCAGCGGCAGCACCGCCTCGTCGAGGATCTCGTCCATGTGGATGCCCATGAGCCCCACTTCGCCGGTGCCCGTCAGGAAGTAATCAAACCCCTCCGGGCCGCCCGACCGGCGCTTCTCGTCCACGAGGTACGCCTGCTCGCGACCCGCCGGGAAAAAGCCCGTGCCCACCATCGCCTCTTCCTTCACCAGCACCGGGACGCTCATCGGCGTGAACCCCTGCTGATACACCATGAAGTCGACGGCGTAGCGCAGCACCGCCTGATGCAACGCCATCCCGTCGCCCGTCAGGATGTACGACCTCGAGCCTGACAGCTTCACGCCCCGCTCGAAGTCCGCGAGCTTCAGGTCGCGGACGAGCTCCAGGTGCGTCTTGGGCCGAAACCCGCGCTGCGACTCGAACGACTTGCTCGTGTCAAAGCCCGGCGGGTTCCACCTCGACACCTCTACGTTGTCCTCCGACGAGGACCCGACCGGCACGTCCTTGTCCGGTGGCAGCGGGATCTGCAGCAGCAACTCGCGGAGTTGGGGCTCCAGCGCGGCCAGCGAGTGATTCAGTTCATGCTCGGCGTTCTTGAGCGCGACGCCGTGAGACGCAAGGTCATCAATCTGCTTCTGCAGGGCGTCCGCCTCCGCGCCCTTGAGGCCCTTGAGCTGTCCCTTGAGCTTACCGATCTGCGGGCCGGCTTCCTTGGCGAACTTGTTCTGTTCCGCCCGGATCCGGTCCACCTCGGTCTGGAGCTGCCGACGCTGCCCGTCCAAGGCCAGCACCCGGTCGATATCCACCGGGATTCCCTTGGCCTTGGCGCCGAGGGCAAAGTGCGTCGGGTTGTCGCGGAGTTGCTTCAGGTCGATCATGGCGGCCCAGTGTAGGTGTCCGGGAACTGATCGGGCGTCCTCCGCGTATGGCACCCCGTTCCTCACCCCGGCGCCCGCCCCGGGGTATGCTCCGCCGTTCCTTCCCTGGTCCCAAAGGGGGATTCGCTCGCTATGGGCACGTGGTACCTCAAACCTATCCGTGGGTCCGCTCAGCTCGTCCGCCTCACTCGGCAGAAGCTCTCCATCGGGCGTCACCCCGACAACGGCGTCCCCATCACCGACGACCTCGCTTCCCGCTTTCATTGCGAGATCGCTCCCTCCGACGACGGGGGCTTCCTTGTCCGAGACCTCAACAGCCGCAATGGCACCAAGGTCAACGAGGCCAAGATCCAGGAAGTCAAACTCAGCCCCGGCGATGTCATCCGCGTGGGACACCACGAGTTCCTCCTTGAGTGCGACGAAGAGGAGGCCGAGAAGGCCGGGCTCTCCGACTCGGCGGAGGCCCCCGCCCTCGGCTCGGCCCCATCCCTCGACTCCCCTTGGCAGCAGTCGCTCACCGAACTGATCGACAATCTCCCCCCCAAGTCCTCCGGCTCGGTCGAGATCGCCATCATCGACAGCCAGGGCAAGCCCAGCCAGGCGCTCGCCGGCAGCAGCGACGGCCCCAGCGCCGTCCGCCTCCTCCTGCACGCCGCCATCAAGGCACGCGCCACCGACATCCACATCGAGCCCAAGCAGGACACCTACTTCGTCCGTCTCCGTGTCGACGGGAACATGGTCGCCATCGCCGACCTGCCCCAACGCGTGGGCGAGCTGGTGTTCGGCCTCATCAAGGCCGCCTGCAACATGCGCGTCGCCGGTCGTGATGCCGTGCTCGAAGGCCACTTCTCCGGGCTCTTCGATCGCCGGCGCGTCGAGTACCGCGTCTCGTTCACGCCCAGCGTCTACGGGCAGAAGCTCGTCCTCCGCGTGCTCGATGTCATGAACGCCCCGTCGAGCCTCACCGAGCTCGGCATGGCGACCTACATGATCGACCGCATCCGCCGAACCTGCCAGCAGGACCACGGGCTTCTGCTCGTCTGCGGCCCCACGGGATCGGGCAAGACAACCACCCTCTACAACGCGCTCCGCGAGATCGACCGCGAAAGCCGCAACGTCGTCACCATCGAAGACCCCGTCGAGTACCAACTCGACAACATCACCCAGATCCCCATCGACGAGGGCAAGGGCAACACCTTCGGCGGGCTGCTCCGCTCGGTGCTCCGCCAGGACCCCGACGTGATCCTCGTCGGCGAGATCCGCGACGAGGAGACCGCCCGCACCGCCATGCAGGCCGCCATGACCGGGCACCTGGTCTTCTCGACCGTCCACGCCAAGGACACCATCTCCGCCGTCTTCCGCCTTCTGGATCTGAAGGTCGAACCCTACCTCGTCGCCAATTCGCTCGACCTCGTCCTTGCTCAGCGGCTCGTGCGTGTGCTCTGCGACCACTGCAAGAGGCCGATCGCCGTCGCCCCCGGCATCGCGACCCGCCTGGGCAAGTATCTCTCGGGCAGGACAGAGATGTTCGTCTCCACGGGCTGCCCCAAGTGCCTCCGCACGGGCTACCGCGGCCGCCGCGCGCTCTTTGAGCTCCTCGAATTCAACGACGACCTGCGCGACATCGTGCTGCGCAACCCGACCATCGCCGATATGAAGAAGGTGATCGAGCAGGGTCTCTTCACGACGCTCGCGCAGTTCGGCTGGCGCATGATCGCCGAGGGCTCAACCACGCTCGACGAGGTCGATCGCGTCGCCGGACAGGGTTGAGACCGCCACAGTTTTCGGACTTAGCTCGCGCGGCGCCGCCGCTACGCCCGGCCCGATCCACCCCGGGTCTTCGCTCGCCCGCGGCACGCGCCCACCCCCCGGCCCGTGCCGGACCGATATCACCCGCGTGCGACCCCGCCGTCTCCAACTCGGCTTCTCGCTCATCGAGCTGGTGATTGTGGTCGTGATCATCGGGATCATCGCGGCCATCGCCGTGCCCAGGTTCTCCTCCGCCATCGAGAAATCCGCCGACGCGGCCGTCGCTCAGAACGTGGCCGTCCTCCAGAAGGCGATCGACCTCTACACCGCCGAGCACGCCGACCTCTCCCCAGCACGCGAAGCCGGCGGCGCCACGTCGACCCCGAACGCGATGATCCGCAGACTCATCCAGAGGACCGACGCTTCGGGGGCCCTCGAAAGCACGGGGATCTACGGCCCATACCTGAGGGCCTGGCCCGAAAACCCGGCCAACGGCCGCCGCTCGCTCCGCATCGACGGCGCCGCCGCCGGCGCCAACACCCACGGCTGGCGATTTGACAGCGCGACCGGCGTGATCCAGTCCGACGCGCCGGCGGGTGCTCCTCCCGCGGCCCGCGCCGTCGAGGGCGATCTCTTCGAGGCCGACGCAGAGGTCGCCGAGGAAGATCGCTAGCACTCAGGCGTTGACCGCGTTCTCCGCGCGGACAGGCTGGTGGGGCAGCCCCTGCCACGCCTCGCCCGGGAACTGCTTGATCCCCTGCTGCGTCAGTGTCCGGCCCGTGCCCTTCGCGCCCGGGTGCTGGCTGCGCTCGGGGATCGAGAACAGCGAGTTCGGCAGCGTCTGGTTGTGCTTCAACGCCGCGTCCGCCGCCACGAGCATCGTGTCGTCCGCGTTGTCGTACAACGCCCGGATGTTCTCGCGGATCTCGAGCTCCGCCAGGTTGAAGAAGTGCAACGCGGCCGACTTATCGCGGGCAAACTCAAGGTCCGCCCCGTTCGCGCCGTTCTTGCCCAGATCGTTGTCGAGCTTCGCAAGCGTGCACCCCCACGCGTGCAGCAGGATCGCGACGTTGGCGATCCGCGCCTGCACGCACTGGCGGTCGAGCATCTTGACGTCCCACTTGCGGGACATGACCTTGAACTGATAAGTCAGCTCGCGGGTGAGGTTCGCCATCCGCTCGCCGTGCACGCGAAGCTCGGGACGCAGCTTCCGCAGCACCGTCGCCCGACGCCGAACGCCGAAGAACACCTCGAGCCCCAGCGGGATCGCGATCTTCATCACCTCCGGACGCAGCGAGTTCTTGATCGCCTTGCCCAGGAACGAGCCGAGCCCTTCGTCCGAGTCCTTGAGCAGGGCGTTCTTGACGCCCAGCATCTGCTCGGCGAGCTTCTTCCCGCCGTACCCGAAGATGTACGCCTGCATGACTTCGTTGGCGCCCTCGACGATCAGGTTGATGCGTGAATCGCGGAAGACTCGCTCGACCTCGTTCTCGACCATGTACGACTCGCCGCCCATGATCTGCATCCCGTCGTTGACGACCCGCCAGCCGTACTCCGAGCAGAACACCTTGCAGAGCGCCGTCTCGACCTGGATGTCGTCGTCGTGGCGGTCGAGCATGCCCGTCGTCGCGTACAGCACCGCGTCCATCGCATAGCAGTACGACGCCATGCGAGCGACATAGCTGCGCACAAGTTCTTTGTCCGCGAGCGGGGCGTTGAACTGGTACCGCGTCTGCGACCACTTCGTCGCCTGGTCGCGCACGCGCTTCGCGCCGCCCACCATGCCCGCCGACAGCGTGCAACGCCCGTAGTTCAGGCACGACAGCGCGATCTGCAGGCCGCGACCCTCCTGCCCGAGCACGTGGCTCTTGGGGACCCGCACGTTGTTGAACCGGATCCGGGCCTGCCAGGTCCCGCGGATCCCGCACTTGCTCCGGTTCTTCTGGAAGATGTCCACGCCCTCGAGCCACGGGTGGCACACCAGCGCCGTGATCTTCTCGCTCACCTTCCCCGTCTTGGGGTCGGTGATCTTCTGCTTGGCCATCACCGTGAACAGCCCGGAGAGCGCACCGCTCGTCGCCCACTTCTTCTCGCCGTTGAGAATGAAGTACTCCCCGTCGGGTGTCTTCTCGCACACCGTCTCCTGCCCGCCCGCGTCGCACCCCACGTTCGGCTCGCTCAGGCAGAACGCGCTGAGCCATTCCCGCGCCAGCTTCGGCAGCCACAGCTTCTTCTGCGACTCATTCCCGAAGAGCATCACGGCCTTGCACCCGATCGACTGGTGCGCCGACACCATCACCGCCGTCGATCCGCAGTAATGCCCGATCCGCTCCAGCACGCGGTTATAGCTCGTGATCCCCATTCCAAGCCCGCCGTGCTCCTTCGGGATGGTCATCCCCAGCACCCCGAGCTCGAACAGCCGCTTCACAACCCAGTCCGGGATCTCCTGCTCCTGATCGATCTGGATCGACGGGTGCTCCTTCCGCATGTACTCGTCCAGGCGGGCGATCAACTGATCGCACTCGGCCTGCTCCCGAGCGTCCTGCGTCGGGTACGGGAAGTAGAAGTCCTCCTTCACGTTGCCCCAGAACAGATTCTTCACCGGCCCCATCTTCGTGGGTTCTGCGCCGAGCCACTCCTCAGCCTGCTCCAGCAACTGCTTGTCCGCCGCCGAAATGCCCTTCATCGACTTCAGGTCAGCCATGGCTCGGTCCTTTCCAACGTTGTCGGGTCGCCCGCGGCTCCCGTGAGAGCCGCCGAACGCCCGTTGTGCTCACTTCTTCGCAAAGAACGCGGCGATCGCCGCCTTGCCCTCGTTCGTGTTCCGCAGACGCACCAACTCCCGCTGCTCCGTCCGCAATGCTTCGTTCCACCCCTTGCTCAGCCCGTCGTCCACCGCCATCGCCACCGCAGCCGCCGAGCCCGTCGCGGGCAACGTCGCCCGCACGCCATCCAGCGCACGCAGCGTCGACGCCGCCCGGTCCCCCCGCCCGATCCACCGCAGCGGCGCACCATCACGACGCGGGAGCGTGGCCGCACGGCTCAGGACCCACCCCTTCGCCGTCGCCAACAACTCGCCCGGGCTCGCGGCCACCGCGTCAAAGACGCCCGCCGCCTTCGCCTCTTCAAAGTTCATCGGCTTGCCTTCCGCCGTCCGACGGATCCCCTCACCCGGCTCCATCCGCGCGGGAAGCAGGTTCGTCCCGCCCCACCCCGGACAGATCGACAAGCCGGCCTCGGGCAGCCCCACCGGGTACGGCTTCCCGCTCGCGCTCGGCGCCGCCACCAGCCCGTCGCAGTGCATCGCCAGTTCCATGCCGCCCCCAAGCACCGCCCCGTTGATCGCCGCCGCCGTCGGGAATGGCATCGCGCACAGCATCCCAAACACCTTCGACCCATAGGCGAGGTACCGATGCAGTTGATCGTCGCTCCACTCCTGAATCGTCTTCAGGTCCGCCCCGGCCACAAACGCCCGCTCGCTCGCCGACGCCAGCACCAGCCCCCGGGCGTCCCTGGGCACCGCCAGCAGGGCCGCCTCAAGACGCCTGATCAGCTCATGATCGAGCACCACCACCGGCCGCCCGGGCTGCTCAAGCGTGACCGTCACCACCCCGGCGAAGGGGCCCTGGTTCTCGGTCGTCATCGGAAGCGGCGAGATCGTCGCGTCGGTCATGCTCCAGTCTACGCGCCACACCCCCCGCCGTCCCCTTCTTCAGGACCGGATCCGGTCGAATCAGGCCCCCCGACACACACCGTCAACCCCCCATCTTGGCACGCAAACGCTCCTGCGCATCAGGCGTCCGCAGCACATCCGCTGACAGCGCCGCTGCCCGCCTCAGCAACGCCAGATCCGCCGAACCATCCAGCTCGTTGAGCAGACCCTTGGTCGCCCGCAGCGCATCGGGCCCACCCTGCGCCAGACGGCCCGCCAACTCGTCCACCGCCGCATCAAGCCCCGACAACGACTCAACCACGCCCGAAACCAGCCCCAGCTCAAACGCCTCCCGCCCCGTCATCAGCCCCCCGCGCAGCAGCACCATCCGCGCACGCCCCGCGCCCAGACGGCGGACCAGCCACGGCGCGACCACCGCCGGGCACACCCCCAGATCAACCTCCGGAAAGCCCATCTTGCTGTCCGCGTGCGTGATCGCAAAGTCGCACACCGTCGTCAGCCCGCACCCGCCCCCGATCGCCGCACCGTTCACACGCGCCACCAGCACCTGTGGCAGCATCCGCAACGCGTGTGTCAACTCCGCCAGCGACGTCAAAAGCGACAACGCCAGTTCGTGATTGCCCAGCACCGCCTTCAAATCCATCCCCGCGCAGAACGACTTGCCCGCCCCCGTCATCACCACCACCGACACGTCGCTCCGCCCAGCCAGCTCCTCCGTCCGCGCGCGCAGGTCCTTCAGCAGCTCCACCGACAGCGCGTTGCGGGCCTCCGCCCGATTCAGCGTCAGCCGCGCGATCCGTCCCGAATACTCCAGTTCCGCCAGCGACATCCCATCAGTCCTTTCCGTGCAATCAGCGGCCCCGACCTGTTTCCCACACCGCAGGCAGCAGCCGCCGCTCCTCGTCTTTCCCCGTCAGCGACAGCGACACACCCAACGCCCGCCACGCCCGATCCCTCGCGCCCTCGATCTCCTCGATCAGGCCGCGCGTTGCCGCGATGGCAGTGGGGGGCTTGGCCGCCATCGACCGCGCCTCTTCCATCGCCAACGCCGCAACCTCGCCGGCCGTCGCGACGCTCTTCGACACAAGCCCGATCCTCGCCGCCTCTTTCCCGCTGATCACCGACGGGTCCAGCAGCCGCTCGCGTGCCGCACCGTCCCCCGTCCGAAGCCTCAGGAACGGCGCCGACACCGCGGGCGACACACCGAGCCTCACCACCGGATACCCGAGCCTCGCCTCATCGTTGGTCACGACCACATCGCCCGCCCCGAGCAGTGCGCACCCGCCCGCCACCGCCGCCCCGTGCGCCGCGATGACCACCGGTCTGGGCTGGGATCGAAGGGCCTCGATCGCCTCCGAAAGCCCCGACAGCAGCGAACGCATCACCGACCCATCGGGGTGCCCCTGGCACAGCGTCAGATCAAACCCGGCGCAGAACACGCTCCCCTCGCCCCGCAGCACGATCACCCGTGCCGCCGTCGCCCGCACCTGCGACACCCCGGAGATCAGGCTCGCCAGCATCTCCGGCGTCAGCGCGTTCCGCTTCTCGGGCCGGTCGAGTATCACGCTCGCCACCGCGCCATTCAGCTCCACGCGGATCATGCCGACCCCTTCGCCCGCGCGACCATCTCACGCGCCATCGCGCCCGCCCCCGCGAGCCGCCCGAGATCAACCCCCGTGCGATACCCCTCCGCGTGGATCGTCCGCACAAGCAGCTCCGTGTCGATGTTCCCCGGCGCACGCCGACCCTCCACGCTCGCGTAAGGGCACCCGCCCAGCCCCCCGGCCGACCCGTCGAACGAGCGAACACCCGCGCGGAGCGCCTCCACCACGCACCCCGCCGCACGCCCGAACGTGTCGTGCAGGTGCAGCGTGAGCGTCTCGGCACCGCCGCGCTCAAGGGTCGGGCACGCCGACAGCACCGCGTCCAGCATTTCCCGGATCGTCCCGGGCGTCCCCGCGCCGATCGTGTCACCAAGATCAATCTCGTCCACCCCGATCTCCAGCAGCCGTCCGCTCACCCACGCCACCCGCTCCGGAGCGATCGCCCCTTCGAACGGGCACGCCACCACGCACGACACGTACCCGCGCACGCGAAGACCCGCCTCGTGCGCCCGCGTGACCACCGGCACGAACCGCTCGATCGTTTCCGCGATGCTCGCGTTGGTGTTCTTCCGCGCAAACGTCTCGCTCGCCGCCGTGAACACCGACACCTTGCCCACCAGCCCGGGCCTCGCGGCGTTCACCGACAGCGCGCCCTCGAGCCCCTTCTCGTTGGGCACCAGCGCTGAAAAGACCACCCCCGTCGGCGGCGCTGCCGCCTTCGACAGCACCTCGGCCGCATCGCCCAACTGCGGGACCCACTTGGGGCTCACAAAGCTCGTCACCTCAACCTCGTCCACGCCGCTCGCCGACAGCAGGTCCACCAGACGCACCTTGTCCGCCGTGGCGATGACCCCGGCCTCGTTCTGCAGGCCGTCCCTCGGCGAGACGTCGGTGATGCGCACACGCTCCATGACCCGCTAGCGTATCGCCGTCGGTTCCCTCGTGGGCAGCCCCTCCAGAGCCGACGTGCTGAACCACCCGTCGATGACCCCGGGGAACGCCTCGCCCCCGCGGGCCCGCACGTCCTCGGCCTTCTCCGCGTCGAGCACGAACACGCCCCCGCCGGCCTCGTCCGCGAATTCACCCCACCACACCACCGGCACGCCCAGGTACGCGATCGCCGCCCGCGCCGCAGACGCGTCCGACGTCGTGACAATCACATAAGGCCTCAGCGCCCGCGGGGCCGCCTGTCCCGCCGGCGTCGCCGCCACCCTCGCCTGCAGCGCCTTCTCGAGCGACAGCGACTCCCGCAACCCCGCCGACGACCGCATCGGCCTGGCCTCGAGCACAAAGACACCGGAGACGACCCCCGGATCCGTCGCCGCGATCTCCAGAGCCTTCGCGGGGTCCTCCTCGTCCATCACGAACAGCCCGCGCCACGAACGATCCGCCGGCGCGTTGAACGGGCCCGCGATGATCAGCTCGCCATCGTCCGCGAGCCTCTTCATGTTCGCCATATGCCCGCGGAAGATCTCCTGACGTTCCGTCGCCGACTTCTCGGCGCTCGTCGGGCCGGTCTTGAGCAGCACGAACGTAAAGCCGGCCTCAGAACCGCCGAAGCGATCCCCTCTCCCTCCCCCGGCCGCGCACGCGCCCACCACGGCCGCCAGCACGGCCGCCACCGCGCCGATCATGCATGCCAGGACTCCTCGCCGTCGCGTGATGTTCATGCCGCGTCTCCTGATGGGCCGTCTCACCAAAGCACGGGGGGCAGCTTTCGCCGCCCCCCGGGATGATTCAAGCTTTCATCGGCCCGATCACTTCTTCGACAGTTCCTTGTCGATCAGCTCGGCCAGGTGCTCCTCTTCGCCCGGGCCGAAGCCCACGCCGGTGTGCAGCACCTTCCCCTCCTTGTCGATCAGGATCAGCGTCGGAATCCCGGAGATCCCGTACTCCTTCGCCAGATCATCGCCCTTGAGCAGCAGCGTGTACGTGAACTTCTGCTTCTCCATGTACTTGATCGCCGCGTCGTCCTTCTGCTCCCAGCAGTTGACCCCGATGATCGTCACCGGCTTGTCCGCGTACTTCTCGTGCAGCTTCTGGATCGCCGGCATCGCCGCCTTGCACGGCCCGCACCACGTCGCCCAGAAGTCCAGCAGCACCACACGCCCCTTCAAGCTCTCCAGCGTCACCTCGTTGCCCTTGGGATCCTTGAGCGCAAAGGCCAGCGCCGGCTGACCCACCTCCGCCTTGAGCTTGGGCGCCGACTGCTCGGGGTCCTGGATCCCCATCGACTCGTACGTCCCCTTCTCCTCCGCGTACCCCTCGGGCGTCTTGGCGGCCATGTCGCTCGCCTTGAGCCCAGCGTTGGCCTTCAGGTCCTTCATCTCCGAGACCGTCTTCATCTCCCCGCCCATCATCTCGAGCCCGGGCATCTTCATCGACGACTCGATCTTCCGGGGCAGCATGTCCTCCCCCAGGTGCCGCGTCGTTGTCATCGTCATCGTCGTGGGCTTCTCGCCCTCCTCCTCGCCGGGGATCTCCATCTCCTGCACCTGCTTCACCACCCGGCACTTCACCCCGCCGACCTCAGACTCGCCCTCCAGCGTCGCCGACACCGTCTTCATCATCGGGTTCTCGAACATCCCCTCGAAGACCCACTGCGGCAGGATCGGCCACACGTCCTCCGGCGGCATCGTGCCCTCGCCGATCTCCATCGACAGCACTTTCTTCGCCCCGTGATCCACCAGCCACATCTTCTTCCCGTCCGACGACCACTCCTTCGTCGCCTTCCCCGCCCCGTCCACCGTCCCGATCCGGTACACGCTCAGCGGGAAGCCCATCCCCGGCTTCTCCGGCAGCAGCAGCGTGATGCTCCCCTTCGAATCCCCCATCGGGCTCGTCTGCACAAGCCCGAACGAAATGTCCCGCACCTTCTTGAGCGCCGACTTCGCCTCGTCGAGCATTTTCTGCGCCGCCGGCTCGATCCGGCGTTCCTCCGCCTTGCCGTTCGCCGGCTGCTCGGCCTTCGCCGGCTCGGCCGCCGCGGGCTTCCCCGCGTCCTGAGCCAGCGACCACGCCGCCGGAACCATCGCCACCGCCAGAATGCACGCCTTGCGAACGATGCTCATGATCACTTCCTTCAAAGAGACGCCGATCCACACCGAAACCCGCCCCGACATCCGGGGTGCCCCACAGTATCCGTCATACCGACCACCCGTGCCTCGGTTCCCCCGGGCCCCCACGCACAACCTGCGCACCCGCCCCAAGACCCCACAGCAGTCCAGCAAAGGCGCACAATCGGCCTGTCACGGAACAGAAGAGCCCTTTCACGGAGCAAATGAGCCCCTTCACGGAGCAGAAGAGCCCTGTCACGGAACAGAACAGGCCTGATGCGATGCATGCCCGGACCAATGTTCGTGCAATGGTCGGTGTGTGGTGCTGTTTCTTGGGGGTGGGGGTGGGGGGGTTAGGTTTGGAGGATGCCGGTGGTGAAGGGGCGGGAGGAGTCCCAGCCTTGGGCGGCGTTGAGGGCGAGGATGAGCTCGTCGCGGGTCTTGTGGGGTTCGATCAGGCGGTCGACCCAGCCGCGGGCGGCGCCGTGGCGGATGTCGGCCTGTTCGGTGTACCCGGCGTGGATCGCGCTGTAGATCTGCTTGTGCGTCTCGGGGTCGATCGTCTCGCCCTTGCGCTTCCGGCTCGCCTCTTCGATGGTGGTGAGCACGCCGGTGGCCTGATTGGCGCCCATCACCGCGCACTTGGCGCTGGGCCACGCGAAGGAGAGGAAGGGGTCGAACGCCCGCCCGCACATCGCGTAGTTGCCCGCGCCGTAGGAGCCGCCGGTGATCACGACGATCTTGGGAACGACGCAGTTGCTCATCGCGTTGACCATCTTGGCCCCCGCGCGGATGATGCCGCCCTGCTCGCTGTCGCGGCCGACCATGAAGCCGGTGGTGTCGTGTAGGAAGATGATGGGAATCTTCCGCTGGTTGCAGTCCATGATGAACCGCGCCGACTTGTCCGCCGAGTCGTCGTAGATCACCCCCGGCATCTGCACGGCCTTGGAGGGCCCGGCCTTGCCGCCCGCCATCGTCCGCTGGACGAGCTTTTTCTGGTTCGCCACGATCCCCACCGCGTGCCCCCCGATCGTCGCGTACCCGCACACGATGCTCTGCCCGTACTCGGCCTTGTACTCGTCAAAGTCGGGGGCGAGGCTCTCGTGCCCCTCCGCGTTCTTCTCCGCCCGCACGTCCACCAGGCACGCGATCAGGTCCTTCACGTCGTACTGCGAGCCGGGCTTGTCGGTGAAGATGCTGTACACGTCCTGCGCGTCGCGGGCGGTCGCGCTCCGCACCCTCGCCCCGCGCTCGGCCGCGCTCCCCGCGTACTTGGCCACCAGGCTCCGCAGCCGCGTGAGGCACGCCTCGTCGTCCTTTTCCTTGAAGTCGATCGTCCCGCTGATGCTCGCGTGCATCGCCGCCCCGCCGAGTTCCTCGTCCGTCACGTCCTGCCCGATCGCCGCCTTCACCAGCGCCGGCCCCGCCAGATACAGCCCGCTCCCCTCGGTCATCAGCAGCGTGTCGCACAGCACCGGCAGATACCCCCCGCCCGCCACGCAGAACCCCATGATCGCCGCGATCTGCGGGATCCCCGCCGCCGAGATCACCGCGTTGTTCCGGAAGATCCGCCCGAAGTCGTCCGTGTCCGGGAAGACGTCCTCCTGCAGCGGCAGAAAGACCCCCGCCGAATCGACAAGATAGATCAGCGGCAGCCGCGCCATCTGGGCGATCGTCTGCGCACGGATGATCTTCTTGCACGTCATC
>DDSG01000012.1:806-19494 GCA_002343325.1 Phycisphaerales bacterium UBA2396 | reverse complement strand
GGTCGTCGGTGGACGCGACGCCCGGCGCCATCGGCGGGACGCCCGATGCGTCGGCGGCGATCCCGACGCACGCGGCGGTGCTGGAGTCTTCGCCGTGGTCGTTCTCGGGAACGCAAGGGCGGGTGATCCGGACGGCGAGCTACGAGGTGTACACGACGCTGGGCGAGGGGATGATCGTGGAACGCGCGCCGACGTTTCTGGAGCGGGCGCTGTTCCATTACACGACGGCGATGACGCCTCTTCCCCGACCGACGCGGCCGATGGAGACGTACCTGCTCGCGACGAGGCCTCAGTGGGTGGAGATGACGCAGAAACTGCTGGGGTCTGACGCCGGGCCTTACGTGCAGATCGAGCGGGGCGGGTTCAGCCATCGCGGGCGCGGCGTGTACTTTGACATCGGGCCCAAGGACACCTTTACGATCGCGGCCCACGAGGGATGGCACCAGTACGCCCAGTCGACGTTCCGCGAGGGGCTGCCCGTGTGGCTCGACGAGGGCGTGGCGACGTGGATGGAGGGCTTCCGATGGGACCCAGAGGAGCCGGACGTGCCGGCGTTCAAGCCTTGGGCGAACCTGGAGCGGTATGAGATGCTCCGGTGGACGAACTGGCAGAGGCAGTTGATGCCGCTGGAGGAACTGCTGCGCGTCTCGCCGCAGGATCTGGTGAGCGACGGGAAGTGGCGGCCTTTGCAGTACTACGCGCAGGTGTGGGCGTTCATCCACTTTCTGATGGAAGGCAACGACGGAGTGCACGCGCCGGCGGTACGGGCGATGCTGAGAGATGCCGCCACCGGCACCATGACCGACAGGATCCGCGAGAAGCTGGGCCGGCAGGCGGCGGAGACGTATCGCCTGCGGCGTGACGGGCGTCTGGCGTTCGCGGCGTACATCGGGGCGGACCTGCCGACGATGGAGACGCAGTTCAAGTCGTTTGTGGCGACAATCTGCGTCCGAGGCGGCCGCCAACGTGTGGCCCAGGGGCAGAGCCCTTGGCTGCAGTAACGTACACTTCCCTAACACGCGGCCGCTCACAGAAATAATTGTGTACTTTTATGACATCAGGCATGGGTTTGGCCGACTATTTGTATACTTTTCTATACATCTCAGGAACCCTGCCGCATGCTCACTCGAACCGGTTATGCGCCCGCCACCTCTCCTCAAGGAGGCCCCGATGCGCATCATTCTGGACAAAGGACTTGGCCGTTTCGAGTCGTACCGGACGGTGTATCAGAAGCAAGCGTCGACGCTGTCGATCGGGCACGATCTTCGGGCGGCTGCGCAGGCTGCGGGCGGTCTCGGGGCCTTGTACGAGGCGTCGCCGGCGATCGCGCAGGCGTACGGGATCGTGGCACGCCCCCTGATCACATCGCTGTCGAGCGATCCGCCGGGCACGACGCGGCTGCTTCGGTGTTTCGAGGCGGTGGTCTCGACGCCGAGGCTGCTTCCGCCGATCGTGGCGGTCATGTGCCTGACGGGGCCGGACGAGGTAGTGATCTTTGCGGTCATTCGCTGGGACGAATGGTCGAAACCCGAACACAAGGAGGACTTGGCTCTGGCGTTGCAGTACGCCGCGGCCAGCGTGGTGCGCGTTCGCCCGTGGCTCGGCATCTGATGAGCGAAGGCGGCCGATCCGTCCGTTCCATCCATTCTCCGGAGAGCATCCGTGGATCACACACACAAGATTCCGAACATCACGCCCAGCAACCATCAGGTCGCGCGGGCGAGGGTCCTTGCCTCGGCCCATGACGTTCCGCGAACGACCGAGGAACTGCGCCATTACATGTCGGCAGCGGTCCATCAGATCTCGCAGGCATCGATGAATGAAGCGATCGAGGAGTTTCGAGATGGTCTGAACAAGCTTGAGCAGGTTCTGGCCATCGTCGGGCGTGACTCGGACCGCCGTGACCCGTCGCGGGCGAAGCTGGAGCTGGAGGCGACCGCCCATGCGATCGAGGGGTTCGTGGTGCTCTCGAGAAAGACCGATGACTTTGACATAGAAGCCGAAGGTCGTCTGGCGTCTCGAGGGGACGTTCTTCTTGCGAGAGCCGACCTGCGGGAGCTGGATCCGACGGCCTGGGCGCGTACGGCGAACTGGGTGGGCAATGCGTATCGACGTCGGTTCCATGGTGGCAATCCGGAATCTCTGGACCGCGCGATCGAGCTGTACAACGCCTCGCTCGAGGTCCGATCGGAGCTTGCTCTCACCACGGAGTGTGCGTCGACTCGATTCAATCTGGGAGTTGCACTGCGACTCAAGGCTGAGCTGGCTCAGAACAGCGAGCGCGGGGCGATTCTCCGAGAGGCGTTGGTCAACCTCGAGCAGGCCGAGGAGATCGAGCGCGCAACTAAGGATGTCGTCCGAATCGAGCACGCCTGGACGCGGTTCGAACAGGGACATGTTCATTTCCTTCTTGCTGAATGTGGCGAGCCATCGCACTACGCGGCGGCAGCCGAGTGCCTTGACCAGTTTCTCGCAGCTGTGACGCCGGACCACGCGGCCCCCTGGCCTCTGGGCACCGCGAAGCGGTTGCTCGCCCAGTCGATTCTACGGGGAACGATCGGGGTCTCGCGAGAAGCCGGCGAGACCGCGCGTCGGGCGCACGGACTACTGCTCGACTCGATCATCGACTTCTCGCGGGGCGGATTCACCTACGAAGCTCGGCAGGCTGCGGACGAGGCTGCTTTGATCATGGAAAGGTGCGCATCAGTGGAACACAGCATCGTCGAGTCGGGCCGGTCGGTCGAGGCCGGTGAACGGAGCTTGCGAGGAGCGCTGATGACGCTTTCTGCTGACAATGCTCGATTGCTCTCGCAACAGGCCGAGCGTCTCGCCGCGGCGATCGCGGCGGGTAATCGCGAGATGTGCGGTATTCATGCGATCACGATGTGCGGACTTCTGGGGATCGCCGAGCCGTCCGGCGAGACGGAAGATGTCGAGATCGAGATTCCTGACGAGCCAACCGAAGAGGATTCAGAGTTTGAGGAATCGCGGAGGCTGTTTCTCGCTCGGTACCTCGAGTTAAAGGCCCGAAGAGGACTCACGACAGCCCTCAAGGTCGCAGACGCGGCGGGTGTCAGCACGCTGACGATCAAGGCCATGGAGGCCGGCAAGACCAAGCCGCACTTCGGCACAATGTGCAAGATCGCGGCAGCCTTCGGCGTGAGCGTCGCGTATTTGCAGGGCTATTCCGACGACGAGCAAGGATCGACCTGATCCGATCCGGTCGGATCATCGCGTTCCACATCGGCCTTCATGATCTCCCGCATGACGGCCGTCGCAAAGGCCCCGCGAGGCAGATCGAAGGCGACGCGGACGAACGGGCCCAGGTCGTCGACGCCGCCTTCGAGTTCCGGGCTTCCCAACGGGACTCGGAGGGCTCGGCGTTCGCCCTCGATCAGCCCGGGGTGGCTCGCTGCGAATTCGGCGAGAATCTCGGGCGTGAGCGAGAGCTGGGCGAGCGCCTCGATGTCGGCTTGGTCGGCGGGCCCCGCGGCACGCATCATCGACGGGCCCCACATCGGGCCGGTCGGGCTGATCTCCAGCGCATCGAGACGCTGGCGGGTCGAAGGGTCGCTGGCGGTCGCCTCGTCGACGGCAAACATGGCGCGGTTCTCGTGCTTCATCGCGATATCACCCGCGCGAAGCTCGCCCAACGATCCCTCGGCGATGCGACGGTCAAGAACGCGGTTGAACGCGTTCGATTGCAGGGCGCTCATAAAGAACGAAATCTCGCGGCGGTCGATCGCACGCAGGGCCGATCGGGCCGAGGCACCCCGCGACAACGCCTTGAGCGCCCGCAGCTCGGCGTGGCAGACGCGCGGATAGAGATTCATCGCGGCGGCGTAGTCACCGCGGGCGAAGGCCTCGCGGGCCTCGGGGTTCATCGGCGGAAAGCCGGGAGGGACGGGCCCGAGCAGCAGGGCCAGGGCACCCTCATCGTCGCCGAGCACGATCGCACGGGCGACGAGGTGGTTGAGCCCCGATGACCCGAAGCGTTGTTCGCCGACGCGGTTGGGCACGCCGAGCGTTGTGAGCCGGTCGATGGTGCGCTTGGCGTCGCGGACGGCCATGGGCGGCACGCCCCGGACGCGGATGCTGAAACGGTTGCCCCGCAGATGCCCTCGGCGGAGCTTGTTGTCGTGGTAATCGGCCCAGAGGATCGCGATTCTCTCGTGGGAGAAGAGGGGGAAATCCTCGATCTTTCGGCCCGGCACGTGGACCGAGAGCACCTGGCGGGTGATCGCGACACGGTCCTTGAGCCCGGCATATCCGACGGCGGCCCGCGGCACGCCGAAGTGCCGAGCGACGGCGTCGATCGCTTCGAAGGTGGTCAGGTTGCGCTTCTCAATGAAGATGTAGATGTGTTCGCCAGTGCCAGAAGGCTCGTATAGCGGGATCTCCTCGACGAGGAAATCCTCCGGGCGATCGCGCAGCCGCCCGCCGATGCCGGGGATGTCGTGCGTGAGCGTCATGGATGGGCTTGGAGTCACGGCGAGTGCGGATTAGGGCTCGTGCTCTTCCTTGGAATCCACAGCCGCGTCGAGCACGTCCTCGGCCACGAAGATCGGGACGTTCTGGGCAACGCCTATGGCGATGGCGTCGCTGGGCCTGGAATCAACGTGGATGAGCTCGCCGCCCGCCGAGCGGATGTCGAGCGTGGCGAAAAAGGTGTGCTCTCGCAGCTCCCCGACGGTGATGGACTCGAGCGTGCCCCCGAGATGCTCGATCACGCTGGCGAGCAGGTCGTGTGTCTGCGGACGCTTGATGGTGATGCCCTTGAGGCGGCGTTCGATCGCCTGCGCCTCGGGCAGCCCGATGACGATCGGAAAGGAGCGCGGGACCGCACCGGCGGGGGGCTCGACCTCACGCAGCTCGATGACCTGCATATCCGTGAGTTCCCGGATCAGAATCCGGGAAAGCTCCATGCGCACCGCCATGCCGCCGACCTCCGTGGGCCGCCCCCGCTCAGCGAGCGGTCGACGTGCCGCCGTTCTCGCCTGCGATGGTCTGCCTCATGGACGTGTCGGCCTGCAGATTGCGGAGGCGGTAGAAGTCCATGATTCCAAGGTTGCCCGAGCGGAAGGCCTCGGCCATCGCGCGGGGAATCTCGGCCTCGGCCAGAACGACCGTTGCGCGGCTCTTCTGTTCCTCGGCCTTGAACTCCTGCTCCTGCGCGATCGCCAGAGCACGACGCTTCTCGGCCTCGGCCTGGGCACGCTGCTTGTCGGCGTTGGCCTGATCGGCCTGCAGCTTGGCGCCGATGTTCTCGCCCACGTCGATGTCGGCGATATCGATCGACAGGATCTCGAACGCCGTCCCCGCGTCCAGACCCTTGTGCATGACGGTCTTGGAGATGTTCTCGGGGTTGGCGAGCACCTGCTTGTGCGTCGCCGCCGAGCCGATCTCCTTCACGATGCCCTCGCCCACGCGTGCGATAATCGTCTCTTCGGTGGCGCCGCCGACGAGCCGGCGGATATTCGTGCGGACGGTGACCTTGGCCTTGGCCTTGAGCTGGATCCCGTCGCCCGCGACCGCGTCGAAGGTCGAACGGTTGTTGGTTGTCGGGTTGGGGCACTCGATCACCTTGGGATTCACGGACGTGTTCACGGCCTCGACGATGTCGCGGCCGGCCAGGTCGATCGCCGTCGCGGTGTCCCACGAGAGATCGATCCCCGCCTTCTGGGCCGAGATCATCGCGTTGATCACGTTGGGCACCCGCCCGCCGGCGAGGTAGTGGGTTTCGAGGGCGTTGGTGGAGATGTCCATCCCGCTCTTGACCGCTCGGATGCGGGAATAGACGATCATGCGAACGTCGACCTTTCGCAGTCGCATGAAGAACAGCTCGAGCAGCCCAACGCCGGCGCCCGAGACGATCGCCTGAAGCCACAGGCCGAAGAACTGCCCGACGGCGATAAAGAGCACCAGGACGATCAGGCCGCCGATGATCCCAACGACCCAGAAGACCATCGGATCAACCGCGAGCAGAAGCGAAGCAAGAAGGGGCATCGGGGAATCTCCTTCACGATATCGGCATGCGGAATGACCGCCGCCGGGTCATCGTGCCGCAGTATACGCCGCGTGGTATCCGTCTATGCAGGCGGGCCGAACAATCTGTGGGAAGGCTCGACGAGTCAGATCTGACGCACCTTGACCTCGGTGACGTCCACAGCAACGACCTTGACCCGGGCTCCGGCGGCGATGAAGCCGTTCTCGGCCAGAGCGTCAACCCGGCGACCCTCAAGCTCGACGACTCCGACGGGGCGAAGATCGGTCAGCACGAGCCCTTCGATGCCGATCATCGCGTCGCGAGCACGCTTCTGCTCCAGCTCCTTCAGTCGGCGTGCCTCGACCTCTTCCTCTGACGGGACGCCCATCGCGCGTCGGCCGGCCTTGGTGCCCATCCAGAACTGGAAGATCCCGAAGAAGACCGAGGGCATCAGGATGAGCGCGGAGAGCGCACCCCCGAAACCCCAGGCGACGTCGTAACGAAAGAGCATAACGATCCCGGCGATGGCCACGGCGGCGGCCGTCAGCGTGATCGCACCCGCGGAGGGCACGAAGACCTCCAGGGCGATCAGCAGAATCGCCGCCACCAGCAGTACCAGTCCCCACATCAGCATCGGGTCCATGCGGTTATGCGTTCCTCTGGGCGGTCGGCGGCTCGTCCGCCCGCACCACCTCGATCCGCAGGCCGTCCACCGAGACCACCCGCACCGCTACGTCGGCGTCGATGTAATCCCGCTGGGCGACCACGTCGACCATGATATCGCCGAACAAGGCCCGCCCCGCGGGGCCAAGGGGAGTCGCCGTCCGACCGATCGCGCCGAGCCTGGCCACCTGCTCGGGAGGAGGCTCCATCGCCCGCAGCACCGAGTCCCCCTTCTCTTCGGGGGTTGGGGAGCGCAGGATGTACCGCTCGAGCAGCGGGATCGTTCCCACGTGCCTCATCACATAGAAGAAAGCGAAAATCGCCGTCGCCGCCGAAAGCACGACCGTCACAAGCCCGGCCGCCAGCGTGTCGCTGTTGTCCATGTGCCCGAAGACCTGAGACCCGCCGGGCACGAACGTAAAGACCAGCCCGGCGAAGAGCAGCACAAGCCCGACGACCCCGGGAACTCCGAACCCGGGGATGACCACGATCTCGATCACGATCAGGATGACCCCCAGCACCACCGAGGCCAGCGCCCACCAGTTGGCGAGGCCGGCGATCGCGCCCGGCGCCACCAGCAGCAGAAGCGACACCGCGGCGATCGCGCCGGGTACGAAGGTTCCGACCTGCGATAGTTCGAGCAGCATCGCCAGCAGAAAGACCGCGATCAGCACGCCGCGAACGATGGGCTGGTTCAGGAACTCGGCGATGCGTTCGGCCCCGGCCATTTCGAGCCGAACGACCTTGCCCGCGCCGAAGAACGCCGCCACGTCCTCGTCGGTCGAAAGCCCGCGGACGCTCAGACCGTACTGCTCCATCTGGGCCCGCGTGAGCACAACGGGCTTCTCGCCGCCCGTGGCGTACCGCACCATGGTGAATCGGCCGGCGTCGGCGGCGGTGAGGGTCCGTCGTTGCGAAGCGGGGATCGACTGCGCCCCCGCCGCACCGGCGAGCCACGCCCGCGTCGACTTGGAATCAGTCGCCGCGGAGAGGTCCGCGGTCTCGCCCGCGGGCAGCGTGCCAAAGAGCGCCCGGCACTCCGCCTCGGTCGCGAGCAATCGCTTGCCGGTGGCGGTTTCCTCGATGAGCCAGAGACGTTCGCCCCCGAAGGCCATCGCCCAGACCAGCAGTTCATCCCATCCGCGGCGTTGGGAAGCGTCCAAAGCCTCTCCAAAGAGCTGGGTCGCCAAAGAGCCGTGATTCGTCCCCGCACGACCCGACCGCGGCCGAGGAAGCAGATCACCGATGGTCGCCTGCCCGTCCGCGACGATCTCGCGACAGGCGAGGGCGATCACACCCTTCGCGCCCGTCACAGGCCCACGGATCCACGCCACGGTGTTCGGCACGGGCGAGTTCTTGACCGCGTCGAGCACGTCGAACACCGCGCCCAACTGCGCCTCGGCGTTCTTGAGCTCGATGACCACGGCGTCGGCGCCGGCCTCGGAGGCCTGCGCCAACCGACGCTGCACGCTCACCGCCATGAACCGCGACAACTTTCCATCGATCGGGATGATCGCCACGCGCGACGCTTGTCGCGACGCGGGGACCGCGGGCTGTGTTGTCGCGTTCGCACGCGACCAGACGACGCCGGCATGGCTCGGTCCTGTCCAGACCTCGGCCGCCCCCCCACCGCCGACCCATCCAAGGCAGAGCAGAGCGAGCGAGAGACACGCCGCCACGATCGCGGTGACAGGTCGGCCTCGGCACGCGGGAATCACCTGGCCCCCCCGCCGAGCGTCGGCTCCACGCGCTGCTCGACAGTCCAGACCATCTCCGGGCCGCGACAATCAATGTGCACAGCAAAGAACCCGTGGCGCGGGCCGGGGCCCGTCGCGCTGGTCACCTCGGCCGGGCATTCCACGCTGTGCACCAGCGGCCAGATGATCTTCCGATCGGTCTCGGGCAGCGGCAGCGACTCGATCTGCGAGGCGTCAAACCACTCCAGCCGCCCCTCCCGCATGTCGCGAGGCTCCACTTCGACCGCCCCGATCACCCGGTAGTAGTACAGAAGCCAGTGACCGCGGCCTTCGTACGCCTGCTCGCTGATCAGCCCGATCAACTGCAGCCGCTCGATGGGAACCAGGATGCCGGCCTCTTCGTGAATCTCACGTTGTGCGCACTGCGCGGGCGACTCGCCGCTGCCCATGTCGAGCTTGCCCCCGATCGGGGAACACAGCCCCAGGTTCGGAGCCTTCAGCCGCCGAAGCAGCAACACCCGCCCGCTCGCGTCCCGAAGGTCGCACAGGCACGCGATTTTGTACGGCAGTTCACCCATCGCACAAGCGTATGCACCCCCTATCGCGGGATCGGCTCGAAGCGAAGCACCATCACGGCGTGCGGGCCCAGCTCGCCCGCGGGCTTGTACGCCCCGCCCGCGACGGGCTTCGCGGCCAGACGGTCGGTCAGCGCCTCGACCACGGCGTCGCCGGCCCTCAAGAACCCTTCGGGGGTTCGGATGCCGTACGCCGAGACGGGCTTGGCGGAGAGGTTCGCCACGACGAGGAAGCGTTCCTTCTCATTCGTGCGCACGAACGCGTACACCGCCGGGTGGCCGGAATCGACAAGGGCCATCGACCCCGTCCGCAAAGCCTCGTGCCCGAGCCTGAGCCGAACGAGCTTGCGGTAGAGGCTCAGGAGGCTTTGCGGGTCTTTGGACTGCTGCTCGACGTTCTTGGTGGCGATGTCCTTGTTCGCCGGGCGCCACGGCTTGGCCGCGGTGGTAAACCCGCCGTGCCGACCGGGTGTCCACTGCATCGGCGTGCGAAGGTCTTCGTCGGGCTTGACGCCGACCATGCCGATCTCCTCGCCGTAGTACACGAAGGGGATCCCCGGGCTGGTCAGTTGCAGCGTCGCGGCGAGTCTGGCCTTGGCCCATGCTTCGGCGGGCGTGCGGGCCGAGTCCTTGTTGCCGCCCCCGAACCTCGACATCACGCGGTCCATGTCGTGGTTTGCGAGGAACGTGGAGTACTGCCCCTGCGGGTACTGCGAGAGGTTGACCTCCCACTGCCGATCGAGCCGCTCTCGCTTGCCCTCGTTGATCGCGTCGATTGTGGCGTAGGCCGTGTGGAACTCGAAACACGAATCGAGCTCGCCGCCGATGTACGGCACGACCTGCTCGGTGGGCGCCCAGACCTCGCCGACGGTGAACGCGTCGGGCTTGACCGACTTGTAGAAGCGGTTGAATTCCTTCAGCCAGGCGTGGGTTGAGAGTGTGCTCTCCTGCTGCTGACCTTCCTCGATGAGGTGCCGGATCGCGTCGATGCGGTAGCCGTCGATCCCGCCGTTCTCGGGCAAGAGCCACCAGCGGACGACATCGTGCATCGCTTGGGTGACTTCCGGGTTGCGGAAGTTCAGGTCGGGCATCCCCTTCCAGAAGATGCCGTAGTAGTGCTCGCGGGGCGTGCCCGAGCCGTCCTTGGGCCAGGGGTGCCAGACGTCCTGTCCCCACGGGCCTTTCCAGTCGGGCTTGGTGCTGCTCCAGAGAAACCAGTCCTTCTTGGGGCCGTCCGCCGCGGCGTCCTGGAACCACGGATGATCCCACGAGCAGTGATTGGGCACCAGATCGAGGATCACGCGGATCCCGCGCTTCTTGCACTCGGCCATGAAGCGCTTGAAGCTCTCCATGGTGCCCAGTTGCTCGTGGATCGCCTTGTAGTCCTTAATGTCGTACCCGTGGTAGCTCTCGCTGGGCATGATCGGCATGAGCCAGATCGCATTGACACCCAGATCGGTCGAGGTCGCCGGATCGCCATCGTTGAGATAGTCGAGTCGATCGATGAGCCCGTCGAAATCGCCGATCCCGTCGGCCGAGAGCGGGCCGCGGGTGCTGTCCGCGAAGGAGCGGACAAAGATCTGATAGAAGACCGCGTGGTTCCACCACCCGTCGAGGTTCGCCGGCGCTCGCTGAACGGGCCCCTGAGGCTGGGGCGGGCGCGGGGCGGCTGCATCCTGATTGGTCGTTGCCTGCCCGAATGCGTGGGTGGTGATCACGGTGGCGAGGCCCAGAGCACAGAAGCTTCGGATCGTCATCGGCGTTCCCTCCCCCCGGCATCCCCGGGCGGAATGTATCCCCTCCGCCCGCCCCCCGCCCCGAGGGGCTGACTTACCATTTCGGAGCTCTATGCGCGATACCGACTGCATCAAGATCGCCAAAGCCCTCGCGGACCCGACACGGTTCGCGATCCTTGAGGCCATCCGGGCCGGGGGATCGATGAACTGCTCGCAGGTGTGCGAGAGCTTTCCGCTGAGCCAGCCGACGATTTCGCACCACATCAAGACGCTCGAGGCCGCCGGGCTCATCACCGTGCGCAAGGAAGGGCACTTCCACGTGCTGACCGCGTGCGAGCAGCGAGTGGCGCAGTTCGTCAGGCGGCTGACGCCGGGTGATGCGGATTCTGCCGCCGGGCCCACCCAAAGGTCGCCCGCCAAGGCAACGCCAAAGCCGACCGCCAAGTCCGCCGCGGGGTCGACAGCCAGGCCCACCAAGCCCGCGTCCACACGCACCGCCCGGGCGACGCGGACCGCACGGGGCGGCGGCCCGACGGCCGAGCGGGCCGATTGACATATCGATGTTCATCTATATGATTGAACGACCCGCGGAAAGGCTCGTGACGACCTGTTCCTCCCTCCGGAGCATCGACCATGAACGTACTGATCGTTCACGCCCATCCCGAGCCCGCCTCGTTCAACGGCGCCCTGACCGCCGCGGCGCGTGAGGCCCTGCTCGCCGGTGGGCATGACGTCCGCGTGAGCGACCTGTACGCGCAGGGCTTCGACCCCGTCTCCGATCGCCGGAACTTTGTCGGGTCGAAGGACCCCGCCTACTTCAAGCAGCAGGTGGAGGAGCAGCACGCCACCGCGAACAACAGCTTCTCGCCCGACATCGCCCGCGAGCTCGACGCGCTCTTCTGGTGCGACACGCTCATCTTCCAGTTCCCGCTCTGGTGGTTCAGCATGCCGGCGATCCTCAAGGGATGGGTCGATCGGGTCTTCGCGTCGGGCAAGGTGTACGGCGGGGGTCGCTGGTACGACAAGGGAACTCAGGCGGGCAAACGGGCGATGTGCTCGGTCACCATCGGCGGGCCGGCGTCGATGTACGAGCCCGACGGGCTCGCGGGCGATATTCACACCATCCTCTTCCCGATCAACCACGGGATTTTCGCGTTCACGGGGTTCACGGCCGTCGAGCCGTATCTCGTCCACGCGCCCGCCCGCATGTCGCCCGAGGAACGCGCCGCGGCGATCAGGACCTACGCCGAGCGGGTTGTGCGCATCCCCGAACTACCGACCATTGCCTATCCGACCCTCGACCGATACGACGCGAGTTTCCGCCTTCGAAAGTGAACCCAAGATGCCCACGCTTTTTGATCCGCTCAAGATCGGGCCGCTGACCGCGAAGAACCGCGTGTTCATGGCCCCGCTGACCCGCTCCCGCGCGGACGACAACGAAGTCCCCACGCCGATGGTGGCGCAGTACTACGCCCAGCGTGCGTCGGCGGGGCTGATCATCTCGGAAGCCTCGCCGATCTCGCCCGCCGCACGCGGATACCCGTGGACGCCCGGCCTCTTCATGCCCGAGCAGGTGGAGGGCTGGAAGCTCGTGACGCAGGCGGTCCATGCTCGCGGGGGGCTGATCTTCGCGCAGCTCTGGCACGTCGGGCGCATCTCGCACCCGGACTACCAGCCGGGGGGTGGGCCGCCCGTGGCCCCCTCGGCGATCAACCCCGGGGGCGAGGCCCGCACGCCCGACGGGCTCAAGCCACGTGTCACGCCGCGTGCCCTCGAACCGCACGAGATCCCGCTGATCATGAGCGAGTATCGCCTCGCCGCAAAGAACGCCAGGCTCGCGGGGTTTGACGGCGTCGAGCTTCACGGGGCCAACGGCTACCTGCCCGACCAGTTCCTCCGCGACGGCACGAACCTGCGTACCGACGCGTACGGCGGATCCATCCCCAATCGCGCCCGCTTCCTCCTCGAAGCCGCCCAGGTCTGCATCGACGTCTGGGGCGCGGATCGCGTGGGCGTCCGTCTGAATCCGTCGATCAACACCCCGGGCATGCTCGACTCCACGCCCCGGGAGACATTCGGCTTCGCGGTGCGAGAACTGTCGAAACTCGGTGTCGCGTACCTGCACATCATGGAGCGTGTGTCCTACGGCGACGAGCCGCCGCCCGCCCCGGATGACCCGACGAACATCCCCGTGGGATTCTTCCGCCCGATGTACGACGGCGTGCTGATTGCCAACGCCGGGTTCACGCTGGAGAAAGCCACGCGGTACCTCTGCGAAGGCTGGGCCGACGCGGTCGCCTTCGGCCGCCTGTTCATCGCGAACCCCGATCTGCCGGCACGGCTGGCTCGTCAGGCGGCGGGTGTGCCGACGCCGTTCAACCAGCCCGACCGTTCGACGTTCTACACTCGGGGGGCGACCGGGTACATCGATTACCCCGCGCTGGGCGAAACCTGAATCGCCCGTCCTTCCGAACTCGCCAAGGAGCCACGCATGAACCACTCCAGCATGTCACGCCGCAACCTTCTTCACGCCGGCGCGGTCGGTGCCGCGGGCGCCTCCGTCGCGTTCGTGCACAAGCCCGTGCTCGCTTCGCAGCCCGAGTTGCCGGTGTCGGGGTCGCAGCCGTGCGGGTTCTACCGCTTCCAGATCGGGGAGATTCCCGCGCTGGTGGTGACGGACGGGTTCGCGTCCCTGTCGCCCCCGCACCCGGCGATCGCCCCGCAGGCGACCAAAGAGGAACTGGAGAAGGCCTTCGACGACGCCTTCCACCCTCGCGACCGTGCGAACCTCGAATTCAACATCCTCTGCCTGACCATCGGGTCCGACACCGTGCTGATCGACACGGGCATGGGCCCGCTCGGAGGCCCCACGTCGGGGCGGGCTCTGGCAAACCTTCGCGCCGCCGGGGTCGAGCCCGAGTCCGTCTCCGCGGTCGTTCTCACCCACGCCCACGGCGACCACATCGGCGGGCTTCTCGGCAAGGACGGCTCGTCGGCCTTCCCCAAAGCCAAGATCTTCATGAGCAAGGCCGAGCACGACTTCTGGACCGGCCCCTCGCCCGATCTGTCGAAGATGGGGCTTCCCGCCGAGCGTCGTTCGGGCATGGCCCAGGCCGCCGCCAAGTCGCTCGCGTCGCTCGCCAAGCAGCTCGAGTTCGTCAAGGGGGGCGACTCGCCGCTCAAGGGGCTCACGATCGTCGACACGCCCGGACACACCCCGGGACATCTGTCTGTCGCGATCGAGAGCGCGGGCTCCCGCGTGTTTGCGATCTCCGACCTGGCGCACAACCACGTCGCGATGTTCACCAACCCGCAGTGGACGATCGCCTTCGACACCGACCCCGCCCAGGCCGCCGCCACCCGCACGCGGATCTTCAGCCGCCTGGCCGACGAACGGGCCCGCGTCTTTGCGTTCCACCTCCCGTGGCCCGGGCTGGGACGCATCGGCAAGCACGGCACGAGCTTCTGGTGGTCGATCGAACCCTGGGCCTGGCAAGCCTGATCCGCCGGCCGCCTTTCCGCTCGTCCCCCCCCCCCCACCATCCACGCCCACGGCGGAGCCCATGTTCTCACCCATCCCCGAGATCCTCGACGAGCTCCGCGCCGGACGGATGGTCGTCCTCACCGACGATGAAAATCGCGAGAACGAGGGCGATCTGGTCCTGCCGGCACAGTTCGTCACGTCCGAGGCGGTCACGTTCATGCTCGCCAAGGCGATGGGGTATCTCTGCCTTGCGCTGCCCGAGCAGGAGTGCGATCGCCTCGAACTGCACCCGCAGTCCGCCGTCAACACCACCGTGCGGGGCACGGCGTTCACCGTGTCCATCGATCTGCACCCGCGCTTCGGAGGGACGACGGGCGTCTCCGCCGCCGAACGCGCCAAGTGCATCCGCATGGCGATCGACCCGACGTACGGGCCCGCCGACTTCGTCCGCCCGGGACACGTCAACCCGCTCCGCTCACGCTCGGGCGGGGTGCTCGTCCGGACCGGACAGACGGAGGGCTCGGTCGATCTCTGCCGCCTCGCCGGTCTCACGCCAGCCGCCGCGATCATCGAGATCATGAAGCCCGACGGCACGATGGCCCGCGTGCCCGACCTCGAGCGATTCTGCGCCGAACACAGCCTCAAGATGTGCTCGGTCGCGCAGATCATCGAGCACCGCCTCGCCCGGGAGAGCCTCGTCCGCCGTGCCGCCCCCCCTCGCACGCTCCACACCGCCGACGGCACCTTCGACGCGCTGCTCTTTGAAAGCCTCGTCGACCCCCTGCCCCACCTTGTGCTGACCAAGGGGCTGGACCTCTCGTCGCGCGGGCCCATCGCCAGCCCCACCCTCGTGCGCATGCACCGCCGCCACCTGCTGGGCGATGTCTTCGGCGATCTCGCCTCCTCCCCCTCCGGCCCGACGGGCGACGTGCTCCGCGCGTCGCTCCGCATGATCGAGCGGGACGGCCGCGGCGCCTTGGTCTACCTCCGCACGCAGGGCGGGCTCGGCGGCCCCGCCGACGGCGACGCCCTCGAGTCCGAACTCCAGACGCTCCGCGTCGATCACCGCCCGGGCGACGACAACCCCCAACTCACCCACGCCCGGTCCGCCGCCGCCAACGCACTCCCGGCGGCCCTGCGACAGATCGGCATCGGCGGGCAAATTCTGCGCGACCTGGGTCTCTCGAAGATCCGCCTGATCACCGCCAACCCCAAGCCTCTGCACGGGCTGGACGCCTTCGGGCTCGACATCGCCGAGATCGTGCCGCCCGACACCGATCGCTGATCGCTCAGCCCTCGTTCAACGCTCAGCCGACCACGCCCCCCATCAGCGGGTCCGTGATCGTCCATCGCCCCGTCTCGATCTTGCCGCAGGCCCGGGCCGTCCACTCGCCCCGGCCGATCTCGACACGAACGTCGTACCACCCGCTGGCCCGATCCGTTCTCAACCGCATCACCGCGGTGTCGCCCGGCTCCACCGCCGCGCTCTGCGATCCGCCGCCGTACGACACATCCGACACCTTCACGCTCACCTTCGCCGACCCTCGATGGCGCACCTGCACCAGCAGCTCCGCCCCCGCGCCCGTCACCTCCTCACGGAAGCCCACCTCGACCGTCGCATCCGCGGGCTTCCCGCGATATTCACGCACAAAGCCGTTCGGCCCCCGCACCACGAGATCCACCACCCCGCCCTCGAACATCGACAGAGGCCACTCATCGGCGACCGACTCGCCCGCGGCCACCGCGTAGTGCCTCGCCGCCATCCCGTCGCGACCAGCACCGCGCACGCCGTAGGCATGCACCACGAACCCGCTTCCCGCTGATGCCGGTCCGAACCGGGACATCGCGGCCGACATCGAGATGGACACGCCGCTCCCGCTCGTGGCCGCATCCGCCGTCAGCTCATAAGGCAGCGGGCACGCCGGCCTTGTGCCCCTTTCCTGCGTCGGAGCTCCTGTCGCACGCCCGGCCCTGGCCTCGGCGAGAACTTCTTCGCTCACAGGCGTTGCCTCGGGCATCGCGCCGTCCCTCGCCCGGTGGATCCGTTCCAGCACCGCCTCTCGCGACGCAAAGGGCAACTCGCCCACCGAATCGTCAGCCGCTCGGAACACCGAACTCATGTCGCCGCACACCGCACGACGCCACGAGGTGATGTTCGTCTCGCGGAACGACCTTCCGAGCCTCGCCGAGATCACCCGCTCGATCAACCGCACCACCGACGTGTGATCGAACACCTGCGAACACACCGCGCCCCCGCGAGACCACGGCGACGCCACGATCATCGGCACCCGGAACCCAAGCCCGATCGAGCTCTGCCGCCGATCCTCGGGCTTCTTGTGAGACTCCTCGGCAAGCGTCACGAACTCCGGCGTCGCGTCGATCCCCGCCGACACACGCCCCGTCGACGGGTCCCGAGGATCCGGCGCGAGGAACGGCGGCACATGGTCGAAGTACCCGTCGTTCTCGTCGTACGTCAGGACGAAAATCGTCCTCCGCCACACCTCCGGGTTCTCCGTCAGAATCCGGATCACCTCCGCGAGATACCACGCCCCGTACCACGGCGAGCTCGGATGGTCGCTGAATCGCTCGGGCGGCACAAGCCACGACACCGCCGGCAGCCGCCCCGACGCCACGTCCCGCCGAAACTCGTGCAGCGTGTCACCCTTGGGCACCGTCATCCGCCGCTCGCCCGAGGCCGACTCATACCGGTGCTCCGCCAGCTCTCGGTACGCCGCATCCCCCGCGTTGGTCGAGAACGCCCGCTCGTGCAGGCTCCGCTGACGGGCAGGCAGCTTCTCCCAGGCCTCCTGCGTGTACCGCGCCGCCTCCTCGCGCAGTTCTGGCAACTGTCGGACAAGGTCCGCCCGGCGCTTCTCCGCCTTCTGTCTTTGCTCCTGGGTGTCGTGCGTCGCCCGTTCCAACGCCTCGATCTCCCCGGGAATCTCGCGGATTCGCTCCGCCACGTACGCCCGCCTGGCCGCCGAGAAACGCACGTTGAACTGCGAGAACCACTCGATGGGATTGTCGGAGAAATTGGCCAGCCACGCGTCGTGCTCGCCCTCAAGCCCCGTCGCGATGTTCAGTTCGTTCTGGTAGATCTTCCATGACACGCCCGCGTCCTCGAGCCGCTCGGGCAGCGTCGTCCACGAGGCCTCGCGCCTCTCATCCGTGTCGGAATTGAGCACCCGCGCCTTCGCCCCGCTCTCTCGCGGGTCGCGGCAGGTGCCCGACCACAGATACAGCCGGTTGGGCGTGGTCCCCGTCAGCGACGAACAGAAATTGTGATCGCACACCGTAAAGGCGTCCGCCAGCGCGTAGTAGAACGGCAGATCCGCCCGGTCGTAGTAACCCATCGTCAGCGGCAGATCCGCGTACCGCCGATTCCCCGGACGTTTCGCCTCAAGCCACTGATCGTGCAGCCCGCCCGCCGCGGCATCAACCTGGTCCGTCCAACTGTGGGGCAGCGAACCCATCCACGTCGTCCGAGTGCCCGTCATGTCGGTGTGGAACGGGCCGAACGTCCCGCCACGCGGATCTCGCTGAATCCACACCGGTCGATCGTCCGCCAACCTCATGGCACGCGGGTCAGAAAACCCGCGCACGCCTCGAAGCATCCCGAAGCAGTGGTCGAACGAGCGGTTCTCCTGCATCAGGATCACAATGTGCTCGGCGTCGAGAAACGTTGACCCCGGTTCAGGCGGAATCGACGCCGCCCGTTGCACACTCTCCGCCAGCGACGCCCACCCGGCCGAAGCCGACCCAAGCCCAAGGATTCCACCCGAAAAGAGTGATGCGAATCGGACAAAGTCACGTCGGCTGTGCATGATCGGTCTCCGGACAGGGGCATCAGCGTACCGCGCGGGCGTTTCGAATCCGTCATGGTCTTGTGAGGGCTTCACTCAGCCCGACGGCTCGATCAGCCGATGGTCGGCGGTGGGCTTCGGGCCTAAGATGGCCCGACCGGATCAGGCTGTTCGTCCGGTCGCGAGAGGCGGCATGGGTGTCGCTTTCGCTCTGTTCCCTCGTCCATTCGGAACCAACCCGAATGATTCGGGTGGTCCCCCTGAAGCGCCCTTGGTGCGGGGCCGGTGTCGATCCCTCCGGATCGCACGGACAGCCCGACCCGCCGGTGTCGCTGCTCGAAAGGTGTTTCTCATGGCGAATCAACTCGTTCAGGATCTCATCGAGGCCGGCATTCACTTCGGCCAGCGCGCCAGCAACTGGAACCCGCGCATGGGCCCGTACATCTACGGGAAGCGCAACGGGATCCACATCATCGACATCAAGGAGACCCTCAAGGGCCTCCTTCTGGCGAAGAAGTTCATCGCCAAGACGGTCGCCGGCGGGAAGGACGTCTGCTTTGTCGGGACCAAGCGTCAGGCGAAGAACGTCCTCGAAACCCGCGTGCCCGACGTCAAGATGCACTACGTGACGGAGCGTTGGCTGGGCGGCACGCTCACCAACTTCCGCACCATCCGCCAGCGCCTCCGCCGCCTCGAGGAGCTCGAGACCATCGAGCAGAACGACAACTTCGCCAGCTACTCCAA
>DDSG01000012.1:476-683 GCA_002343325.1 Phycisphaerales bacterium UBA2396 | reverse complement strand
CTCACCAACTTCCGCACGATCCGCGCTCGTCTGAAGCGTCTTGAGGAGCTCGAGGCGATCGAGCAGAACGACAACTTCGCGTCCTACTCGAAGAAGATGGAAAGCCAGCTCCGCCGCGAGATGATGAAGATCAAGCGGAACCTTGAAGGCATCCGCCGGATGGACAAGCTCCCGGGCGTGCTCGTCGTCATCGACGTCCGCCACGAG
>DDSG01000012.1:0-255 GCA_002343325.1 Phycisphaerales bacterium UBA2396 | reverse complement strand
CACGAGGGCACCGCCCTGCAGGAAGCCCGCAAGCTGGGCATCCCCACGATCTGCCTCATCGACACCGACGGCAACCCCGAGATGGCCGACATCGCCATCCCGGGCAACGACGACTCGATGCGTTCGATCGACGTCGTTGTTCGCGAGCTCTGCCTCGCCGTGGCCGACGGCTTCCAGGAGCGCGAGCTCGCCAAGCAGGGCGCTCAGGCCGACGGCGGCCAGCCCGCCGGTGAGGGCGCCGGCTCGGCCGATCGC
>DDSG01000126.1:9390-9709 GCA_002343325.1 Phycisphaerales bacterium UBA2396 | reverse complement strand
CGATCTGCTGCGCCATCGCCGCGGCCGAGCTCCGCGCGAATCCGAGCCAGCAATCGGGCGGCCGGGTCGTTCACCGCGATTCCTCCTGCGCCCACAACTCCCTGAAGCTCCGCTCCGCCGGAGCCGGCAGATCGCGGTCCCGCGTCCATCCCCCGGCTGGCCCCGGCGCCTCGCGGAACCACAGCCCGCCGTTCTCGTCGCGTGCATCCGCCAGCCGCCGCAAGACCCACGCGGCAACTCGGGCCATCACGCGATAACGCGCGGGCGACCGGAGCGCCCATCCCCACAGCCGCATCACCGCCCGTTCGCGCAATGTTGG
>DDSG01000126.1:0-9260 GCA_002343325.1 Phycisphaerales bacterium UBA2396 | reverse complement strand
CTCGATCGACCGCATGCTGGCGATGCGACCGCAGGCGATGTACCTCACGCACTACAGCCGCGTGGTCGATGTCGACCGCCTCGGCGCCGACCTCCACCGCCCGTTCGCGCAATGTTGGTGCCCCGCTCGCGACCAGCGCGGATCGCAGTCGCAGCAGGTGGTGGGGGATGTCGATCGCCACCGGGCACGCCTCGAAGCACGCCCCGCACAGGCTGCTGGCGTGGGGCAGGTCCGGGTAGTTCATCAGCCCCCGCAGCTCGGGCGTCAGCACCGCGCCGATCGGCCCCGAATACACCGCGCCGTAGGCGTGCCCTCCGCCCGCCTTGCGATAGACCGGGCACGCGTTGAGGCACGCCCCGCACCGGATGCATCGGAGCAGTTCTCTCGCCTCTTCGCGCAGGAGTTTCGTCCGCCCAGCATCCACGAGGATCACGTGCGACTCCTCGGGGCCGTCTTCACCTTCGCGCCGCCCCCCCGTCAGCACCGTCGTGTACACCGTGATGGGCTGGGCCGTTGCGCTCCGCGCGAGCAGTTTCAGAAACAGCGGCAGTTCCCGCACGCTCGGGATCACCTTCTCGATCCCGACCATCGCCACGTGCACCCGCGGGCACGCCACAGTCAGGTCGGCGTTCCCTTCGTTCGTGCACAGCACCAGCCCGCCCGACTCCGCCAACAGAAAGTTCGCCCCCGTCACGCCGAGATCGGCCCTGTGGAACGACGTACGCATGTGCTCTCGCGCGATCATCGTGAGCGCCCGCGGATCCTCCGTGTACGCCGCCGACAACTCCCGCACGAACGCCCGCGCCACGCTCCGCCGATCCTTGTGGATCATCGGCGTCACGATGTGGCTCGGGGCGTCCCCGTCCAGTTGCACAATGAACTCGCCAAGGTCCGTCTCGAGCGTCGGGATCCCCGCCGCCGCCAGTTTCGCCAGCAGCCCCGTCTCCTCCGTCACCATCGACTTGCTCTTGACGCAGGTCGTGCATCCAGCTCGCTTCGCGATCGCCAGACAGATCTCGTTCGCCTCTTCCGCTGTCTCGGCGACGTGCACCGTCGTGCCCGCCGCCCGTGCCCGTTCGATCCACAGCCCCAGATAGTGGTCGAGGTGATCCAGCGTGTGCTGTTTGATCTCACCCGCAAGCCTGCGGAGATCGTCCGCGCGTTCGCCGAACGCCTCCTGCATCGCCCCGCGCCGCCCCGCATCCTTCGATCGGGTCGCCTGATGCACAAATTGCTGCAGTGAGATGTCGCCCCGGGCTCGCCCGACGCGCGGCGCCATGTCGTACGGCAGCCTCGGGAACAGGATCTCGTGCCCCGCGCTCACGCCCCGCCCTCCCTCGGCAGAAGTCCCAAGCCCTCCGCGATGATCTCCGGCACGCTCCGCACCCCGATCACAAGGCCCGCACGTCGGCACGCTCCTTGAATGTTCATCGCGCACCCCGTGTCGCCCGTCACGAGCCACCTCGCCCCGCTCGCCCGCAGCGCCGACACCTTGTCGCTCGCCATCGGGGCCGACAAGTCCGGGTACTTCACCGAGAACGTTCCGCCGAAGCCGCAGCACTGCTCCGAGTTGGCCAGCCCCACCAGCCGGAGCCCTTCCACCCGTCCCAGCACGCGTTCGGCCTCGTCTGTCAGCCCCAGCGCCCGCCCGTGGCACGACCGATGCACCGCCGCGACGCCGTCCCATCGACATCCCGCCGGCACCCCGCCGCGACCGAGCATGAACTCGCAGAACTCAAACGTGTGCGAGACCAGCCGCCGAGCCGCCACTTCGGTCAGAATGTCAGGGTGCTCCGCTGCGAGCCTCGGGTAGTGCTCGCGGATCATCGAGGCACAGCTTGCCGACGCCGTGACGACCGCGTCGTACCCCTCCATCACGCCGCACATCGCCCGGGCCGCCCGAGCGGCGTCCTTCGCAAAGCCGTTGTTCAGCAGGGGCTGCCCGCAGCACGTCTGATCCGTCGGGAAGTCGACCTGATGCCCGAGACGGCGCAGCACCCGCGTCATCGCGATCCCGCTCCTGGGCGAGAAGACATCGGCCAGGCACGTGATGAACAGCGCGATCTTCACGCTCACGCCCGCTCGATACGGACGCCCTTGCCACGCAGATCCGCCTCGGACTTGGCGTCGAGCGTCGCGTCGGTGATCAGCATGTCGATCTCTTCCGCCGGCGCGAAGAACTCGACGCTCCGGACGCCGATCTTCGCCCCGTCCACCAGCAGGTACACCGCGTCGGAAAGGTCCACCATCCGGCGCTTGATCCCAGCGTGCTCGTCCGCCGCCACGCTCAGCCCGCGCGCCACGTCAAACCCCCGGCACGACAGGAACAGCTTCTGAATGTGGAACCGATCCAGCGACTGCTCAGCCAAAGGCCCGACCAGCGACATGCTCGGACGATCGAGGATCCCCCCCGTCATGATCACCCGCACCGCCGGCCGGTCGATCAGCGCCGACGCCACCGGCAACGCGTTGGTCACGACCGTCACCGGGATATCCGGGATGATCCGAGCCAGCTCGCGCGCCGTGGAGCTCGCATCCAGCGCGATCACGTCGCCCGGCACGATCTCCCGAACCGCCCGCCGAGCGATCGCACGCTTCTTGTCCAGGTTGATCGTCTCGCGGACGTCCAGCGGCAGTTCACGCCGATCCGTCTCCACGGCCATCGCCCCGCCGTGCGTCCGCACGAGCTTCCCTTCCGCATCCAGCCGCTCGAGGTCCCGCCGGATCGTCTCCTGCGTGACGTTCAGATCCGAAGCAAGCTGCGCGACGCGCACGCCCCCCGCCGAGGCGAGCCGGGCGAGAATCCCGCGGTGCCGTTCCGACGCCAACATGCCCGACGATGGTTGTCCCATGGCCCGCCGCTCCGTCTTCCGCCCGCACGACCGTTTTTCCGGCTTCGTGCGGGTTTCTGCTTGATTCGCCCCGTATGTGTGGCATGATACCGTTGTTTATTGTCCGATTCAAGGGACGCCTATGCCCGGTTCCACAAGCACACACCACTATCGTCACGTTCGCTTCCTCTGGGACGACGCCGTCGCCGATCGCCTCGATCCTGTCGCTCGGCTCATCTACCGATCCAACCTCCTCGGCAGCGACCAGCGCATCACCAACACCGGCGGCGGCAACACCTCAGCCAAGCTCGCCGACCGCGATCCCATCACCGGCGAATCCGTGCCGGTGCTGTGGGTCAAAGGCTCCGGCGGCGACCTCCGCACCGCGACCAAGGCCAACTTCGCTTCGCTCGTCCTGCCGCGAGTCCTCGGGCTTGAATCGCTGTGGAAGGCCGACCCGGCACGAGGCCCCAAGACCCCCATCGAAGACCGGATGGTCGGCGCGTATCAGCACTGCACCTTCAACCTGAATCCCTGCGCACCCTCGATCGATACCCCGCTCCACGCCTTTGTGCCCGCGGCCCATGTCGATCACACGCACCCCAACGCCGTCATCGCCATCGCCGCCAGCCGCGACGGCAAGGCGCTCACCCGCGAGATCTGGGGCGGCGAGGTCGGGTGGGTCGATTGGCAGAGGCCCGGATTCGATCTCGGGCTCGCCATCCGCGACCAGATCGCCCGCAACCCCTCGCTCCGCGGCATCGTCATGGGTCAGCACGGCCTGATGAACTGGGCCGACTCCGACAAAGCCTGCTACCAGACCACTCTCGACCTCATCGAACGGGCCGCTCGCTATCTCGAGTCCAAGGACCTCGGCGACCGTGCGTTCGGCGGCTCTCGATACCCCGACCTCGACCCCACTCGACGCGAGGCGATGCTCGCCGAACTCCTCCCCTGGCTCCGCGGGCGTGTGTCCACCCGCGCCCGTTTCTTCGGTACCATCGAACACCGCCCGGAAATCCTCCGCTTCGTCAATTCCGCCGACGCGCCGCGCCTGGCGGAACTGGGCACCTCCTGCCCCGACCATTTCCTCCGCACCAAGATCAAGCCCTTCTATGTCCCGTGGGATCCAGCCACCGGCTCGATCGACACGCTCAAGAAGGCCATCGACGCCGGCCTCGACCAGTACCGCAAGGACTACGCCGCGTACTACGAGCGATGCCGCCGCCCGGATAGCCCGGCGATGCGCGACCCGAACCCGACCGTGGTGCTGATCCCGGGTCTGGGCATGATCGCCTGGGGCAAGACCAAGAGCGAAAGCCGCGTCACCGCCGAGTTCTATTGCTGCGCCGTCGACGTGATGCGCGGCGCCGAATCCGTCGGGGGCTACATCGCGCTCCCCCAGCAGGAAGCCTTCGACATCGAGTACTGGCTCCTCGAGGAAGCCAAGCTCAAGCGCATGCCCCCCGAGAAGGAGCTCGCCCGCCACGCTGTCGTCGTCATCGGCGCGGGCAACGGCATCGGGCGCACCGCCGCCCATCGTCTCGCCAGAGACGGCGCCCACATCGTCTGCGCCGACCGCGACCCCGCCGCCGCCGAACAGACCGCCGCCGAACTCACCAAGACTTACGGCATGGGCATCGGCGTTTCCGGGTCCGGAGTCAGCGGGTGCGGCCAGGCCACGCACTGCGCCGCCGACATCACCGACCGCGCCTCCGTCGCCGCCCTCCTCAAGCACGCCCTGCTCGCCTACGGCGGCATCGATAGCATCGTCGTCACTGCTGGCGTCTACATCGCTCCGGGCGCGAACGGCCGTGTCACCGACGACCAGTGGCGCACCACGTTCGAGGTCAACGTTCGCGGCGCCGCCGTCGTCGCCGAGGAAGCCGCCGCCATCTTGAAGTCCCAGGGCCTCCGCGCCTCGATCGTCCTCACCACCAGCGTGAACGGCGTGGTCCCCAAGAAGGGCAGCCTCGCCTACGACACCAGCAAGGCCGCCGCCAACCACCTCGTCCGCGAATTGGCGATCGAGCTCGCCCCGCTGGTCCGCGTCAACGCCGTCGCCCCCGCGACCGTGGTCGAGGGTTCGACGATGTTCCCGCGCGACCGGGTGCTTGCCTCGCTCGCCAAGTACAACATCCCGCACAGCGACGCCGACTCCACCGAGACGCTCCGCGACAAGCTCGCCGCCTTCTACGCCGAGCGCACGCTCCTCAAGTCGCCCATCATCCCCGCCGATCAGGCCGAGGCCGTCCACTTCCTCGTCTCCGACCGTGCCTCACGCACGACCGGCCAGGTGATCAACGTTGACGGCGGGCTCCACGAGGCCTTCCTGAGATAGCACTCATGCCCCGACCGGCCCATCTCGCCCTCGATCTCGGCGCCGAATCAGGCCGCGCCGTCCTCGGTTCCATCGAGTCGGGCGTCCTCTCGACCGCCGAAGTGCACCGCTTCACGCACCGCCCCGTCCGCCTCCCCGAAGGCCTCCGATGGGACATCACCGGGCTCTGGCGAGAGATCCTCACCGGCATCGCAAGCGGCGCAGAGCACGCCCGGGCCGCCGGGCTCACGCTTGCCAGCGTCGGCGTCGATTCCTGGGGCGTCGACTTCGCCCTCCTTGGCCCGCGCGGCGAACTGCTCGCTCTTCCCCGGTGCTACCGCGACGAATCCAACATCCCCGCGATGCAGCGGGTTCTCGGCTCGATCCCCGAACGAGACATCTACGCCGCCACCGGCATCCAGACGATGGCCCTCAACACCATCTTCCAGCTCGATGCCCTCCGCAACGCCTCCCCACGTCTGCTCGAATCCGCCCGCACGCTGCTCTTCCTGCCCGACCTCTTCCACCATTGGCTCGGCGGCCCCCTTCACGCCGAGCGATCCATCGCCTCCACGAGCCAGCTCCTCGACCCCGTCTCGGGCCAGTGGGCAACCTCCCTCATCCAACGCCTCGGGCTTCCCGCTTCCCTGTTCCCCGCCATCGGCGAACCCGCCACCGACATCGGCGAGCTTCACCCGTGGATCGCCCACGACCTGGGTCTTCCCACAGGCGTGCGCATCGTCCGCCCCACCGGGCACGACACCGCCTGCGCCGTTGCCGCCATCCCCGCCGAGCCCGGCGGCTCCTGGGCCTTTCTTTCCAGCGGCACCTGGTCTCTCCTGGGTGTCGAACTGACGCACCCTGTTCAGTCCGACGACGCCTTCCGAGTTCCCTTCACCAACGAACTCGGGCTCGCCGGCACCGTTCGCTTCCTCAAGAACATCGCCGGGCTCTGGCTCGTGCAGGAGTGCCGACGTGCCTTCGCCGCCGCCGGCCGCGACTTCGACTACGCCGAGCTCACACGCCTCGCCCAGGATCAGCCCCCCTTTCGCACCCTGGTCGATCCGCAGTGGGGGCCCTTCGCGCTCCCGGGCGACATGCCCGCCAAGATCGCCGCCTTCGCCCGCCAGACCAACCAGCCCATCCCCACCACCCCCGGCGAGTTCACCCGCACCTGCCTCGACTCGCTCGCCCTTGCCTACCGCGCCACCCTGCGCCTCCTCGAAGGCGTTCTCGGCCGATCGATCGATCGCCTCCACCTCGTCGGCGGCGGTTCGCGAAACTCGCTCCTCACGCGCATGACCGCCGACGCGATCGGCGTCCCCGTCCTCGCCGGCCCGGAGGAAGCCACCGCCGCCGGCAACATCCTCATGCAGGCTCTGGGCCTTGGGCTCCTCCGCGATCATGCCCACCTGCGACAGATCGTCCGCCAGACCACCCCGCCACGACGCATCGACCCAGACCCTTCCGCTTCCTCCCTGTGGAATCAGGCCGCCGACCGATACGATGACCTTGTCCGTTGTTCCCACGCACTTGTCTGGGATGGGAGTCCGATGTGAACCCGGTGCTCAGCGATCTGATCACGCTCTCCAACCGTCTGGGCGAGCCCGCCCGCGACCTCACCATTATCGGCGAGGGAAACACCTCCGCCTGCCTCGGTGACGACACCTTCTACGTCAAGGCTTCTGGTTCAGAACTCCGTACCGCCTCCGCCGCCAACTTCGTCAGGCTCCGCGAATCGCGCGTCCTCGACATGCTCAACGGCCCAACGCCCTCCGACGACGACGTTTCCGCCTGGCTCGCCAGCGCCGCAGTCGAGCCCGGCCCCCGCGCCTCCACCGAGGCCCTCATGCACGCGGTCTGTCTCCGCATCCCCGGCGTCCGATTCGTCGGGCACACGCACCCCGTCGCCGTCAACGCGCTCACCTGCTCCGCCAACTTCGACCTCCTCGCCAAAGGACGCCTCTTCCCGGACCAGGTCGTGCTCTGCGGCCCCAAGCCCCTCCTCATCCCCTACGCCGACCCGGGTGTCCCCCTCGCGCGAGTCATCGCCGAAGGGCTCGAGAGGTTCCAGCTCGCCCACCACACCTACCCGCGGGAGATCTACCTTCGAAACCACGGGCTGATCGTCCTGGGCGCCACCGCACGCGAGGTCGAACAGACCACCGCCATGGCCGTCAAGGCCGCCCGTATTCTCCTCGGCACCCTCCCCGCGGGCGGCCCAAGCTTTATGACCGAGGCCGACGTTCAGCGCATCCACACCCGCGCTGACGAGGCCTACCGCCGCGCCGCCTTCGAACGGCACGCCGCCGAATCCCACTGATCGGACGGCCCGTCTCTCTCCGCCCACCAACAATCACGCATGCGATCCCTCCCCGCGGCGTGCGTCCTCTCCCTCTCCACCCTGGCCCACGCGGGCGTCGCCATCGCCGTGCGCATCGACCCCGCCATCGCCGATCGGCCCGTCTCGGGAAGGCTCGTCGTACTCCTCATCCGCGACGGCTCGGGGCTCGGCAACGACACCCCGCCGCTCAACGGCCCCTTCTGGGAAAGCGAGCAGCCCATCTTCGGCATCGACGTCCGCGACGTCGAACCGGGCTCGGTGATCGCGCTCCCGGACACCGCCGACACCATCTCCGTTCCGCCCTCAAAGCTCCCACCCGGCACCTACCGCGTTCAGGCCCGACTCGACACCCAGCGTGCGGATTCCTCCTGGCGCCGCGAGAAGGGCAACCTCTTCACAGGTGCCGAAGTCAAGGTGGTTGTCACCGAGTCCCAAACCGCCGCCGTGCAGCTCACGCTCGACCGCGTCACCGACCCCAAGCCCCCCGCCGACAACGACCGCGTCCGCTGGTTCTCCGTCCGCTCCGAGCTGCTCAGCAGCTTCCGCGGCGTGCCCGTCACACTCCGCGCGGGGGTCGTCCTCCCGACCGACTTCGATCCCTCGAAAGCCTACGCCGCCGTCTATGAGGTCCCGGGCTTTGGCGGCAACCACGAATCCGCCGCCGGAATCGCCTCTCGCCGCCGCCGAACGCAAGACCCCGCCGCTCCCGCCGCCGCCCTCGCCCGCAGCACCTTCTGGATCGTCCTCGACCCCGAAGGCCCCAACGGGCACACCCTCTTTGCCGACAGCGACAACAACGGCCCGTGCGCCCGCGCCCTCACCCAGGAACTCATCCCCGCGCTTGAACGTGCCTTCCCCCTCATCCCCAAGCCCGAGGCACGCCTCCTCCGCGGCCACTCCTCCGGCGGGTGGAGCACCCTCTGGCTCGCCACCCAGCACCCAGAGGTCTTCGGCGCCTGCTGGTCCACCAGCCCCGATCCTGTCGACTTCCGCCACTTCCAGCTCGTCGACATCTTCGCCCAGTCCTCCATGTACCGGCCGATCGAGCCCGAAACCACCCGCAGGCTCGAGGCCATCCCCGCCGCGATCGAGAATGGCCGTATCGTCAGCTACCGCCGACAGAATCGCCCCGTCATGACGATCGAACGCGAAGCACGCGGCGAGGACATCCTCGGCCCCGACAACACCTCCGCCCAGCAGTGGGATTCCTGGTTCGCCGTCTTCGGCCCTCGCAATGCCGCCGGCAACCCCGCCGCCCTCTTCGACCCCATCACCGGCGCCCTCGACCCCGACGTTGCAAACGCCTACCGCCGCTACGACATCGCCGCCCTGCTCCGCGACGACCCCGCCCGCTACTCCCCCATCTTCCGCCGATCTGTACGCCTCCTCTGCGGCGAGCAGGACAACTTCTTCCTCGAACAGGCCGTCCAAGCCCTCCGGGATGACCTCCAGAAACTCGATCCGACCGGCACCGGGCCCGGCTACATCACCCTCGTCCCGGGCGTCGATCACGGCACCATTTTCGGCTCGTCCCCCGCCCGCCAGATCACCGAGCAGATGGTCGAGCACGGCAAGGCCCACGGCTGGCTCCACGAGCAACCCTCCACTCCCTCGCCAGCCCCATCAAACCCCTCAACCCCGCCCCCTTCGCCCCGGTAGACTCCCGTTCGATGAAGCGCTCGACACTCTTCGCCGCCCTGATCGCGACCCTTCACGCCCTCTCGGGCCACTCCGGCGCGGTCGCCCAGCCGCCGCCGCCGCCACC
>DDSG01000054.1:295-7494 GCA_002343325.1 Phycisphaerales bacterium UBA2396 | reverse complement strand
GCCTGTCGCCGCCGCGGACCATGCTGGCCCGGTCGTGTCCGTGATCGCCTCCCACAGGGCACGCGTCGATGGACTCAAAGCCCCACGCTCCGCACGCGCCGACGCCAACTGCTCCAGCGCCGCGTCGATCACCGCGTCCGCCCGGTGCGTTCCGAACCCGCGCACCGCAAGCGTCAGCGCGTCATCCACATCGAGAGCCTTCGATCCGCCCCGCACCAGCCCCAGCAGCACTCCCTCCGCCGCCGTCCGCACGCCTCGCTCAGGGTCGGCCAGCATCTCCGCCGCGCGCGTCGCTGTCCCCGGCCTCCCGAGCTCCAGCGCCGCAAGCAGCGCATGCTCCCGGTCCTTCGCGTCCTCGGACGCGCACGCCCGCGCCACCGCCGCATCGATCGATGCGCCCTCGAAGAGCCCAACCACCCCCCGAACATCAGGCCGAAGCCACGACCAACGAGCGACGAGGATCGCCAACGCATCGGCCACGAAGGCCCGGGACTCTGCGTTCGGTCGGCTGTCGGTCGCCCGCGCCACCTCCAGCATCAGGGCCCGCGCCACCTCGGGCAGCTCGTCCGCCGCCGCCATCGGGAATGCCGAAACAAGGACCTCCCGCCGATCTCGGGCGGAGAGCGTCGAAAGTGCCGCCCAGACACTCAGAAACTTCTTGGCGTCTGTGGGTTCGGTTGGTAGCGTAGAGGAACGAAGAAGCCTCCCGACGCGTCCACCGGCGCGACAACGGCCCAACAGATTGTGGAAGAGTTGTCGAATGCCGGACATATGGTGGTCCACCCTGTATACTGCAATCCAGATCGAGTCCTGCGATTCCTTCTGTTTCGAGGGAGCCGCACGACCCCGATCACCGAAAGGTTGCTCGGCCTCGGGGCCGCGCACAGGACGTATCGGCCGGCGGGGGATCCGCTGTCCGATATCGGGGCGAGAGCGGAGAGAGCAGTCGCCAAGGTCCGAGAGGTCTTGGCGGAGAGACGCACCGCCATGAACGTGCCCACCAAACCAAACAACCTCCAGACATATCAGGTGCTCTTCTTCGATCGCTCGCTCCACCCGGAGGTGATCCCGGTGCGCACGAAGCGGGTCGTCAAGCACGGCGCCTACGAGTTCGAGGCCTGGCTCGGCTCGGGCTCGCACGCTCTGGTCTACGAGCACAAGGGGCTCAGCGCCAGCGAGCTCGTCACCGATCAGGATCGCCACTCCCCGTCCGCCGGGCTGCTCTCGGCCTTCCTCGCCGCGGGCGAGCACGAGTTCGAGCACACCTTCCCCAAGCAGGGGGTGACCTACATGCTCAGCGTGCAGACCGAGACCCTCGCCGAGAACGTCTACGCCTCGGTTTACGAAGAACTCATGGAGCACGGCCGCGAGACCAGTTCCCTCATCCACCAGTGGTCCGACGACGCCGGCCCGTGCCTGAGCATGATCGACATCCAGCGGGCGACCCGCGAGGTCCACGCGCAGGTCTACCACCTGTTCGCGTCCCAGGGGCTCGTCGTGCGCACCCAGTCGATCTTCGAGCACGCCTGATGGGCCTACCATCCCGCCCGATGGCCACTCACCCCGCCAAGCCGGTGTCCGCTGTGCCGGGCTCAGGATCCGTCCGAATTCGTCGGCCCCGCTGACCCACGCGGTCGCGGGGCCTCTGACGTTCGCCGACCGGGGCCTTGGTCCCGCGCGGCGCATCGCGTGCGCACGTCGTACGATCCGCCTCGATCAATCCACCCCAAAACCTACCGCGCCGGGCCCCGCCCGGCCGGGATTCACGATCCATCCCTATGACCACCCCGAACCCCACGACGCCGAACCCGACGACGCCGAATCAGGCCACCCCGAATGCCGCCCCCGCGGGCAAGCCGACGGAGGAGAAGAGCCGCTATCGCGACACCCTCAACCTGCCCAAGACCTCCTTCCCGATGAAGGCCAACCTCGTGCAGAACGAGCCCGCAAGCCTCAAGCGCTGGCAGGCGATGAAGGTCTACGACCGCCTGCGCGAGAAGCACGCCGGCAGCACCAGAAAGTTCGTCTTCCACGACGGCCCCCCGTACGCCAACGGCAACATCCACCTGGGCCACCTCCTCAACAAGAGCCTCAAGGACATCGTCGTCCGCTCGCGTTCGATGATGGGCTTTGACTGCCCATACGTCCCCGGGTGGGATTGTCACGGCCTGCCCATCGAGCACAAGGTGATGACCGAGATGCAGGACAAGGGCAAGCTCGCCAAGGTGATGGCGATGCCCGAAGACCAGCGCAAGATGGTCATCCGCCGCGAGTGCCAGACGTACGCCGAGAAGTACGTCAAGCTGCAGCGCGGGCAGATGGAGCGTCTGCTGACGCTGGCCGACTACGACCATCCATATCTCACGCTGCAGCCGTCGTTCGAGGGCGCGACGCTCGAGGTGCTGGCGGACCTGTGCGCCCAGGGGCTGGTGTACCGCGCGCTCAAGCCGGTGCACTGGTCGGTCGCCAACGAGACCGCGCTCGCCGACGCCGAGCTTGAGTACCAGGATCGCGAGGACCTGTCGGTGTACGTCGACTTTGAGGCCGCCGACATGGACGCGGTCTACGACGCCTTCGGGCTCAAGGACGCCGAGGACGACGAAGAGGACGACGCCCCGAACGGCGACGGGTCGGGCAAGGTCCGCGAGCCCAAGCCGGGCTCCCGCCCGCTGGTTCGTCCGTCGTTCATGATCTGGACGACGACCCCGTGGACACTGCCCGCGAACCTGGCGATCGCGGTCAATCCGAAGATCGAGTACGCCTGCGTCTGGGCCGACGGCGCCGTCACCGTGGTCGCCGCCGACGCGGTCGCTCGCGTCATGAAGATGCCCAAGGGCGAGCACACGGTCGAACAGTTCGTGGTGCTCGGCACCTGCACGGGCGACAAGCTCGTCGGGCTCCGCTATCGCCACCCCTTTGTTGCACAGGGCGCGGTCTCCGCCAACACGCTCTGGTCCATCGTCCCCGCCGACTATGTCACGCTCGAAGACGGCACCGGGCTCGTCCACACCGCACCCGGGCACGGCACGGAGGACTTCCAGACCGGCCAGGCCACCGGGCTGCCCCCCTACTGCCCCGTCCGCGAGAACGGGAGCTACGACGACAGCGTCCCCGAATGGCTCCGCGGCAAGTCCATCTGGACCGCCAACGCCGAGATCGCCCAGCACCTCAAGAACTCCGGGCATCTCTTCTACAGCCACACCTTCACGCACAGTTACCCACACGACTGGCGCAGCAAGACCCCCGTCATCTTCCGCTGCACATACCAGTGGTTCGTCGCGGTGGACAAGGTCATGCCCAAGTGGGGCAAGAACCTGCGCGATCTCGCGCTGCACCAGACCGCCCCGCAGGGAGGCGCGAACATCGCGTTCGTCCCTGAATGGGGCCGAAACCGCATGCGCGGCATGCTCGAAAGCCGACCCGACTGGTGCATCAGCCGCCAGCGTGCCTGGGGCATGCCCATCCCGGCCTTCCACATGCCCGACGGCTCGGTCTTCATGACCGCCGCCTCCGTCCGGGCCGTGGCGAAACTCGTCCGCGAGAAGGGCACCGACGTCTGGTTCACCTCGGGCCCCGAGGAACTACTCAAGTACTACGACCCCTCGGGCGACCCCGACGCGCCGCGCGGCCTCACGCTCGCCGCGTTCAAGGACGCCCGCAAGGGCGGCGACATCGTCGATGTCTGGTTCGAGTCGGGCAGCACCTGGAACGCCTGCATGCGCGAGCGCGGGCTGGGCTTCCCGATGGACCTGTACCTCGAAGGCTCGGACCAGCACCGCGGCTGGTTCCAGAGCTCGCTTCTGCCGAGCCTTGCCGTCACGGGCGTGCCCCCGTTCAAGACGCTGCTCACGCACGGGTTCATCGTCGACAAGGACGGGAAGAAGCTGAGCAAGAGCCGACCCGACGCCTCCCGCTACGAGGTTGAAAGCCTCGTGGGCGAATTCGGGATGGACGTGATGCGCTGGTGGGTCGCGAGCCTGCCCTACGAGAACGACATCAAGGCCGATCTGGGCTTCTTCGCCGACTTCGGCGAGAGCTACCGCAAGGTCCGCAACACCCTGCGGTTCATGCTGAGCAACCTCGACGACTTTACCGCGAGCTGCGAAGGCCGGTCGGGCCACTGCGTCGACCTCGCGTCGATCCCCCCGACAAGCCTCGACGCGTGGGTTCTCTCTGAGTTCGGCTCGCTGTCGGCCAAGGTCGTCCGGGCGTACGCGGAGTACGACTTCCGCCTGGTGCAGCAGTCGCTTTATGACTTCTGCAACGACACGCTGAGCGCGGTGTATCTCGCCGCCGTCAAGGACCGCCTGTACTGCGACGCGAAGAACGCCCCGCGCCGGAGGCGCACGCAGACGGTGCTCTGGGAACTGACGGACGGCCTCTGCCGTTTGCTCGCCCCGATCCTCTGCCACACCGCCGACGAAGCGTTCCGCGCCCTGCGCAAGGTCGAGCCCAGCGACACCGCCGCCTGTGTCCATCTGGAGACCTTCATCGAGACGAACGGCACGCCGGGCTTCGGCGTGGCGTGCGACCCGGGCTTTGCCGCCGTGATGAAGGCCCGCGCCGCCGGCATGGCTGCCATCGAACAGGCCCGCAAGGGTCTGGGCGTCGACAACCCGCTCGACATGGGCGTCACACTCCCCGATGCCGACGGCACGCTCGCCCGGTTTGACGCGGTCGACCTGGCCGATCTGCTGGGTGTCAGCCGCGTCTGGGTCGATCGCACCGCCTCCGCCGCCGCCGTCAAGGACCTGCGGCAGGAGCCCCGCTGCGAACGCTCGTGGAAGCGAGACGGCACCGTGCGGGCACGCGGCGACGGGGGCATGCTCAGCGACCGCGACGCGGCCGCCGTCGGCGTCGCCTGATCGAGTCGCTGTCTAGGCCCGGCGGACGAGCTCGAGCCCGGTGGGATCTCGCCGACGCAGCGCGTCCAGCAGCGACGCCACGGTCGCGCCGTGCCCGGGAACAACGTACGCGGGGGCGACATCGGCCCAGGGCACGAGCACGAAGAACCGGTACGCCAGCCGCGGGTGCGGGAGTTGCGGCGGGCCCGTCGGCTCGACGAGCGAGCCCCACGACAACAGGTCCAGATCGAGCGGCCTGGGGCCCCACCGCCGCTCGGTCGCGCGGTCCCGCCCCGCTTCTCGCTCGACCTGGTGAAGCCCGGCGAGCAGCGCCGCCGGGGGCACCTTCGGGCTGACCATGGCGACGCTGTTGAGGTAGTCGGGCTGGTCCTCGGGGCCGACCGGGGCGGTGCGATAGGCGGGGGCGACGCCGAGAACCGTCGCGAGCCCAAGCCCGGGCAAGGCGTCGAGGGCGATGCGGAACGAGCGGGCCACGTCGCCCAGATTGCCCCCCAATGCCAGGAAGACCGGACCGGGCGGGATATGGGGGTCAGGCGTGTGCACCGCGGGAAGCAAAGCGGCCCGGCCTGCTGGAAGCAAGCCGGGCCGGTTGGGATCGTCGAACCCCATGGAGGCCGAGGCGGCGTCCCGGGGGCCCGTGGGTGAACTCAGTCTTCGACGGGTTCGAGGTCCTTCGTCCGGTGGTGCATCTGCGCCTTGAGGCGGAGCAGGATCGAGGAGTGCATCTGGCTGACGCGGCTTTCGGAGAGGTCGAGCGTCGAGCCGATCTCCTTCATCGTCATGCCTTCGTAGTAGTAGAGGATGACGATGAGCCGTTCGGCCCGGCTGAGCCCCTTGGTGATCAGGTCCTTCAGGTCGCGACGCTGCACTTCGCTGGAGGGGTTGTGCTGCGAGTCGTCCTTGATGACGTCGATCTCGCGGACGTCGCGGCTGCCGTCGCTGCTGAAGCAGCGCTGGGTGAGGCTCCGCGTGTTGACGGCGAAGCTGTCGCGCTTGACCTTGTCGAACTCTTCGCCCGCCAGGCCCAGGTGCATCGCGACCTGATCGTCGGTCGGAGAGACGCCGGTGGACATCTCGATCTGCTGGCGTGCCTGCTCGAACTTGGAGGTGCGGTGGCGGACGAGTCGCGGGACCCAGTCCATCGAGCGGAGCTCGTCGAGGATCGCGCCGCGGATGCGCGGGGCGCAGTAGGTCTCGAACTTCACCTTGCGGTCCAGGTCGAACGCGTCGATCGCGTCCATCAGCCCGAACACCCCGGCGGACATCAGGTCCTCGATGTCCACTTCATCGGGAAGGCGGGTGTGGATCCGCTCGGCGTTGTAGCGCACAAGCGGGAGGAACTTTTCGAGCAGGTAGTTGCGTATCTCTTCGCGCTGGGGCGAGTCCGGCTTGCACTCCTGCAGGCGCTTCCAGACATCCTGGATCGGCACCTTCTCCCATCGCCCGGCTGCGGACGCTGAGATCTTCGACGGCATGTTTCGGACGCCGCGCATCGCGCGGGAACCGACCCTCGTGGTCGCCATTCGGCCTCTCCTTGACCTCTGCCGCGGCCCGGCTCAAACACTCCAAGCCGAGTCGCACGGGACATCCATTCCCGAAGGCGCGATCCATGCGCCCACACTACTCATAACAACTTTTACCCCCGTCATGCTCACCGAATGTGCTCATCAGGGGTCTTTTGCCCGGTTGAAGCGGAAGAATCTGCGGTCTGTACCGGGTTTTCCACCGAGTCGATTGTGGATTTCTTTGGAGGAACCGTCATCCCCTCGATGTACGCCGTGGCGATCCGCTCGACAGAGGCACCGACCCACATACCAACCAGATACAGAACAATCATCGCGGCCAGCGCGGGTACCAGGATGTCGCTCGCCGGATTGCCGGCGGCGACTCCGGCGATGATGGCGACCAGGAACGCCGACAGCCCGAAGATGCCGGCGATCACGTTTGCGGGTTGAACCATGGGGGGATCCTCCGGACCGGGCCGCCCCGATCAGCTCCTGTCTTCCGCTCCCCCCCACCATCCACCACCACCCCCACCAGCCTCACACCCCGGGCGGGGCCCGTGCGCACGGCGGCGTCATCGGATCGACGTGGTCGGCACGCGACTTGAGCCGGGCACGCAGAAACCTGGCGTTGGAGCGGCGGGCCCGCCCGGACAATCGCTACAGACCGACCCGTGACGGGGGGCGAGCGGCGGGCTGCTCCGCAACGTCCGTGCCAGAGGATGGGTCGAGGATCCGGCCGAGGAGGCGCTCGGCGAGATCCGCGGGGGGCGGGGGGGGGGGGGGGGGGGGGGGGGGGGGCGCCCCCCCCCCCCGCCCCCCCGCCCCAGCC
>DDSG01000054.1:0-146 GCA_002343325.1 Phycisphaerales bacterium UBA2396 | reverse complement strand
TGGGTCGAGGATCCGGCCGAGGAGTCGCTCGGCGAGATCCGCGGGCGACGTGGCGTGGAGCCCGTCGGGCACGGTGCCCCCCTCGCTCACGAAGCGCGTCGGGAGCGAAGAACGGGCGAGCAGTTCGATCAGGTCCGCGGGCGAGA
>DDSG01000170.1:9126-9391 GCA_002343325.1 Phycisphaerales bacterium UBA2396 | reverse complement strand
GGCACCCACCGGGCGACCGGCGGCGGCGCGAGCGAGGGGAGCGGGCGGGGGTGGGCCCGCGCCGGCGATGGACCTCGGGGGCATGGCGGAGAACATGGTGTTCATGGGCGTGCAGGACGCGGCCGCGATGGCCGACTATTCGGCTCGCGCTCAGGCGCAGGTCGTCGAGAGCGGTGAGGTCTTCCAGTATGAACTGGCGACCCCGGTGACCATCGCCAGGCAGCGGTCGGCGATGCTGCCGATCATCAACCAGGGCGTCGGCGGG
>DDSG01000170.1:8601-8727 GCA_002343325.1 Phycisphaerales bacterium UBA2396 | reverse complement strand
GAGAAGCGGCTGCTCGCGTACGCGATCGACCTGGACGTGAGCGTGTCGGCGGACGATCAATCCTCGGGCGACGTGCGGAAGCTCCGCATCGTGAACGGGCTGATCGAGCAGACAAGCCTGGCCCGC
>DDSG01000170.1:8045-8297 GCA_002343325.1 Phycisphaerales bacterium UBA2396 | reverse complement strand
CGAGCTCAAGGAAGGCAAGCCCAGCGAAGAAGCGGGCGGGCTGTACCGCTTCGAGGTCGCGCTGGGCGCGGGCAAGAGCGAGTCGCTCAAGGTCGTGCAGGAGCAGACCTTCAGCCAGCAGATCGGGCTGACGGACATCGACCTGCCGACCATGCTGGCGTACCAGACGCAGGGCAAGGCGAGCAAGGCGGTGGTCGACGCCTTCCGCGAGGGGCAGAAGAAGCGCTCGGAGATCGCCGAACGTCAGCGGCA
>DDSG01000170.1:508-7847 GCA_002343325.1 Phycisphaerales bacterium UBA2396 | reverse complement strand
ACGTGTTCTCTTCCGATCTATCCTTGTCGCCCGCGAGCGTGCCGAGATCGACAAGGATCAGGCCCGCGTTCGCGAGAACATGAAGACCATCGAGCGGGACACGGACCTCTACCGCGGCTACATCAAGCAGTTCACGGATCAGGAAACTCGTCTCAAGGAGCTCGCTTCGCAGGCGAAGGTCCTCCGCGAGCAGATCGATTCGCTCAACCAGGCCTTCGCGCAGTGGGTCTCGAATCTCAACGTCGACTGAACAGGCCGAGCGGCCGGTCGGACGAACCACGCACGGCGGGCGGACCCGGCGAACCCGGGGACGCCCGCCGATTTACTGCGCGTCGTCGTCATCGTCGGCTTCGGTGTCCGCCGGCGCGGGCTCGTCGGGCGTGGCGATCGAGCCGCTGCGGCGGACGACGTCCTGGCTGATCGTGTCGTAGCACGAGGCGAGCAGCCCCACCAGCGGGAAGGTCGAGTTGGTGAAGGGGCTCGCGCCCAGGCGACGCAGCAGCGGGTGGATCAGCGGCGGGGGAAGGATGCGCGTGTCGAGCTCGGCGAGTTCCGGGCCCGCTTCCCAGAAGCGAGGCACGCTCTGCAGCAGGTCCGGGCGCTCGCCGTCGCTCACGCCCGGAACGCGCCCGACGTACAGCCCGGCCCCGCCCGTGCCCGCGGTGCGGAGGTGACGCAGGCGATCGACCAGCTCGGACGCCGGAAGCCCGCGGAGGCGGAACATGAGGAACGGATCGTTGATCAGACGGTCGGCGACGAGGTACGCGGCGCAGAGCGCGTGCTTGCACCAGCGGAAGGTCTGCGGCTGCGCCGGGGCGGCGGGCGTCCCGGGGGCGGGCGTGGTCTGCCAACTGCGGCGGCAAGTGCACTGGGCCGAGAGTTCGGAAGGTTCGGTCGGGAAGAGCTTGAGCCCGGCGGGGATAAAGACCTCCTCGATGCTTGCCGGAAGCTCGTTGGCGAAAATCTTGGCGCTGTAGGCGGATCCCTCGGAAATCGCCTTGAGCACCACGAGCCACTGCTCGTCGGTGTAGGTGGGCACGCTGATCTTGCAGGCGTAGGCCCGGTCGGCACGCCCCTGCACCACCGCGGTGATGAGCCCCGGGTCAACCGCGAGGGTCTTGGTCTGACCGAGGCGGGCGTACTCGAGCCCTTCCTTGAGGTTCTGCCCGTCGGCGTGCTCCTCGATGAAGCGGACCCAGCGCTGGGCGGCCCATGACCCGTCCCACGGCGACACGCCTTCCTCGGGCGTCGGGAGGCGGATCCCGCCGCGGACCTTGCGGGGATGAAGCCTCGGCGGCGTTTCTCGGCGGGTGAAGTTGGGGTTGAAGTTGGACATGGGTCAGGCCTCGTCCACGATCGCGTCGTTGCGCAGGGTGAGCAGGTCCCGGAGCTGGGTCGTATCGAGCTCGGTCAGCCACGACTCGCCAGACCCGATGATCTTTTCCGCCAGTTCGGTCTTCTGCTCGATCATCTGGTCGATGCGTTCTTCGAGCGTGCCCTTGACCACGAACTTGTGAACCTGCACCGTCCGCGTCTGCCCGATGCGGTAGGCGCGGTCGGTGGCCTGGTTCTCGACCGCGGGGTTCCACCACCGATCAAAGTGGAAGACGTGCGTTGCCGCCGTGAGGTTCAGGCCCACGCCGCCCGCCTTGAGGCTGATGATCATGATGGGCGAGCGGCCGTCGGCCCGCTGGAACTGCTCGACGATCTGGACGCGCTGGGCCTGCGGCGTGCCGCCGTGCAGGAACAGCACCTCTCGCTGGAGGTGGTGCCGGATCATCGCCGCGAGGATCCCGCCCATCTGGCGGAATTGCGTGAAGATGAGCGCCTGGTCCCCCTCGGCGAGCATCTCCTCGAGAATCTCCAGCAGCCGGATGCATTTGCCGGAACGCCCGGGGACGGGCGGCTTTCCCGAGTCGCTCGTCCAGTCCTTGAGGAGCTGGCTCGGGTGGTTGCAGATCTGCTTGAGGCGGATGAGCCCCGCGAGCACCATCCCGCGACGCTGGATCCCCTCGGAGTTCTCGACCTCTGAGAGCATGCGCCGGACACAGGTCTCGTACAGCTCTGCCTGTTCGGGCGTCAGCGGGGCGAACTCGCGCGTCTCGACCTTCGCGGGCAGATCGGCGACCACGGTCGGGTCGCTCTTGAGTCGGCGAAGAATGAACGGGCGGACAAGCCCCTTGAGCTGCTCGGCCCGGGCGCGGTCCTTGTATCGTTCGACCGGGACGGCGAACCGCGTGCGGAACCCGCCCGCCGAGCCGAGGTACCCCGGGTTGAGGAAGTCCATGATCGACCAGAGCTCGCTCAGGCGGTTCTCGACCGGCGTGCCGGTCAGGGCGACGCGCTTCTCGGAACGGATGTTGCGGACGGCCTGGCTTTGTTTGGCGACCGGGTTCTTGATGTACTGCGCCTCGTCGAGCACGATCCGGCCCCACTCGGCCTGCTGGATCAGCTCGCGGTCGCGGTGCGCGAGCGTGTAGGTCGTGATGACCAGATCGCTGTCCGCCGCGCGAGCAAGGAACGTCTCGCCCAGCAGCCGCTCGGCCCCGTGGTGCACCAGCACACGCAGATCCGGGCAGAAGCGCTGCGTCTCGTGGATCCAGTTGCCCACCACCGACATCGGGACCACCAGCAGCGTGGGCTTGATCGGCGCGGGGGCGTCCGGGGGCAGCCCCGCCTCGGCCCGCGCTCGCTCACGCTCCAGCGACAGCAGCGCGAGCAACTGCACCGTCTTGCCCAGTCCCATGTCGTCGGCCAGGCACATCGACAGGCCCATGCGCTCCAGGAACGCCAGCCACGACAGGCCTCGCAACTGATACGGGCGGAGCGTCCCATGGAACTTCGCCGGCGCTTCGACGGGGGTGAGCGTCTTGTAGGCGGCCTCGGCGTTCATCAGGCTCGCGACCCACCCGGTCGCTTCGAGCCCGAGCACGGGAATCCCCGTGTCCCTCACGTCCGACGCGTACGCCACGCGGAGCGCCTCGCCCACCGTCATCTGACCGCTGGTGTTCTCGTGCATGAAGCGGATCGCCGCCTGCACGTCCTCCGGACGGATCTCGACCCATCGCCCGTTGACGCGGACGAGCGGCGAGTTCTTCTTCGCGAGCTGCTCAAACTCTTCGAGCGTGAGCGTGGTCTCGCCCAGGGCGATCTCCCACCGGTACTTGACCAGCGCACCGAGCCCGAGCTGGCTGGGCCTCGCGCCAGAGCCCGTCGCGCCCCCGGGAGCCGAGCCCGGCTCCGTCTCGTCGCTCTCGATCTTCAGGCGTGCACCAAGGCGAGACAGCGGGCTGTCCCACCAGTCCGGGCTTTGCACGGCGAAGCCCTGTTCCTTCAGGATCGGTCCCACCTCGCGAAGGAACTCGTAGGCCTGCTTGGTGTTGAGCGGGAGATCCACAGGCTCGGAATCGTCGAGCGCCTTCTCGAGGCGCTTGTACATCCGGCTTGCGCGGCCGAGCTCGCCCAGCAGCAGTTCCTGCGGCTGATCGATCCGTCGCCCGGAGACCGTCAGCGAGTCGCCCGGAAGCCCCCAGACGTCCGCGGCGTCGACGATCAGCGTGGGCACCTCGACGCTCTGCAGGTGGAAGCTGAGCGGCCACATCGCGTCGTCGGCGTTCGCGGCCGAGCGGGCTCCGCTTGCCGGGTCCGGCATGGGCGGCTCGCTGAGGCGCAGGAGCAGACGCCACGCGCTGCTCGCGCCGCGATCTTCCAGCACGCTGAGCCACTGACGGATTCGGCGGGCGGTTTCCTGTCGGGCGGCGGGTGTGCCCTCGACGGCTTCCGACTCCCCCAGAAGCCCGCGCAGCATCGCCACAGGCTGGTCACGCGAGGGGTCCTTGTCTGCGACGGCGTCGAAAAAGCTCTCGCCGATCAACGCGCGGCGGGCCCAGGCGTCCGTCACGCGGCACAAGACGTCCTCGACGATCGCCCAGGCGTCGTGCCCGAGCGAGTCCGACGCCGCCCGCGCCGAGCCCGGCATCGCCGCGACGAGCATCGCCACGCGTTCGGCGGCCTTCTCGTCCGAGAGCCAAGGCTGCCACCCGGCCGTCGCGTTCCCGTCCGAGCCCTGACGGACCACGGGCACGAACCGCTGCTCGGCCAGCATCGAGAGCGCTACACGCGACACGGCGGCGAAGAACGCCACGCTATCGCCCAGCGCCAGATGCTCGTGGCCGGGGGTCGACACCAGATCCAGCAGATGCTCGAGCAGTTCGGGAGCGGTGATCGCAGGCGTCGAGAGCCCGTCGACCACCCAGGGCGAGGGGGTGCCCGGCTCGGCCGAATCCGGCACGCCCCGCAGGTGCGCCAGCGTAGGGCTGCCCGAGGGGCGCCCGTCCCGAGAGGGGAGCATCAGCGTCGCCCGAGATCGTCGTGCTGTGATCGCCCCGGGGACCAGCGGGAGCATCGCGTCCGGGTCGGCGGCAAACGGATGGACGTCCGCTTGACGGAAAGAGGCGACCTCGGCACGCCCGTCCTCCGCCCAGAGGAACAGCTCGTGACCTGCCCACGCCGCATGTATCACCAAGGTGTCCGACCGCAGAATCCCGCTCCTCCCGATCACACACTTGCGAAGGGCTTTGGGGCGTCCGTGTCCCCGGAAACCACAGCTCGCGAATGAGGGCGCAGGGACTCGAACCCTGGACCCGCGGCTTAAAAGGCCGCTGCTCTACCGACTGAGCTACACCCTCGCGAAAGGCCGACCCGAAGGATTCGAGGCCGACCGTGCGCCAGACGCGATGGTAGGGACTCCTCTCGCGGAAGTCCTTGACACGAGAAAGGGAGCTTCGAACCCCCTGGATAAGGTCGTCTCGCCGGGGTCGGTCAGGGTCGGGTCGTCGGGATTGACCATGGTGGTGGAGCACCTACGATGAGGTGTCTTTCGGAGCCGACCGCGACGGAGGCCCGGCGTGTGAGCCGGGACGAGGCGCGGGCAGGGGCTCGCCCAGCGCGGCTGGTGGCGGGTCCAGCTTCGGGTCGGACGGGACGTTCCCGGGCCGACCTCAATGCCGCGGCAACCGTCTCTCGCCCCCTCCGGGGCTGACGCGAGCCGCAGCGGGCTTGTGTCGTTGGTGCCGAGTGTCGGCACGACTGAGGGCGGAGAATCACAACCATCGTTGGGCGATGGTGTAACGGCAGCACAGCAGATTTTGGTTCTGTTTGTCCTGGTTCGAATCCAGGTCGCCCAGTCTTTCCTCCGGGCGCTTTCTCGGAGTTTCACGCACCATGCACCACGAGCTGACACGTCCAACTGCCGTGATCCTCGCCGCCGGGAAGGGCACGCGGATGAAGTCCGACCTGCCCAAGGTGGTTCACCCGGTGGGCGGGCGTCCGATGATCTGCGCCGTGGTGGACGCCTGCCGCGCCGCCGGGTGCGGGCGCATCATCGTGGTGGTGGGGTACATGCAGGAAAAGGTCCGCGAGGCGCTCGCGGGCTTTGATGTCGAGTTCGCCGTGCAGACCGAGCAGCACGGGACCGGGCACGCCGTCATGTCCGCCGCTCCTCTGCTCAGAGGCTGCGAGGGCGAGGTGATCGTTCTGGCGGGCGACGGCCCGCTGATCCGCCCCAAGACGCTCCGCACGCTGCTGACGCGGCACCGCCAGTCGCGCGCCGCCGCATCGCTCGCGACCAGCGTGATCGAGGATCCGACCGGCTACGGCCGCATCATTCGCGATCAGGAAGGCCGCTTCCGCTGCATCGTCGAGCACAAGAACGCCACCGAAGATCAACGCAGGATCCGCGAGGTCAATCCGAGCTACTACTGCTTCAGCGGCACGGACCTCTTCCGGGCGCTCGAACGCGTCGGGCGCAACCCCGCGAGCGGCGAGTACTACCTCACGGACGTTCCCGAGCTGCTGCTCAAGGACGGGCGCACGGTCGAGGTCATCGACGCGGTGCCGCCCGAGGACATCCTGAGCATCAACACGCCCGAGGAGCTCGACCGCGTCGATCGGGTCTTCCGTTCGCGCGTGGAACGGTGGATGGGCGACGGGTACGACACCCACGACATGAAGATCTTCGCCGGGCGTCACAGCCGGGCGCTGACCGACCGCGTCTGCACGCACCTGATGATGCCCGTGGGCGTCGCCAAGACGAACGTCTTCCCCGACGGGGAGATTCTCGTCAAGCTGGAAGAGGACGTTCGCGGCCGCGACTGCTTCGTGGTGCTCTCGACGGGCGCGCCCGTCAACGAGAACATCATGGAGCTGCTGATCTTCATCGACTGTCTCCGCCGCGCGAGCGCCGACCGGGTGACCGTCGTGATGCCGTACTTCGGCTACGGCCGCCAGGACCGCAAGGACGAGGGGCGCGTCCCGATCACGGCCAAGCTGGTGGCGAACCTCGTCACGGCGGCGGGCGCGAACCGCGTGATGGCGATCGACCTGCACGCCGCGCAGATCCAGGGGTTCTTCGATCTGCCCTTCGATCACCTCACCGCGACGCCGGTGTTCTACGAGTATTTCAACAGCATCCGCAAGTCGCTGGGCGACCTGTGCCTCGTGAGCCCGGACGTGGGGAACGTGAAGGTCGCCGAGAGCTTCGCGAACCTGCTGGGCGCGGATCTGGCGATCATCAACAAGCGCCGTCTCAGCGGCTCGGACGTCACGACGGGCAACCTGATCGGCGACGTCGAGGGCAAGACGGTGCTCATGTTCGATGACATGATCTCGACGGCGGGCACCGTGTGCGAGGCGGCCCGCCTGGTCAAGGACCGCGGCGCGAAGGACGTCATCGCCGCCGCCACCCACGCCGTGCTCGTCCACCCGGCGATGGAGCGTCTGGCCCGCTCGCCCATCAGCAAGATCGTCGTGACCAACTCGGTCCCGCTGGGCGACCGCGTCGCCCCGATCCGAGACAAGGTCGTTGAGTTGTGCGTCGGTCCGCTGCTCGGCGAAGCGATCCGGCGAATCCACAGAAACGAGTCGATCTCCGCCCTGTTCCACAAGACAGCCGGAGTCAAGAGGTAAGTCAGTCACCCGGCCCGGGGCGATTGAGCCCCCAAGCCACCAAGCAGGAGTCAGTCATGCACGAGAAGTCCCCGGTTCTTCAGGCCCAGCCCCGAGAGAAGCTCGGTTCACGCTACTGCCAGCGCGTCCGCAAGCAGGGCAATCTCCCCGCGATCGTCTACGGCCACGGCGCAGCGCCGAGCCCGATCCTCCTCAACCACAAGGAGGCCGTGTCGCACTTCGTCAAGGGCGAGAAGGTCTTCCGCCTCGACTTCCCCGGCCAGGGGAACAAGGACGAGATGCAGATGGTCCTGCTCAAGGACCTTCAGTACGACTACCTCGGGACCAACGTGGTTCACGCCGACTTTGCCCGCGTGGACCTCAACGAGCGCGT
>DDSG01000170.1:0-312 GCA_002343325.1 Phycisphaerales bacterium UBA2396 | reverse complement strand
CCGCGTGGACCTCAACGAGCGCGTTCGCTCGCGCGTCCCGATCCACCTCGTGGGTGAAGCCAAGGGCCTCAAGCAGGCCGGCGCGATCCTGATGCACCCGACCAACGAGATCGAGGTCGAGTGCGCGGTGAAGGACCTGCCCGACTACATCGAAATCAACATCAACGAGCTCGATGTCGGGCACGCGATCACGTCCGCCGAGGTCAAGCTGCCTGTCGCCGACATGAAGCTGATCACGGACAAGCACGCGATCGTGGCGCAGATCGTGATCCAGGTCGAGGAGGTCACGGGCGAGGCGACCGCCGCCGCCGC
>DDSG01000117.1:7193-7775 GCA_002343325.1 Phycisphaerales bacterium UBA2396 | reverse complement strand
TCTTCCGATCTGGTGGTGAAGGCGGTGCGGGCTGTGACGGTTGTCCGTATGGGGAGCCTGTGCGGGGAAAGGCGGATGGTGATTTCTCTGGCGCGCGTGCGGGTGTGAAGTGTTGCGCGGCATAGGACGACCCAAGAGTGCCGAGGAGGCAGGAGAGCCATCCCCGGTTCGGAGAGATGATTCGCCCGTGAGCCGAAAGCCCTCCAACTCGAAGCCGGAACCCACCGAACCCGGGCGCGAGCCCGTGCGGGCGGTGATCCTGATCGAGCAGGCGTCGGCCCGTCGGGAGATTGCTCGTTCGCTGACCCAGGCGGGGGTCGAATGCTCGCAGGCACTGGACCAGACGCAGGCGATGAAGCTTGTCCGCGAGGCACGGATCGACGTGGTGGTCATGGACGGCCCCACGGCCAAGGCCGGGTCGACGTCGCGGAGCAAGTTCGCGTTCCCCGCCGCGCACAAGATCTCCACAGCGACGCACGGGACGGGTGTGGTGCTGATGCTGGATAACCCTTCGCTCGAGGACGCGGTGGGCGCGATGCAGTCGGGCGTGGCGGACGTGATCCCCGCCGCGACGACGCCCGC
>DDSG01000117.1:1716-6998 GCA_002343325.1 Phycisphaerales bacterium UBA2396 | reverse complement strand
GCGCGGGCGGGGGGGGGGGTGGGTGTCGGGTGTGGAATCCCCCTCGGCGGGGGGGGGGGGGGGGGGGGAGGGGGGGGGGGGGGGGGGACGTGCCCCCCGCCGCGACGCCCCCCGCCGAGCTCGCGACGCGGGTGCTGGCGGCGGCCGGCCGATCGAGCACCAGCCGGCAACGCTGGGATGAACGCGAGCGCCGGGCCGAGCGCCTTCGCAAGCTGTGCAAGGGTCTGAGCGTCGCGCGGCACGAACTGACGCGGCAGATTTCTTCGCTGTGCACGAACCTCACCGGGGCATACCAGGAGCTGGCCGACCAGATCTCGCTGGTGTCCCTCGCCTCGGAGTTCAACAGCGCCATCCGGCAGGAACTGGACCTGGAAAGCCTCCTGCGGGTGGGTGTCGAGGCGATGCTCACGCGGACGGGCCCGACGAACGTGGCGGTCTTCCTGCCCAGCGCCAACGGCGACTTCTCGCTCGGGGCGTACGTGAACTACGACCGCACGAAGGAAGGTGCCGAGTCGCTGATGGACCATCTGTGCGCGGCGGTGGCGCCGCGATTCGAATCGCTCGATGGGTTGGTGCACTTGCCAACGCCCGAGGCGGTCCGCGACGAACTCGGCGATGCCGCGGACTGGATCGACGATTGCTCGGTGATCGCATTCGCGTGCTGGCAGGAAGGCGAATGCCTGGCGGTGTTCCTGCTGTTCCGCGCGGCGACCACGCCCTTCCGCGAGCCTCTGCTGCCGCCGCTGCGGCTGATGGCCGAACTGTTCGGGAGACAGCTCGCGCGGGTCATTCACATCCATCACCGGCACCTGCCCAAGAACAAGTGGGGGCAGCCGGGCGACCCGTACGGCGGGGCGGATGACATCGACCTGGCGGCGTGAGCGTCAATCCACCTTCATCGCCGCGACCGACGCGGGGGTCGAGAGGCGGAGCATGCGATCGACGGCCTGGAGCGCGTCGCGCCGGACCTCCGGATGGACCGCGACCTTGTTGACGACTTTGGGCGAGCCGTCCTTGGACAGCGCGCCCGCGAGGTGATCGAGCGTCCAGAGCAGGTGGGGCTGGTCGATCCGGTACATCGTGGTGCAGAGACACTGACAATCGCTGAGGATGCGCACGGCGACGCCGCGTGCGGCGGCCTGCTTGGCCAGGCGCGCCACGAGGTTGAACTCGGTCCCGATGGCGAATCTGGACCCCGGGGCCGCGTCGTGCACCGTGCGGATGATGTACTCGGTCGAGCCGCGGAGATCGGCCTTGTCAACGACCTCCTTGCAACACTCGGGGTGTACGAGGATCGTGTGGGGCACACCGCCCTCTGCGGCGTCCTGAGCGCGGATCTGGTCGCAATGCTCCGGGCGAAAGAGCTTGTGCACCGAGCAGTGCCCCGCCCAGAGAATCACGCGAGCATCGCGGACCTGCTCTGGCGTTGCCCCGCCCAGAGACTCGCCCTTTCGCGCACGGCGCGGGTCGTAGAGGCAGCTGCGCGTCGCCACGTCGATCCCGGCGGCAGCGGCGGTGTTGCGCCCGAGGTGCTGGTCCGGCAAGAAGAGCACCTTGATCTCTTCGCCGGGAGCGGCTGGTGTCTCGCCACCCTTGAGGGCCCAGGCGAAGACTTGCGACGCGTTGGAGCTCGTGCAGCACGCGCCGCCGCGGGCCCCGACAAACGCCTTGATCGCCGCCGAACTGTTCACGTAGGTGATGGGGACGACCCTTGATCGGGTTCCCTCGAGAGCACGATGGATCTCATCCCAAGCGTCGACGGTGTCGTCGTACTGGGCCATGTCCGCCATGGAGCAACCGGCGGAGAGATCGGGCAGGATGACGTCGACATGATCGGGCGTGAGCATGTCGGCGGTCTCGGCCATGAAGTGAACGCCGCAGAACACGACCCACTTCACCGGTCGCTCGGCGGCGACGCGTGCGGCGATCTGGCTGAGCTTGAGGCTGTCGCCGGTCACGTCGGCATGGCGGATGACCTCGTCGGTCTGGTAGTGGTGCCCCAGGATGAAGAGGGACGCGCCCAGTTGCTCACGCCGCGTCGTGATCGCCGCGGCGAGTTCGTCGGGGCTCAGCGCGTGGTAGCGAGCAGGAAGAGATGGTTGCCACAGCACACGACATCGTACGTCGCCGGACGTGCCGGGTTGCGGCGGGTGCTCGCGTCAGAGCGTGTGGGCCGGCGGGCGGGAAAGGTGCACCGCCGCCGTGATCGAACCCGGCTGTTGGCCCGGTGAAATCCGGACAATACGGCCCGCGATGAACTCGTCCGTCCGCAGAATCGCGGAGGCTCGCTCGGCGATCGCCAGATCGACCGTGTCGCCCACGTGAACGTCGCGATCCTCGGACAGCTCGAGCAGGGCGCCCGACGTCGAGACGTCGCGGGTCTTTGCGGGGAGATACCGCCAGGTGCCGCGAAGGAAGATCTTCGCGGGCTTCACGAGCGGCAGGCGGGGCGAGGAACGACGATCAATCGACGACATACCCCTTCCATCGGCGGATGGAGAGGCAAGCTTGGATGAAGCTGCCGATAACCAGCGATCGGACGCGGCGGGGCGCGATCTAGTGCATCGCCAGGGCCGCGCTGGTGACCAGGGTGATGCCCTGCTCGTCCATCGCGCCGGCGTAGTTGAGCAGGTCGACGCGCTCCGGCTGGACGAGCTTGAGAGTCGCGACCAGATTGCCCACGCTGCACCAGCGGGTCGGGTTGCGCTGCCAGGCCATCGCGGCGACCAGCTCGTCGGGCTTGCGCTGGGCGACGAGCTCGAGCATCTCGCGGTCGTGGTTGAAGGTGTTGTTGCGCATCTGCTGCGCCTCGGGGGTTTCGCCCGCGAGCGTTCCTTCGTCGCCGAAGGCCTGCCCCACGTGCGACAGGTCCGCGCTCGAGATCACGAGCGTTCGGCCCGGAAGGGCGGCAAGGGCCTCGCGGAGCGCGTCGACGAAGGCGTCGAGCGACTGCCCGTTGCCGTCGTAGCTGTCGCCGTTGTTGACGGCCGGGTCGTGGATGAGCGCGCCGAAGACGGCGGGGAACTCGCCCTTGTCGTTCTTGCCGAAGACGTGCTGGATCCAGGGGATGTGCAGCTCGATGGAGTGCTCACGCTCGTGGTCGTATCGCGACGCGAAAGGGGTCTCGCCGAGCTTGGCCCGCAGCGCGTCGATCAGGGCTCGGTCGGCCTTGCACGTCCCGAGCACCGTCTGATACCCCTTGTCGCAGGCGACGACGCCGGTGCCCTCGCCGAAGTGGTTGGTCCCGAGAATCACGACGCGGTCCGGTGAGGGCAGCCCGCGGAGCCGCCCGTAGATCGCGGCGTAATTGAGCCAGCCGCGCGGATAGTCCAGGTGCGGCGCGACGATCGCCTTGGGCAGGGACTCGATCGGAGGCGCGCTCTGATCCTGCAGGGACTGCGTAATCCACTGATCAAACAGCTCGGGAAGCTTCTCGGCGGCCACCTTGTCCTTCTCGTCCTGTGTCGCCTTCTCAAAGGCCTCGCCAAGGGTTTGCGACGCGAGGGCGTCGGCGAACTGGGCCGTCGCCGCCGGGGGAAGGGTGGGCGAACTGTCGAAGTCGGCCCGGACCTTGGCCATCAGGGCATCGAACCGGGGCCCAAAGAGCAGGCCGGCGTCGTCGAGCTGGGCGATGAATGGGCCGAGGATTTCGAGGGTGAGTCCCCGTCCGATCTCGGCGACGATCTGTTGGGCCGTCCGTGTGCCGTCCATCAGCGGCAGGATGACCTGAAACGCCGGGGCCGCCACGACCATGCGATCCGAAATCTGCCGGGCGTCGGCCAGACCCATCGCCTGCTGGCCGTTCTGGAGCTGAACCGGGAAACCACGAACCGCCCGGAGTTTGGGGGTGTTCTGGTGAGGCTGGGACGGGTCGAACTTCGGAGCGGGCGGTTGGCTTTGCATCGGGGCATCCTAGGAACTCGCGCCGACGTTTCCGCGATCCCGCGCCAACGATCCGAGCTTGAGCCTGACCTGCGGGCGAGCAAAGGAATCACCTGAACTGGTGTGCCTGAACACACACTGACGGACTGGAATCGACCGGGGCACGGGCCTAGCATCGAGGCCCGCGATGGTGGATCGCGTGGTGACAGAAACCGAACAAAGGGCGGGTCGGCGAAGGCCGATCCGGTGTGCGACGATGGCCAGCATTGTTGATTCGCTCAAGCTCGGACAGACCTTGACGTGCACGGTGACGAAGCTTCCGGCTTCGGAGGCCGACGGCAAGACGATCGCCCGCCTGATGCGCGCGGACCGCGGCAACGCCAAGTCGCTCAAGCGGGCCCAGCGTCTCCGCGGGCAGCGCCTCAACGTCTACAACCGCGGCAACCGCGATTGGACGAGCCGCGAGGAGCCGGCAAAGGTTGTCTACGTCTCCCCCGGGCAGGCGTGGACGATGACCTACACGCTCGACCGCGCGGCCGACCTGAAGAAGGTCGAGAAGTGCATCTCGATCAAGGCGAAGTAAGGCGACGCGAAAGCAGCCGACGCAGTTCTTGAAACGTTTCAACGCCCCGGCCGATCGGTCGGGGCGTTGTGCTTTCCGCCTTCATGATCGCGTAGTCTTCCGGCGGAGGTCCGTCATGCGATTCATCCCGATCATGCTGGCGCTTGCCCCTTTAGCCATCGTGTCGTGCGATCGACCGTCTGCCGCCGCGGCGACGAGCACGTACACCGTTCGAGCCCGGGTGGTTTCTCTGCCCGGCGCCAGCGCTCGCAACAAGATGATGACCGCCCACCACGAAGAGATTTCGGCGTGGGATCGGGGCGACGGCACCAAGGGCATGAATGCGATGGTGATGCCCTTCCCGCTGGGCAAGGGAGTCACGCTCGACGGGATCGCCGTTGGGGACGTAATCGAGATCGTCGTGGTGCAGTACGCCGCCGGCGCGGTGCCGTACGAAGCAACCTCCATCCGCAAGCTCCCCCGGGACACGAAGCTCTCCTTCGAGTAACTCGACATGCACCAACCCACCCCGCTGCACGAAACGATCACGGCAGATGACCGCAGCGCCCACCAGCGGTGGCTCGTGGAGCTGACGCAGATTCCCACCGCGGCGGGGCGTGAGTCGCGCGTGGTGGAGTGGCTTCTCCGCTGGTTCCGAGAGCGTCCCCAGGTCGATGTCCGGGCGGATCCGGCGGGCAACCTGCACGCGACGCCCTGCCACGAACCGACGGGCAGACCCGTGTACTTCACCGCGCACCTGGATCACCCGGCGTTCGTGGTCGAGCGCGTGCTGCACGATCGGCTGATCGAAGCCTCGTTCCGCGGCGGGGTGATGGAC
>DDSG01000117.1:1081-1462 GCA_002343325.1 Phycisphaerales bacterium UBA2396 | reverse complement strand
GATGGACGACTACTTCCCCGGGGCCAAGGTCCGCATCTTCACATCGGACGATCGGGAAGTCACCGGGACCGTGGTGGGCGAAGCGTCCAAGACCGCGGCGTGGAAGGTCTGGTCGATCGAGACGGACGAACCCGCGGACGCGATTCGCGTCGGGGACATCGCCCGATGGGATCTGCCGCGAGCCGAGGAGATCGAAGGCTGCCTGCACACCGACGCGTGCGACGACTTGGCCGCGCTGGCGGCGGCCCTGTCGGCGTTCGACGTGCTGGGGCGTGCGCACGCGGCAGGCCGGCTCGGGCAGCCGATCCGGCTGCTGCTGACGCGGGCGGAAGAGATCGGGTTCATCGGGGCGATCGCCGCGGTGCGGCACCGCACGATGCC
>DDSG01000117.1:445-785 GCA_002343325.1 Phycisphaerales bacterium UBA2396 | reverse complement strand
CGCGGTGCGGCACCGCACGATGCCCACCGAGGCCCGCGTGCTGGCGCTGGAGAACAGCCGCAGCTTCCCCGAGAGCCCCATCGGCGGGGGGCCGATCGTTCGCGTCGGGGATCGCCTGAGCGTGTTCTCACCCGCACTGACAGGGGCTGTGGCAGCACGGGCGGAAGAGCTCGGCGGGTCGGCCTCCCCCACCGCGACGCAGAAAGAGTCGGCGAAGCGCTGGCCTTGGCAACGCAAGCTGATGGCTGGCGGGGCGTGCGAGGCATCGGTCTTCTACGACGCCGGGTACGAGGCGACGTGCCTGTGCCTGCCTCTGGGCAACTACCACAACATGGGCGAT
>DDSG01000117.1:0-238 GCA_002343325.1 Phycisphaerales bacterium UBA2396 | reverse complement strand
GGCAACTACCACAACATGGGCGATCTGTCGGCGGTGCAGGCGGGGACGAACACGTCGCCGGCCCGCGTGGCGAGGGAGTTCATCAGCCTCGCGGATTACCACGGGCTGGTTGACCTGTTGGTGGCGTGCGGCGAACGGCTCGGCGAGGCGGCGGGCGTCGGGCCGCTGGTCGACAAGCTCTGGGCGGAACGGTCGTTCGTGCTGGGCTGATCGCCCGGGAGAAGCCGCGGTTACTTGG
>DDSG01000091.1 GCA_002343325.1 Phycisphaerales bacterium UBA2396 | reverse complement strand
GGGGGGGGGTGGGGTGAGTGGTGGTCCGGTCCGGGGGGGGGGGGGGGGGGGGGGCCGCGGGGGGGCGGGGCCCCCCGCCCGGGGGAAGCCCGGGGGGGGGGGGGGGGGGGGGGAGCCGTGGGCGGCATGGGCGAAGCGTGCGAGCCTCGGGGCGTCGGTGACGCAGAGTTCGTAGAGGGCGTAGCGGTCCATCAGGCCATGCGGATCCACTTGACGAGGGTGATGAAGTTCGGGGGCTTGCCGTACATGAGGATGCCGATGCGGAAGATCTTGGCGGCGGCCCAGGCGAAGACGACAACGGTGACCATGCCCAGAGCGATGGTCGCGGGGATCTGCCAGAAGGGCACGGGCTCAGTCCCCGAGATGCGAAGAACCATGATGAACGGGCTGATGGGCGGGAGGAAGGAGCAGACCTGCGCGAAGACGGAGTTGGGGTTCTGGATGATCGGGAACCAGAGCATCATGGGGATGACGAGCACGATCATCAGGGGGCCGAGGAGCGACTGGGCCTCACGGACATCGGAGACGGCCGACCCGATCGCGGCGAAGAGGCAGGCGATGCACCCGAAGGCGATGATGAAGTAGATGCCCAGGTAGAGCAGGTTGAGCGGGTCGATCAGGCTCATGCGGTTGAAGGCGCTCAGGCCGATCAACCCCGCGCCGGCGTAGAAGCCCAGCAGAAGCAGCCCGACGGCGGCCTGCCCGAGAATCTTGCCGACCAGCACCTGCATGGGGCTGACCGCGGAGAGGATGACCTCCATCACGCGGCTGGACTTTTCCTCGATCGTCGAGGTAAGGAGGTACTGCCCGCTGGTGAAGACGGCGATCCACAGGAGGAACATGAACGCGCCCGGGAGGAGCATCTTCAGGGCTTCGCTCGTCTTGACGTCACCCTTCTCCGTGACGGACTTGGTGTCGGTCTTCGGGGCGGCCATCAGCCCGCGGATCTTCTCGGCGTCGAGCCCGTTGGAGGCGAGCCGAGCGTCGACCACGGCCCGGCGGGCGGCGTTCTGGATGATCCCCACCCACTGCACGGCGAGCTTCGGCTGGTGCAGGATCTGCAGGTCCGAGGGCTTCTCGCCCTCGGCGGGAGTGACGGCCTCCTTCGGGATCACCACCAGCGCCAGACGCTGATCCGGGCTCTCGGGCTTGCCCTCGCCCGTCAGAATCTGGGCACGTTCGGCGGCCTCGTCGGCGTCGGACGGCAGCACCCGCACGCTCACCTGGGCCGAGCCGAGCACCATGCTCTCGGCCATCTTCATGCCCTGCTCGGCCTGCTTGGAATCCGCGAGCGGGCTGCCGTCGCGGCCGAGCTGATCTCGCATCTCGCCCCGGACGGCCTCGGGGGCCATGTACTTCTCGAATGACCGGATCGCCTGTCCCGAACGATCGATGATCGCGACGTGCCCCTCGACCTTGGGGGCGGCCTCGCGGAGCAGCAGGGGCATGATCGTCAGCACCACGCCCATCAGCACCGGCGGCAGGATCACCCCGATGATGAAGCCCTTGGTTGCGACGGTGGCGATGAACTCACGCAGCGCGACGTGGAAAGTCTTGAACATGGATCAGTTCCCCCCCTCTTCCTTCTCGCCGCGAAGGGCTGCCTCGTTGCCGCCCACGAGCTGGATGAAGATGTCCTCGAGGCTCGGACGCCTCAGTTCGAGCCGACGAACGGCGATCGTCTGGGCGACCTGGGTCATCGCGGCCTTAGCCCGGTCGACCGATTGCAGCTTGAGCTCGATGCTCTTGGCACCGACGACGACGTTCGCCACGCCGGGGATCGACCGCAGCGGGGTGACGTCCACCTGCGCGAGCGGGGCGGCGGGCTCGACGTCCAGCAGGCTCGGGTCGTACCGCGACCACACGTCGTCGAGCGTGTTATCGAGCACCTTGTTGCCCTTGTGGATCATGAACAGGCGATCGCAGAGCTGCTCGGCCTCGAACATCGCGTGCGTCGAGAAGATCAGGGTCCGCCCCTCGCCCCGCTGCTCGTCGATCAGTTCTCGCAGCAGCTTGCGGTTGACCGGGTCGAGCCCGCTGAAGGGCTCGTCGAGGATGATCAGGTCGGGCTTGTGGATCACCGCAGCGATGAACTGCACCTTCTGCTGCATGCCCTTGGAGAGCTCTTCGCACTTCTTGCGGTAGGTATCCGCCAGGCCGACGCGTCCGAGCCAGTCCTTGACGGTCTTGTCGAGCGGGCCCGAGTCCATCCCCTTGAGCTTGCCCATGTAGTTGAGGAACGAGCCCACCTTCATCTTGCGGTAGACGCCGCGTTCCTCGGGGAGGTATCCGATGCGGTCCTTGGATTCGACGGCGGAGGGGCGGCCGAGTACGGTGAGGTCGCCGCGGTCCGGAAAGATGATCGCCATGATCATCCGGATCGTGGTCGTCTTGCCGGCACCGTTGGGCCCGATGAACCCGCAGACACACCCCTCGGGAATGTCAAGGTCCAGGTTGCGGACCGCGGTTTTGGGGCCGAATGTCTTGGTGACCCCCCGGATCTCGATCGCGTTGCCCACGAGCACCTCCGTCGCCTGCCCGCCGATCCGAGCGACTCGGGCTCCCGCGGGCGGCTGATGGTACCACCGACAACGGGATCGGTTTCGGGCGTGTACTGTTGCCCTTCATGGCCGACGCGATCGGACAGCTCCGGATCCCCGCAAACGTGCTCGCGAAGCTCGACGAGCTCGCGGAGCAGCACGCCGCCCTGGCTGCAAAGCTGGAGGACCCGGCGGTGCTGGGCGATCACCGGAAGGTCCGGGAGCTGTCGATTCGCAAAGCCGCCCTTGACCCGGCGGTGGGCAGTTACCGGCAGTTCCGCAGGCTCTTGCGGGACATCGAGGATCTGGAGGCATCGCTCGGCCCCGGGGGGGACCCGGACCTGGCCGCCCTGGCCCGTGAGGAGTTGCCCGCCCTGCGAGCCTCGGCGGCGGAGCAATACCGCCTGACGGCGTCGCACCTGGTGCAGGCCGACGACAACCGGATCGGTTCGGTGATTCTCGAAGTCCGCGCGGGCACGGGGGGCGACGAAGCGTGCCTCTGGGCGGCGGACCTGCTGGGCATGTACCAGAAGTACGCCGGGCTGCGCGGGTGGGCCTTCGAAGTGCTCGATGTGGTCCCCGAGTCGAGCGCGGGAGGCATCCGCTCGGCGACGGTGAACATCAAGGGCGGGGGCGTGTGGAACGAGCTGGCCTTCGAGGCCGGGGTGCATTCCGTCAAGCGAGTGCCGGCAACGGAGGCGCAAGGGCGGATTCACACGAGCACCGCGACGGTGGCCGTGCTGCCCGAGCCGGAAGAGGTCGACGTCAAGATCGACTGGGCGAGCGACGTCGAGGAGTTCGCGACGCGGGCGCAGGGCCCGGGCGGGCAGAACGTCAACAAAGTCGAGACAGCCTGGCAGATCCACCACAAACCCACCGGGATCATCATCAAGATGATGGAGGCCAAGAGCCAGCAGCAGAACCGCGAACGGGCCCGGCGGCTGCTGCTGACGCGGCTCTACGAGTTTGAACGGCAGCGGCAGCACGCGGAACGTTCGGCGGCCCGCAAGAGCCAGATCCGCGGGGGCGACCGCAGCGACAAGATCCGCACCTACCGCTGGAAGGAAGGCATCGTCGCGGACGAACGCCTCCCGGGCGAGTACAGGCTTCAGGATTTCCTCAGCGGGAACCTCGCGAAGATCATGCAGGACCTGATGGAGCAGGACACGGCGCGGCGGCTGGCGGAACTCTGATCGCGGCGGGCGATACGATCGGCGATGCCCACGCTGCTGTGCGTTCCCATCACGGTGCACGACGAGGACCAGGCCGCCACCGACGCCCGGAGCGCGAAGGAGGGCGGCGCCGATCTGGTCGAGTTTCGCATTGATGAGCTTTTCTCGGGCGATCTGGAGGCGCCGGCCGGCGGCCCTCATCCCGCGGTGCTCGCGATCGAGAGGCTCGTCGCGGGCAGCCCACTGCCGTGCATCGTCACCTGCCGATCGAGCGCGGAAGGGGGTGCCTACGACGGCGACGACGACGCCCGCGTCTCGCTCTACGAACGTCTCGGCACACGCGAGCCCGGGAAGGCCCCGACTTACCTCGATATCGAGCTGGCGGCGTACGCCCGATCGGCGAACCTCAAGCAGAAGGTGAATCTGGCGGTGCGTCACGCCGGGCAGCAGCGCGATGTCGGTCCCTCGCTGATCCTGTCGATGCACGACTTCACCGGCAGGCCGAACGATCTGACGCGGCGCGTGCTGGCGATGCAGAGCGAGCCGGCGTGCGCGGTGGCGAAGGTCGCGATCAAGGCCCGCTCGCTGCGTGACAACCTCGAACTGTTCGAAATGCTGCGCGCTCGTTCGACCCCGATGATCGCGCTGGGCATGGGCGAGTTCGGGCTTTTGTCGCGGGTGCTGGCGCCCAAGTTTGGCGGGTTTCTCACGTTCGCGTCGCTCCGCCCCGCGGCGGCGACCGCGCCGGGGCAGCCCACCGCCGCCGAACTGCTCGGGCTCTACCGATTCCGATCGATCGGGGCCCGTACAAAGGTCTACGGCATCATCGGGTGGCCCGTGACGCAATCCAAGAGCCCTCTGCTTCACAACGCGGCGTTTGGCGAGATGGGGCACGACGGGGTCTACCTGCCGCTGCCGATCCCGACGCCCGAGGGTGGCACCACGGACGACGCGTACCTGCTCTTCAAGGCGACGCTGCTCGAGCTTGTGCACGATCCGCACCTGGACTTCGCGGGCGCGAGCGTCACGATCCCGCACAAGGAGAACCTCGTCCGGCTCGCACGCGAGCAAGGGTGGGCGATCGATAACGTCGCCGCCGGGGTGGGCGCGGCTAACACGCTGGTGATCGAGCGCGATGACGCGGGTGCTGTGCGGTCTGCACGAGTGATGAACACCGATGTCGCGGGGATCGTCGACCCGCTGAAGAAGGAGATCGGTTCGCTTGCGGGCGAGCGTGCGGCGGTGATCGGCGCGGGCGGTGCCGGTAGAGCGGCGGCGTTCGGGCTCGCACGGGCGGGCGCAGCGGTCGATCTCTTCAACCGGGATCTGGCTCGGGCTGAAGTTGTGGCCGAGGAACTCCGCGCGGCCGGGGCGGGATCGGTCAAGGCGATGCCGATGAACACGCTCGCCGACTATGCCGGGCGTGTGATGGTGCACTGCACGCCCGTGGGAATGAAGGGCGGGCCGGATCCGAACGGGTGTCCGATCCCGATCGAGGAAATGGCGTCGCGCGGGAACTTCGGGCCGGGATCGATCGTATTCGATACGGTCTACAACCCCGTGCACACGCCCCTGCTCGCCCGTTCGGGTGAGCGAGGAGCGAGAACGATCGACGGGGTTCGGATGTTTGTCCGACAGGCGGCGGTGCAATCCCATGCCTGGACCGGGCGTTGGCCTGATGAAGCTCGCTTCGACCGGCTGGTGCGAGAGTCGCTCGCGGAGCCGTGAGCGGGGCGCACGGGCCGATGGAGCACGCCGATGCTCGACAAGCCGATCCTGTATCCCGCCGTGTACCGCTGGGTGATCATCGCCGCGTCGCTGGACGTGATCTGCACGTGGATCATCCTGATGCTGGGCGGGGTCGAGCTCAACGCGATCGCTCGCCGCGTGATCGAGGCCAGCGGCCTGCCCGGGATGCTCGCGCTGAAGTTCGGGGTCATCGCCTCGGTCGTGATGATCTGCGAGTACATCGGCAGGCGTCAGAACCATGCGGGGCGAAGGCTCGCCGTGGCGGCGCTCGCGCTCAACGCGTTCCCGGCGGCGGTGGGCGCGAGCCAGCTCGGGCTGCACTCGGCGCTGAACGTGGCGGCCGCCGAGCCGTGATCTTCAAGTGGTGATCCCGCTGCTGCGGAGCAGCGTGCGGAAGCTCTCGGAGAAGACGAAGTTCCACTCGGGGAACTTCTGCCCGCCCATGTTGTTGTCGAGATGGCTGAACATGAGATCGATCGCGCCGACGGGCTCGGGCGTGCCCCCGCCGGTGGGCGAGGGCTCGATGAGCTCGATCAGACCCTTGGTGCTGGCGCCGACACTGTCGAGATGGGTGATGGTCGCGGTGTAGCGGAGGGTGCACCCGGGCGTCGCCTCTCGCGACATCTCGGCCTTGCCCACTTTCGCGAGAATGACCTTCTCACGGAACTCCTCGGCGTGCCCGACCAGGATGCCCGCCGACTGGGCCATGCCCTCGACGATCAGGCTCATGGGCATGACGGGAAACGCGGGGCGATCACCGCGCTGCGGGAAGTGGTCGTGCAGATGTTCCTCGGCGAGCGAGACGTGCTTGACCGCGACGAGCCGCTCGCGGGGCTGAAGCTCGACGATCCGGTCGATCCACATCCAACGCATGGCGGCCGATCCTCATTCAGTCCGGCGGGGCGTTACTTGGCGGCGATCTTCCGCTCGACATAGCGGACGAGCGTCTCGACCGTGAAGACCTCGGCGAGCTTCTTGGCGACCGGGTCCTTCTCCCACGCGCTGAAGTCAACGTGCGGGAGCTTGCTCTTGATCATGGCGATCCCTTCCGGGGTCACCTTGCCGTCCTTGATAAGGTTGGCGTGCTGGCTGAGGTTCTCGGGGAAGAGCTCGCCCTGCGGGATCTGGATCCCGAAGGTCTGCTGGAGCTTGAAGACGATGTCGAGGAAGTCGATGGACTCCGCGCCAAGGTCGGCCGTCAGGCGTGCCGTCGGCGTCACGTCCTCGTCGTCCACCGCCAGCGCGTCCACCAGCAGGTCCTTTACCTTCGCATAGATCTCGTCGCGCGTCATGAAGCTTTCCTCGGCGGCCGCCGAAACCCCTTCCGCGGGGATCGTGCGGTCACCTCCCGTACGAGGACCGATCATAGGTCGTGCGCGTCCGTGTTTCCCGATCGGCCCGGACTACCCACGATGCGCGCGCGCCGGCCGCAGGACGATCCGCCCGCTCGCCGCCACCGGGTGTTCGCCGCCTGTCGGGTCGATCCGCGTTGCCTCCGCCTTGAGCTCCACCTCGCCGCCGGGGTGTTCCTTGGAGCGCGTGACTTCGACCCGCAAGGTCGAGCCGGGGGGCACGAACGTCCCGTACTTCAGCCCACGCACCTGACCCAGCACAAGCGGCGGGTCGGCCTTGTCCAGGGGGTCGAGCAGCACCCGCCCGGCCTGCACCATCGCCTCGAGCATCATCACCCCGGGCAGCACCGGGAACCCGGGGAAATGGTCCAGCAGATACTCCTCCGCGTTGCTGACGTGCTTGAGCGTCACCACGCGGTCGGGCCCCTGCTCCACGATGGCGTCCACGAGCCGAAAGTGCATGGGCGAGGATATGCGCCGCCGGACGGCCCGCGGGCTTCTACCCTCGACCGGTGCCCACCTTCCGCGACACCGCGATCTGCATCCGCCACTGGGACTGGTCCGAGACCAGCCAGACCGTCTCCCTGCTCACCCGCGAGCACGGGCTGATCCGCGGGCTGGCCAAGGGTTCCAAGCGAGAGCACTCGCGTTTCAGCGGGGGGATCGAGCTGCTGACACGCGGGCAGATCATCTGGATCGCCAAACCCGGCGCCGAACTGGCCACACTGACCGACTGGGACCTGAGCGAGCTCTACCCGGGGATCCGCGCGAGCCTGGCGTGCTACTACGCCGGGATGTACGCGGCCGACCTGTGCCAATTGGCGGTCCGCGACCACGACCCGCACCCCGGCCTGTTCGACGCGTTGCACCGGGCGCTGGGCTCGCTCTCCCCCCCCACCACCCAGACAACCCTCGCGCACTTCCAATGGTCGCTGCTGGTCGAGGCGGGCTACCGACCGGAACTCGCCCGCGACGTGCGCACGTCCGCCGACCTTGCGGGCAGGGGTACCGCGTGGTTCTACCCGCGCCTGGGCGGGTTCTCGGCGGTGGGTGAGGGGGACGCGAACACGGGCGAACCCTGGGGCGTGCGGGCCGAGACGCTGGGCGTGCTGCGGCAACTCTCGACCGGCGCCTCCCCCGACGGCGGGGAGCCCGCGGCCGAACGGGCGGGCCGACTGCTGGCGGCGTACGTCCGGGAAGCCCTCGGGGTCGAGGCTTCGTCGTTGCGATACGTCTATTCGGTACCCAACGCGCGAAACTTGCGCGGCGGATCGTGAAGTCGGACGGCAACGTCGCCGATGAAGCCATGTCGGGGGTAAAGACCCCGGGCGGACATCAGGCCTGAGCGCGGCCGGAAAGACAGGCGTTATGAACAGCGAAATGCTGGAAGAGATTTTGGCATGCCCTTCACTGCCATCGCTGCCGATGGTGGCGCTGAGGGTGATCGAGCTCTGCTCGGACCCCAATGTCAAGATCCCCGAGCTCGCCAAGACGATCCAGAACGATCAGGCCCTGTCCGCCAAGGTGCTGCGCACAGTCAATTCGTCGTTCTACGGCTTGCGCGAACGCTGCGGGAACATCAACAAAGCGCTCGTCATGCTCGGCCTTTCGCCCGTCAAGGCGCTGGTGCTGGGCTTCTCGCTCGTGTCGTCGGTTGAAATCCGCGAGGGCGACGGGTTCGATTATCAGGACTACTGGCGTCGGGGCATGTTCACGGCGGTGGGCGCCAAGTGCCTCGTCGAGGCGGCCGGGAAGAAGTACGGCGACGAGGCGTTCATCGCCGGTCTTCTGCAGGATATCGGGGTGATGGCGATGTACCGCGCACTGGGCGAGGAGTACCTGGCGGTGCTCAAGTCGACGGGCGGGGATCATCGCAAGCTTGTGCGCGCCGAGCTGTCGTCGTTCGAGGTGCAGCACCCGGATATCGGCGCCATGCTGGCGCAGCGATGGAAGCTGCCGGACGCGCTGGTGCTGCCCGTGAAGTACCACGAGCGCCCCACGGCTGCGCCGAACCAGCACGTCGAGATCGTGCAGGCGGTCGGGCTTGGCAATCTGGTGCACGACGTCATCCTCGGGACCGAGACGCAGGACTCGCTGCGCAAGCTCTATGCCAAGGCGGATCAGTGGCTCGGGCTCAAGTCCGACGTGGTCGACACTTCGCTCGAGCGGGCCCGATCGGCCACCAAGGCGATGGCGGATCTCTTCAAGCTCGACATCGGCGTCGCTGGCGAGACCGAGGCGATCGAGCGCAAGGCCGAGTCGGAACTGGCCAAGGTCGGCGCCGAGGCGACTCCCACGGGCGGCGGGGCGATCGAGCTGCTGCTGATCGACCCGGCGGACATCAACCCGGCGACGGGGCTGATGGGGCGCAAGGGCTTCGACTGGGGGCTGCGTCGCGCGTACCGCGTGGCGAAGGAGGACGGGGACACCGCCTCGCTGCTCAACATCGTCGCGGACGTGCCCGGGCTGACGCCCGACAGTGAGGCGGGCAGGCCCGTGCTGGCGGCGTTGTCGGCGGCGCTCCGCAAGCAGTTCACCTCGCTGGGTGCGGCGATTTGTCACCTCGGGGGGTGGATCTTCACCGTCACGATCGCCGGCTCCTCAACGACCGAGATCAACCGGGCGGCGGACGACTTCCGCAAGGCCGCCTCGAAGCTCTGCACCGACAGCGGGCACGGCGTGGGGATCAGCATCGGCGTGGTGCACTTTGGCGCCGAACTGGCGACTGGGTTTGCCGACGCGTCGTCGATCGTTCGAGCGGCGGCGTCCGCGACGCAGGCCGCTCGCACCGCGGGCGGGAATTGCGTCAAGATCTACGAGTCGTCTGCCGGCGCATCGGGCGCCAAGGCGGCCTGACGCGCCCGCGGGTCAGGCCGGGAGCGAGCCTTCGATCGGGCGATCTTCGGTCGCCAGGCCGGGCGTCGCCCGCGTGCTGACGCGTTCGCCGGGCATCGGGCTGAAGCGGGACCCGTACAGCGGGATCTTGCGGTTGGGGATGTTCTTGGGCAGGATGGGCTGGATCGCCAGCAGCACGGCGCCGATCGCCGCGTTGCCCGCGAGCATCCAGTACCACTGGGTCTTCCCGAGATAGACCATGACGCTGGTGAGCATCACGATCGCGAGGGTGACGGGGATGAGCGCGGACCAGGCCATCATCATGACCTGGTCGTAGCGGAGGCGGGGCAGCGACCAGCGGACGAGCATGGCGAAGCAGACGACCAGGATCGTCTTGCCGAAGAAGACGCCGCACTTGAGCAGAACCGCGCCAAGACCCGTCGCGGCGAGCCCCCAGGTCTCCATGAAGGGCAGCAGCTCGAACCCGCCGAAGAAGAGCAGCACGAAGAACGCCGAACCAGTGACAAGGTGGGCGTACTCGGCCAGGAAGAAGAGAGCGAACCGCATCGAGGAGTACTCGGTGTGGTACCCGCCGACGAGTTCCTGCTCGGCCTCGGCGTTGTCGAAGGGGGCGCGGTTGGACTCGGCCAGCGCACAGATGTAGAAGATCAGGCAGGCCAGCGGGTGGGAGAAGACGAGCCACCCGTGCTCGTTCTGGTACGCGATGATGTCGAGCGGGCGGAGCGAGCCGACGAGCAGCAGCACCGCGAGGATCGCCAGGCCCATCGGGATCTCGTAGGAGAGCATCTGGGCGGTGGCGCGAAGACCACCCAGGAACGAGAACTTGTTGTTGGAGGCCCAGCCGCCGATCGTCACGCCGTAGACCCCCAGGGCGGCGACCGCGAGCAGATAGACGATGCCGATGTTGATGTCGGCGCCGACGATGGCGACCTCGCCTTCGAACAACTGGTAGCCGAAGACGTTGCCGTTCCACAGCCCGCCCCACGGGATGATGATGAAGCCGATGAGGGCGGGGACGATGATGATCGCCGGGGCGAGCGTGAAGAGGACCTTGTCGACGCGGTTGGGCGTGAAGTCTTCCTTGACCAGAAACTTGATGCCGTCGGCGAGAGGCTGACCGAGCCCGAGCATGCCCTTGAGGAATGAGAGCTGGGGCAGGCCGAAGTCAAAGCCCGTGCGGTTGGGACCGATGCGGTCCTGGATGTACGCCGAGATCTTGCGTTCGGCCTGCACGGCGTAGGCGCAGATGATCAGGATGACGTGGACCACCACGAAGATGGTGACCGCAGAAACGACCAGTTGGGGGGTGATCCAAGTCGGCATAAGGTGGCAGAGTGTACGGACGGGGATTGGCAGGTGTCCATCAGGGGGCCGGGGTCAAGCCTTGACCATCTGCCCGTCGACCAGCCGGAGGACGCGCTGGGCTCGCTCGGCGGTGGCCTCGTCGTGGGTCACGACGACGATGGTCTGCCCCTGGCGGTGCATCTCGCTGAAAAGATCGAGGATTTTGGCGCCGGTGACGCGGTCGAGGTTGCCCGTTGGCTCATCCGCCAGAACCAGCGGGGGGGCGTTCATCAGGGCCCGGGCCAGAGCCGCCCGCTGGCGCTCGCCGCCGGAGAGCTCGGTCGGCCTGTGGCGCAGGCGATGCCCAAGCCCGACGCGTTCGAGCAGGTTGGTGGCGTGGCGGACGTGCTCGGCCCGGCTTGCGGTAAAGCGGAGCCTCCCCTGCGCGATCATCGCGCCCAGGAGCACGTTCTCCAAAGTCGTCAGCTCCGGGAGCAGGTGGTAGAACTGGAAGACAAAGCCCACCTGCGTGGTGCGGTACTGGTCGAGGGTCGAGGCGGACCTGCCGACGAGTTCCTCATCGCGATAGCGAATGCTGGGGGCGGGGTCGCCCCGGTCCGGTCGGTCGAGGGCGCCCAGAAGGTGAAGCAGGGTGGACTTGCCCGAGCCCGAGGCGCCGAGGATCGCCACGAACTCGCCCGGCTCGACCGAGATCTCAACGCCACGCAGCACGGGGACGTCGACGCGCCCGAGGCGGTAGGTCTTGCGGAGGTTGGCGGCGGCGATCAGCGGCATGGTTACTCGAAGCGCAGGGCACGAACCGGATCGAGACGGGCGGCCCGCAGGGCGGGAACAAAGGCGCCGATGCCGCTCGACAGAACACCGGCGACAACGACGATCGATGCGTCGAACCACTTGAAGCGCGCGGGGATCTCCGAGAAGTAGTAGACGCGCGGGTCCCACACGAACGTGCCCGTGGTCTGCCCGATCCACTCGTGGATCTCGTTGATGTTGGTGACGACGAAGTAGGCGAGCGTGCCCCCGCCCAGAGCCCCCACCACCCCGATGGCGAGCCCGTAGCGGATCCAGAGCCACGCCACACCCGATCGGCTGGCGCCCAGCGCACGCAGGATGCCGATGTCCTTGGTTTTTTCGGCCACCATCGACCAGAAGATCGCCAGCACGAGGAAGACGGCCGTCACGGAGATGAACGAGAAGAGGATGAGGACAAGCCCAGTCTCCTTCTCGACGGCGGCGATCATCATGCGGTTCTGGTCGCGCCAGGTTCCGATCCCGATGATCCCCGCCGCCGGCGCGTCCGGATGATCCACGGCGAACTTCGTGTAGACCTCGGTGACGATCGCCTTGAGCTCCTCGGCGTTGCCGACCTCGCCCTTGCCGCGCACGTACACGGTCGTCGCGCGGGCGGGGCTGACGCCGACCACATTGGGCAGCACGAACGACTCCCGCCCGTCCGGGCCGACGCCCACCGTGCCGGGCCTGGTGGCGGCGTCGATGGCGCCCGCGGCGTCCATCTTGAGAAGCCGCTGCAGCTCCGCGAACTCCACGAGCACCGTCTTTCGGTCCACCTCGTAGACGCCCGTCTGGAACTCGTTGGCGACGGGAAACGTCCGGCTGACCACGTCCAGAATGTTCCCCTTGCTGTCGACGGGAACGCAATGCAGCGTCAGCGAGACGTCCTTGGGCGTGAAGACCTCACCCCATCGCTCGCCCCCCGCCGCGTCGGGCGGGCTGAGGCGGCCGAACCCGGTCGAGTAGAACCCAAGCGGCGACCGGCGGCTGTACCCCGTCACCTCGATCCCGGGCACCACCGCCGGCACGCGCACGCCCCCGGGCGCGGGAACGGTCAGCGTGCGGCCGGCCTCGAAGACGTTGTTGAGCACGCCCGCGTACTGCGGGTTGAGGCGAGGGTCCTCGCGCTTCGTGTCGCGCCTGGCGGGCTCGGTTGTGGGCTTCCAGTAGAGGGCGCGGTCAAAGCCCGTCACCCGCTCGAACGAAGCCCCGTCGATCCCGCGGATCATCACCATTTCCTTGCGCCCGTCGGGCAGCACGCACAGGGCGTAACTGACGATCGCGGGGCTGGCGGCCTCGATCTCGGGGCGGGCCTCGAGCCGGCGGATCAACTCGTCATAGTGCGGGAAGCCCACGTTTGGCCAGTCGACCACCACGTCGCCCACCAGGGATCGCCCGCTGTCGACCAGGTGCCTCAGGAACCCCCCCATCACCGACCAGACGACGATCACCATGCCCGTGCACAACATGACCGCGAGCGATGCCAGCAGGGGCATGATCTTGGTCGTCAGGTACTTTCGGGTCAGCAGGGCGTGGTACACCGGGCGGCAGTGTAGGGCCCGCCGGCGTCGTCCCGGCGTGCGTTCCCTACGATCCGGGCATGCTGCGGATCGGCCCGATCCAACTCAACACCAACCTCCTTCTGGCGCCCATCGCCGGGTACTGCGACTTGGCCTTCCGCATGGTCTGCCGGGAATGGGGAGGCGTCGGGCTCGCCTGCACCGATCTCCTGAGCCCCCAAGGGCTTCTCCGCGGCACCGCCACCAGCCTCGACCTCGCCAAGACCAACGACTACGACAAGCCGGTCGGCATGCAGCTCTACGGCAGCGACCCGGAGATCATGGCCCAGGGGGCGCGATGGGCCGTCGAACACGGTGCCACGGTCGTCGACATCAACATGGGGTGCCCGGTCGACAAGGTGACCAAGAAGGACGGCGGGTCGAAGCTGCTCACCGACCTCTCCCGGGCCGTGGCGATCGCCAAGCGCGTGCGCGAGGAGCTCGATCGCTGCCCCCTCAGCGCCGAAGAGTGGGCGCACAGGCTCGGGGATGCACAGCGGCCCGGGGCGGCCCACGCGTGCGGTGGGCACGAGCACGCCTGCGGCGAGGGCAAGGCCGCCCGCGTGCTCGGGTCGGGGCCGGTGCCTCTCACGTGCAAGATGCGTCTCTGCTGGCACACGAGCGACTTTGAGACCGGCAACGCCTGCTCGCCGCACTTGGCGCGGATGCTGGCGGACGTGGGCGTCGCCGCGGTGACCGTCCACGGTCGCACCACCGAGGACAAGTTCCAGGGCTCGGTCCGCCTGGCGGGCATCGCGGCGGTGGTCGACGCGGTCGGTGGGGCGATCCCGGTGATCGGCAACGGGGATGTGCGCGAGCCCGAGGACGCCGCCAACATGATCCTGGAGACGGGCTGCGAGGGCGTGATGATCGGCCGCGGGGCGTTGAGCACGCCCTGGATCTTCCGCGACACCTGGTCGTACCTGATGACCGGGCGGAAGCCCGCCCCGCCCAGCGAGGCCGAGATGCTCGCCACGATCCGCCGGTTCTTCTCGCTCATGCTCGAACAGCGCGACGAACGCTACGCGATGTTCCAGATCCGTCGGCGGATCAGTTGGTTCGCCAAGCGGCTGCAACGGCAGCTCGACAACGGGAAGATGGAAAGCGTCAAGCCCTTCAAGGAAGCGATCCGCCTCGCCGACGGGCCCAACGCCGTGCTCGACGCGCTCGCCCGGTTCGAGGCGGGCGAACTTCGCGGCGGGATCGAGCCGGCGGCGGAGCATTCGGGCGCCGAGCCGATCTGATGCGTCTGCGCGACCTCGTGAACCCGCCCGCGCAGACGATCCTCGACGACCGCGGGGTGGAGGTCACCATCCAGCCTCAGGCGGTTCAGCAGGCCGAGGCGATGGAGGATGAGCCCCCGCCGATCGTGGGCCCCCCGCGGCCGCCACGCCCCTGGCGCGATCGGCTGCTGCTCGCGCTCTCGGTGCTGCTGCTGCTGGCCGGGCTGTACGGCATTCTGCTGGTCGGATGGCGCATCTCGCGCAGGCTGGGCGGAACTCTGGGCATCAGCCCGGCGACGATGGCCCTTCTGATGATCGGTGCTCTGGTGATTGTCGTGCTCATCGACGCGCGCCGATCAGACCTGCGTACGAGCCGCAAGGAGATCCGCCTGCGCTCCGCTCGACTCATCACTTCCGATCGCTGCGGCGCCTGCACGTACACGCTCGAATCGCTCTCGCCCGAAGCCGACGGGTGCACGCCCTGCCCCGAGTGCGGTGCGGCGTGGCGCGTCGACGCGTGGAAGGCGCAGTCGCCGGAATTCCGCCAGCCCGAGCCCAAACCCCTCGAACACCCGCACCGGAAGGTCGCGATCTCAGACGCGAGAGGTCGGAGGGTTCTGCTGTATCGCCCGCTCCGTACACCCACAGAGGTCTGGCGTCTGCGCGGAATGTCGCTCGCATGGCTCGCGTTGGCGTGCGTGACCTTCGCGGCCGTGTCGCCCCTCGCCGCAAGACTCTTCGGGACCGATCCGATCCTCGCCCGTGTCATCTTCTCGCTGCTCTGCGGGGGAGCGGGGCTGCTCACACTGCTGCGTCTTGTGCGCGCGCCCAAGGTCGTCCGCCTGCACGCCGCCCAGCAATCGCTCGCCGAACAGCGGTGCCCCGCCTGCGGCACGACGCTCGACGCCACGCCATCGCTGATCGATCAGACCACGCTCTGCACAGGCTGCGGCGGCGCATGGAAACTCGATGCGACGCTGAGGCTGGTCTAGTCCCGCGGCGGCACAAAGTCGCCCAGATCAACCACGATCATTCCCGGCTGGAAGTAGTCCGCCGCGAGCGTCTTTGTGTCGATGCTCGTCATCACGACGCACGCCCGACCGAAGCGATTGGAATAGTCGAGGTCTTCGAGGCTCGGCCCGGCCGCACGCCCGTTGAACCGCTGCATCACGTGAAAGTGGAAGTGCGCGATCGCGCGGTCCGAGGCGTTGATCATGTCCTCGCTGGCGATGAAGCGATCGTCGCCGAGCCGCTGGCCGGGGCGGGGCTGGTAGAGGGTCGCCATGAACCCGCCCGAGGGGGTCGTCTCGATGATCCCGCCGTACTCCGTCGTCGTGTCGCGCCGGTCGTAGTCGGCGTAGGTCGCGAGGCTCTTCATGGTCCGGCTGTCCTGCAACGCGTCGTCGATCACCAGCACCGCGAGCAGATCACCCCAGGTCATCCGGGGCTCGGCCTGGGTGTAACGCTCGGTGATCGGGTCCCGGCCGGAGGACCGCCCCTCGCTCGCCGTGCGGACCTCGCGTCCTTCGAAACGGCGCGCCGCTTCACTCGCCAGCTCGGCCCGCGACATTGTGATCCATGCCGGCCGGTGCGCACGCGCGAACCGAACAAACTCGGCGTGCCGCAACTGAAGCCCCGACCTCTGTTCGGCGCCCAGCGCGTTGACCGCGGCAGAGGCCTCTGTCCACCACGCGGCGTTGGCGGTGTTACGCCGATCGCGCAGGCGAGCAACCCAGCGGAGTTCCTCGCTCGAGAACGGCAGCACGAGCAGCTCACGGTGCGCGGCCAGCGCTTCCTCGATGTACGGGCGGGTTTCGCCGCTCGCGACGAACGCCTGAAGCATCGCGAGCCGCCGCTGCCCGTCTCGATCAAGCCGAGCGAGCAGGTCCCACGCGCTGAGGCGGTAGGTTTCTTCGAGTTTCATGCGGCGCGTGCCCGGGGTGTCGGGCGGGGGATCGGTGAAGACGCCGAAGACCACTTCCTCGATGGGCTTGCCCGGGGCGAGCCGTTCGACCGCGCGACGCTCGGGGCGGGTGTCGTCCGTCTCGCCCTCAGCGCCGCGGGCCCAGGCCCGAACGAGCGCGGGCACGTACTCGGTCCAGCCCCGCTCGGCGGCGGCGTCGCTGACCAGCCGGACAACGTCACGGGAGGTCTGGTGGGGCAGGTTGAGCCGCAGTTCCTCTCGCACGCCCTGCGCCACTTCCGCGTCCGTCTCGGCGAGCAGGCGCGTGACGATCTCGGCCTTGAGAGGCCCGGGCGTCTCGGGCGACCAGACCAGCGGCCACAGTTCGCTCCGCAGAGCGACGCGGTCGGACTTGACGACCGCCCGGTCGAAGGCCTCCCCCACCGCCGCCACTCGGGTGTTGACGGACTGGCTCGGGTTGAGGACGTTCTTGAGCGGGTCTTCGCCTTGGCGGGGCGAACTGCCGCAGGAGCCGGCAAGGAGCGCCAGCAAGACCATGGGCGAGCAGACATGGGCGCGGCGGAGGTGGTTGGTCATCGGCGCGAGTGTATGGACCAACCCCCGAGGCCCGCACGCCGCCACCTCGCGCCCAATGCCCCTAGAGTTGCACGCATGAGCACCGCCGGGGACAACGAACTCCTTGTGAAGATCAGCAAGGTCATCAATCTCATCCGCCCCGCGGTGCAGTCCGACGGCGGGGACGTGGAGTTCGTTGAACTGACGCCCGATGGCACGGTGCGGATCCGCCTCCACGGGGCGTGCGTGGGCTGCCCGTCGAGCACGATGACCTTGAAGATGGGCATCGAGCGGAACCTGATGAGCCACGTGCCTCAGGTGAAGCGGATCGAAGCAGTCCCATAATCACGGTTTTTCCACCCGCACTAGGGTCTTTACCCACATTCTGTCCCGAATCGCCCACAGCCGCCCTGATCCGCGGGCGATGTCACTCGGCGAGCGAAACCCGGCGTGGCGACCGCCGCAAGCACCACGCGGGGCATGGCTTACGAGTCCGCCGGCGGCCGAGAACTCGGCGGCGGGCACGAATCGTGCCGGAATGAACTTGAATTTCGGTGATTGACTTCCGACCCGCCGCAGGATCTGGTATACCACCGTTGGTGGCCCGTCCCAAGGAGTGGGACGGCGAAGTTGGTGGAGCCCAAGCATGCTCGTGATCACTCGGCGCGAAGGCGAGGAGGTCGTTATCGGTGACCCGCGGAACCCCATTGGGGTCGTGAGGATCGCCTCGATCAAGGGGGAGCGCGTCCGCATCGCGTTCGACTTCCCCCGCGACGTGGAGATTCACCGCCGCGAGATTGCCGAGCAGATCGCCACGACCGGTCCCGAGGTTGTGGGTGCGATCAAGCCTGCGGCGTCGGCCGAGCAGGCCTGAACGACGCCCGGCCGTCGCACGGCAACTCGCCCACTCGGAAGCAACAACGCCCGCGGAGACGGAGGTCGCCGCGGGCGTGTGATTTTTCGGGTCGGGGTTGGCTTACTCGGGCTTGCCGCCGGCCATGTCGTAGATCCAGTTGTCGCCGTGACGGGGCCAGTTGAGGACTTCGCCGGCGTTGAAGAAGAGCTTCAGTTCGCGTTCGGCGGCCTCGGGGCTGTCGGAGCCGTGAATGAGGTTGAAGGAGTTGGAGACGCCGAAGTCGCCGCGGATGGTGCCGGGGTTGGCCTTGGAGCCGAAGGTGGCGCCCATCATGTTGCGGGCAATGGTGATGGCGCCGTTGCCGCGAAGGGCCATGACGACGACGGGGCTGGAGGTCATGAACTTGACGAGGCCGGCGTAGAAGGGCTTGGACTGGTGGGCCTCGTAGTGCGTGGCGGCGAGCTGCTGGCTGATCTGCATGAGCTTCATGCCGACGACCTGCAGGCCCTTGTCTTCGAAGCGGGCGACGATGCGGCCGATGAGCCCGCGCTGAACGGCGTCGGGCTTGAGGATGATGAGGGTGGTCTCCATGCGAATCTCCTTGGGAAAGATGCCTTTTTGGGGGGCGAAAGCATAGGCGGGAGGGCTAGGGAAGTCGCATGAACTCGGCGAGGGCGAGGGAGAAGACGGCCAGGGTGCCCAGCCCCAGCACGCCCGACGTGAGGAAGACAAGCATCGCCAGAGCGCTGAGCAGCCGACGCGTCGAATCCGGGAGGGCGACCAGGGCGCTGGACTCCACGAACCGCTCGGCCCATGAGATGAACGTGCTGAGGCAGACCGCCAGCCAGACCAGACCGACAAGCAGCCCGATGCCGACGCTCCACTCGCCGCGTGCACCGATGGCGGATCCGAGCCAGAAGAGCGGGGCGGACAGCAGAGCCCCGGCGAGCGCCCAGAGGAACGGGGAGACGGGGTAGAGCGCGAAACGGACGAAGAGCCCTCTCGCGGCGCGGCGGTTGTGCCGGGCGGGGACGATGCCGGCGATGGCGATCGCCGCGGCGACGGGGAGCAGCCCCACCACGAAGCAGATGAGCCCCATGACGGCGACGAACGACTCGCCCCGCGCGAGAATCGCCAACGCGACAAACCCGACGACGACGCCCCCGGTGAGCCACGCGCTGAGCCTTCCCTGATCTCGCCCGGCCGCAGCGGCGAGGGCCTGTCGGGCGGTGTGGGCGGCGGCCTGCGCCGGGCCGAAGGGCGAGCCGCATTCAGGGCATCGCTCGACGTCGCGGCCCAGGTCGTACCCGCAGGAAAGGCACTGCTTGGACGCCTCGTCGCCGGCCATGGGCGGAGCATAGAACGGGCGGGGCGCGGTTTGCTATCCTCCCGCGCGGGGTCAGACGGGCCTCGCGACATCGGGCAGGGAAGCCCGCGACGACGCGAGCCCTTCACGGAGAGACAGGCCGGTATGAGCAAGAAGGACACGGCACCCAAAGTGACGGCCGAGACGATGGCCGCCCGGCAGCGGGATATCTCGGTCTCCGAGTTCTTCGCCAAGAACCGGCATTTGCTGGGGTTTGACAACCCGCGCAAGGCGTTGCTCACCACCGTCAAGGAGGCGGTCGACAACTCGCTGGACGCCTGCGAAGAAGCCGGCATCCTCCCGGACATCACCGTCGTCATCGAGGACCTCCAGCCCGATCGTGGGCGGGACGTCAAGCAGTCCCGCTACCGCATCACGGTCGTCGACAACGGCCCGGGCATCGTCCGCAAGCAGGTCGAGAACGTCTTCGGGCGTCTCCTCTTCGGCAGCAAGTTCCACCGGCTCAAGATGTCCCGCGGACAGCAGGGCATCGGCATCTCGGCCGCCGGCATGTACGGCCTGATCACCACGGGCAAGCCGATGCTCATCCAGACGCGCCCAAAGGCCAACCAGCCGGCTCACCACATCGAGCTGGCGATGAACACCAAGACCAACCGCGCCGAGGTCACGGTGGACGAAGAAACCGAGGACTTCCCGCTCCAGCGCCTCCGCAACCTCACGCCCGGCACGCGCGAGCTCGCCTCGCGCGGCGAGTACCTCTCGCCCAAAGACTACCCCACCGGCACGAGCGTCACGGTCGAGCTTGAGGGGCGCTACCAGAAGGGTCGCGGGTCGGTGGACGAGTTCCTGGAGCTCACCGCGATCGCCAACCCGCACGCCCGGATCACGCTCGTTCCCCCGAGCCGCGAGAGCGCCGCCGAGGAGGACGACCCGGGCACGAAGAACAGAGCCGGCAAGGGCGCGACTCCCGCCGACATCTCAACCGAGGATCCTCAGGCCGCCCCCGCCGTCACGACCGAGACGGGTGGCGTGGTCGTGTTCCCCCGCGGCGTGCAGGAATTGCCCCCCGAAACCAAAGAGATTCAGCCTCACCCCAAGGGCATCGAGCTGGGCATTCTGCTCCAGATGCTCAAGGACTACGAGGCCACCGAGAAGGGCGGCACGCTCTACAACTTCCTGCAGGAGAAGTTCTGCCGCGTCTCGGCGTCGACGGCGTCGGAGTTCTGCTCGGCGATCAAGGCGACAAGCCGAACGAAGGTCGCCGATATCGAGCCTCCGCAGGCCGAGCTGCTCTACAAGGCCTTTCAGGAGGCCAAGCTCGCCCCCCCACCGACGGACTGTCTCGCGCCCATCGGCGTGCGTCAGTTGCTGGCGGGGATGCTCAAGGGTGTGCGGGCCGAGTTCTACGCCGCCAGCAGCCGAGAGGCGGAGGTCTACCGCGGGCGTCCCTTCCAGATCGAGGCCGCGATCGCCTTCGGGGGCGAGCTCGCCGCCGACGAATCCGCCCGCGTGATCCGCTTTGCCAACCGCGTGCCCCTGCTCTTCCAGCAGTCGGCCTGCTCGTCGTTCAAAAGCGTGACGGAGACGAACTGGCGCAACTACGACCTGCAGCAGCCCCGCGAGAGCCTGCCCATCGGCCCCCTCGTCATCATGATCCACATGGCTTCGGTGTGGGTGCCCTTCACGAGCGAGAGCAAGGAGGCGATCGCGGACTACGACGAGATCCGCAAGGAGATGAAGCTCGCCCTGATGGAGTGCGGGCGGAAGCTCGGGGCCTACCTGAAGAAGCGCGCCAGGATGAAGCGCGAGGCCGAGCGGCGCGACGTCTTCCAGAAGTACATCGGGGAGATCAGCAAGGCGATCAACGCGATCAATGGGACGGACGCCAAGGCGCTGTACGACGCGCTGCTCGCCCAGGCCAAGAAGCGGACGGCGATCGCCGACCTGCAGCTCGACGAGGATGGGAAGCGCATCAAGGACGAGGACCCCGCCGACCAGGACGGCGTGATCATCGTAGATGCGCCGTCGGCCCCGATTGGCGGCGGCACGGCGGCGGACCCGTTCGCACCCACCAAGGCCGAGGCGGCCAGGCTCAAGGTCGCCGCGATGCAGAACGACGAGCCCCCGCTGCTCGACGTAAAGCAGGCTCCGAGAGCCAAGTCCAAGGGGAGCGGGAAGGCAGAGCCCGCCAAGCACGCCGAGCCCGACAAGGGTGGAGCCAAGCCGAAGATGAGGCTCGTCGGGGGCAAGCTCGTCCCCGTCGAGGAACCGGGGCTTTTTTAAACCAGCACAGCACGCGTGCCCGCACGCGAAGGATCGACCGACATGGCCAAGAAACCCGCAGACCCCAAGGGCGGCTCGCTGACAACCCGCATCAAGGAACGCGACGCCCGCACGCGCAACCGCATCGTTGATCTCGCCGACGCCGTGGCCGAAAAGGCCCTGGCGATGCGCGAGCCCAAGATCGAGATTCCCATCCGCGCCAAGAGCAACACGATCTGGAACAAGAAGCAGCGCGTGCTGCAGATGGGCCAGGCCACGAGCGAGCGGGAGCTGTTCAACCTCAATCAGGCGAAGCAGTTCATGCAGACGTGCCTGCACGCGTCATCGATCAAGGACCTGATCGGCGCCGAGAAGACCTTGAGCCTCCGCGGTATGTTCTACAAGGGGCTCCACACTGTCGCGGGGACGAAGGAGAAGACTTTCACCGATCAGGACGAATCCGACGGGATCCTCGAAGACCTCGAGGTTTCGCTCGGCGCGCTGCGTGAGGAGCTGCACATCTTCGCGAAGAAGAAGGGAACGATGATCGGCAACATCACGATCATCGACAGCGGCGACGAGATCGACTGCCGGCGCATGGGCTCGGGGGGCTACGCGATCCCCAGCATCGTCGAGCCCGACGTGATCCAGTTCAAGAAGTGCGACGCGAAGTTCGTCCTGCACGTCGAAAAGGACACCGTCTGGGGCCGATTCAACGAGGACAAGTTCTGGCAGAAGCACAACTGCATTCTCACCGAAGGCGGCGGGCAGCCCTCCCGCGGCGTCCGTCGGCTGCTCCAGAGGCTCAACACCGAGCTCAACCTCCCCATCTACTGCCTCCTCGACTGCGACCCCTGGGGGCATTACATCTTCTCGGTCATCAAGCAGGGTTCGATCTCCCTGGCCTTTGAGAGCAACCGCCTCGCGATCCCCGAGGCCAAGTTCATCGGCGTGCGATCCAAGGACTACAAGGAGTGCGGCCTGACGGACGACGTGCAGATCGCCCTCAACGACAACGACACTAAACGTGCCAAGGAAATCGCCGCCTACCCCTGGTTCGCCGAGCACAAGGGCTGGCAGAAGGAAATCGACCTCATGCTGAAGAACGGCTTCAAGATGGAGGTCGAGTCGCTCATCACCAAGGACATCTCCTACGTCACCGAGGAGTACGTCCCTCAGCGGCTGAAGGCGAAGGACTGGCTCGAGTAAGTCAGGCCGGGGCGGCCGCCATCATGCCGCGTCCTTGACGCCCAGCGCTGTCGGCGCGTCCCGCCTCGACATCGCCCAAGCAGCAACCGCCAGCCCGACCGACGCCACGATCGCCGAGGCGAAGAACGATGCGCCGGGGACGTGGACCCTTGCGGTGTCGTGGGCGAAGGTCTGGAACGCGAAGGCTCCCATGATCGGGCCCAGGATATTGGCGAGGCTCTGCAGGCCGGTCAGTGCACCTTGGGTCTGGCCTTGCTCGTCGGCACGGACGGCCTTGGTGATGAGCGACTGGGCCGCGGGCTGGGCGATCCCGCCCAGCGAAGCGATGACGATGATCGCGTAGATCATCCATCCCTGCGTCGCCGCCCCGTACCCCGCGTACGCCGCCACGCCGATCACCAGCCCCAGCAGCAGCGATTTCTTCTCGCCCAGCGCGGGGATGAGCTTGCGAGCGAGCCCGCCCTGCACGAGCGCGGCCATCAGCCCGACGAGCGCGAGCGAGAGCCCTGTGTCGAGCGTCCCCCACTTGTACCGGTACGAGGTGTAGAGGACCCAGGTGGCGTGGAGCGCGAACTGCGCCACGTTCATGAGGAAGAGCGCCCCGCCAAGGATCATGACGAAGGGGTAGCGGGAGAGGTACACGAAGACGCCGACGGGGTTCATCCGCCCGATGGAAAGGGGCACACGCCGCTCGGGCGGGTTGGATTCGGGCAGCACCATGTACCCGTAGAACCAATTGAGCAGCGTGAGCGTTCCCGCGGCGTAGAAGGGGTAGTGGATGTCGTACTTGCCCAGCACCCCGCCGCACAGGGGCCCGATGATGAAGCCCAGCCCGAACGCCGCGCCGATCATCCCGAACCCCGCGGCCCGCTTCTCGGGCGGGGTGATGTCGGCGATGTACGCCGCCGCCGCGGTCATGCTCGCGCCGGAGATCCCGTTGATCGCCCGCGTGATGAACAGGATCCAGATCGTCGGCGCCATCGCCGCCGCGAAGTAGTCAAGCCCCGAGCCAAACAGCGAGACGAGGATCACGGGTCGGCGGCCGAAGCGGTCCGACAGCGCACCGAGCACCGGCGCGAACAGAAAGAGCATCGCCGCGTACGTCGCGCTCAGGGCACCCACGTACGGGGCGGCGTCCTGCTCGGCGACGCCCATCAACTGCTCCACGAGCTTGGGCGCCACCGGGATGATCAGGCCGATGCCCATCACATCCAGCAGAAGCGTCAGAAAGATGAACCCGATCGCGGGCTTGCGTGCGGTCAAGCGGGTCGGCTCCGTCGCGTCGGATCAGACGCGGAGCAGAGCATACGCCGGGGGAACGGCCTAGCAGCCCCGATCGAACGCGCCGATGAACTCGTCGAAGTCGAAGAAATCGGCGAAACCGTCGCCGTTGAAGTCCGCGGTCTTGCCCGGCGGACAGATCTCCGACTCAAAGCAGCTCACGAAGTCGTCAAAGTCAAAGAAGTCGAGGAAGCCGTCCCCGTTGAAGTCGGCGGGGCATGACGCGTCGATGTTGGAGGCGATCTCGTCGAGGAAGTTGGCGCCGCGGGGGTAGCCGTTGAAGTATCTCGCCTCGCTCACGTTGAACTGCATGTTCCCGTTAACGTCGCGCCAGTACACGTCGTCGGAGAAGCCGACCAGGGCTCCGTCGCCCGTCGAAGCCTGGTTGTTGTTGTCGTTGTCCCCGCCGGCGAAGGCCACCGTCATGTCCGGGCTGAAGTTCGTGAACGAGTCGTCCTCGAAGAACCGCATGACGAGTCCGAAATCGTCATCGGGCAGCACAATCTGGATTCCCGCGGCGGCGAGATCCAACATGCCGTCGAACTGGTAGACATACCCCCGCTCCATCCCCTCGACCGCGACGGCGTACCCGCCCAGGAAGTTGCTCGGGCCGAGGTTGCAGACGGGGTCGGCATTGGGGTTGAGCGTGTCGAAGAACTCCACCACGATCACGCCGCTGACCAGCGACCCCGATCCGTCGTCGGTCACCACCCAGCCCGGGTTCTGCGCGGTCACCGGCACGCGCCCGCCAGCCCCGGGGCCGGGCGTGAGGAAGCGATCATCCAGCACGATGCGCGGGTTCTGTGTCGCCCTGAAGTAGGGTCGACCCGTGTTCTGGTAGATCATCGCCTGGCGGGCCGAAGGCCGCATCACCACCGGACGCTCAACCTGATCAAGGGACATCAGCCGTGTCGGCACCACGCGCTTCAGCTCGGAGATGGGCTCGAAGGCGTCACGCGACTGTGCGAAGGCCCCCCCAGTAAAGAGGATGGTCCCGGCCGCAGCACCAACGACCCCGCGTCGCATGAACCCGATTCTCCTGCTTCCTCTGGAACGCGTCACCGCACCCTTTGATTCTGCCACTCGGGCACTTTGGGTGCAACATTCTCAAGCAAACTGATGCGCGGACGCCCGCTTTGGAGTGTTATCGAAGCCTTTGCCAATCCACCACAATAGGTTGATTGAGCCGGGGCAACTACTGTGCTCGGTGCCAGCATCTCAAAGATAGCCTGGGATCTCAACGCCGGGAGGTGGGGATGCCGATGACGTGTTGGGGACGGGTTCGGATTGTGGAGGCTGCTCATGGAACTGGCGATTGTTGGTCTGGGCAAGATGGGCGGGAACATGGCCGAGCGACTCCTTCTGGGGGGTCACAAGGTGGTCGGCGTGGACCCGTCGGCGGAAGCGGCGGCCCGGCTGAAGTCCAAGGGCGGGGTGCACGCGCCGTCGATCGTGGCGGCGGCCGGGATGCTCAAGGGCCCGCGGCACGTGTGGCTGATGATCCCGGCGGGGTCGCCGGTGGACGAGGCGATCGCGGCGGTGCTGCCGGCGTTGTCGGCGGGGGACACGATCATCGACGGGGGGAACAGCAACTACAAGGACTCGCAGCGTCGCGGGCGGGAGCTGGCGGCGAAGGGGATCCACTTCGTCGATTGCGGGACGTCCGGAGGCGTGTGGGGGCTCAAGAACGGGTACTCGATGATGATCGGCGGGCCGAAGGAAGCGGTGGAGCGGATGAGACCGATCTTCGAGACGTTGGCGCCGGGCAAGGCCGAGGGGTGGGGGCACGTGGGCCCGACGGGCTCGGGGCACTTCGTGAAGATGGTGCACAACGGGATTGAGTACGGCATGATGCAGGCGTTCGCGGAGGGCTTTGCGATCATGCACAAGAAGGCCGAGTTCGGGCTCGACATGGCGCAGATCGCGACGATCTGGCAGGTGGGCTCGGTGGTGCGGTCGTGGCTTCTTGACCTGACGGCAGAGGCGTTGCGACAGGACCAGACGCTGGCGGACATCAAGCCATATGTGAACGACAGCGGCGAGGGTCGGTGGACGGTGGCGGAGGCGATCGATCTTGACGTGGCGGCGCCGGTGATTACGCACAGCCTGATCACGCGGCTTCGCTCGCGGGACAGCGAGTGCTACGGCGAGCGGATGCTGTCGGTGATGCGCAACGCATTCGGCGGGCACGCGATGCAGAAGAAGTGAGCGAGGCTTGCATGGTCCCGGAACGGCATGTGCTGGTGGTCTTTGGCGCAACGGGCGATCTCGCGCACCGCAAGGTGCTGCCGAGCCTGTTCAGGCTTGATCGATCCGGCCCGGCGGCGGGTCGGGCGATCGTGCTGGGGGCGGCGCGGGCCGGCCTGAGCGACGAGGAGTTCCGCGCGAGCGTGCGGAAGAGCCTGATCGAGCACGGCGAGAACCCGGAAGATGCGGGCGAGTGGGTGTCTCGGTCGGTGTTCTTTCAGAGCCTTGGAGACACCGGGCCCGGCGCGTTCGCGACGCTGCGTCAGCGGATCGAGTCGCTCGAGAAGCAGCACAACCTGTATCAGCACCGGATTTTCTACCTTGCGCTGCCTCTGCCGGCCTTCCCGCCGACGATCGAGGCGTTCGGCGCGTCGGGGCTGAACAGGTCGAAGGGGTGGACTCGGCTGGTGGTGGAGAAGCCCTTCGGGCACGATCTGACGTCCGCGCAGTCGCTCAACGCGCTGGTGCACCGGTTCTTCGACGAGCAGGATGTGTACCGGCTTGACCATTACCTGGGCAAGGAGACGGTGCAGAACATCATCGCGTTCCGCTTCGGCAACTCGCTGTTCGAGCCGTTGTGGAACCGGGACCGGATCCGTCAGATCGAGATCACGGTGGCGGAAGAGCTTGGAGTTGAGGGTCGTGGCTCGTTCTACGAGAAGGCGGGCGCGGTGCGCGACATCATGCAGAACCACATGATGCAGCTCCTGTGCCTGACGGCGATGGAGCCGCCGAGCGTGCTGGACGGGAACGCGGTGGCGAACGAAAAGGTGAAGGTGGTGCAGGCGATGGAGCCGCTGCGTCCGGAGGACGTGGTGCTGGGGCAGTATGCGCCGGGAACGCTCAACGGCAAGTCGCTCAAGGGATATCGCGAAGAGGCGGGTGTGAGCCCGGAGAGCAGAACCGAGACGTTCGCTGCGGCGCGGCTTCGGATCAACAACTGGCGATGGCAGGGCGTGCCGTTCTTCCTGCGGACGGGCAAGCGGTTGCCGCGGAAGGCGACGAAGGTGGTGGTGACGTTCAAGGCTCCGCCGGCGGCGGTGTTCAATCCGTACATCGTGTGCGGGATGGAGGGCAATCGCCTGGAGATCACGCTGCAGCCCAACGAGGGGTTCAATCTGTCGTTCCAGACGAAGATCCCCGGGCAGGGGATGAAGCTGGAGACGCAGGAGATGCGATTCCGCTACGGGGACACGTACGGCGCGCTGCCCGAGGCGTACCAGACGCTGATGCTCGACGTGATGCGGGGAGACCGCACGCTGTTCGTGCGGAACGACGAGGTCGAGCTGTCGTGGGAGCGGTTCGCCGGGGTGGTTGACGGCAGCCTGCCGGTGCACGAGTATCCGGCGGGGTCGTGGGGCCCGGCGGCGGCGGATCGGCTGCTGGCGAGCGACGCGTGCTGCTGGACGGATCTGTAGCGGTACACTCGCCCTGCCGGAAGCCGGCGGAGGCGCGACATGGATGAGCTGGTGATCGAGCAGGATGCGGGGGCGGTGGCGCGGGCCGCGGGCGCGGTGGTTGCGAGCGTGCTGCGCGAGGCCGTGAGCGAGCGGGGCGAGGCGTCGATCGTGCTGGCGGGCGGGTCGACACCCAAGGCGATGTACGCGTGGCTGGCGTCGGGGGAGGCGGGGGTGGTGCCGTGGGAGCGCGTGCAGGTGTACTTCGGAGATGAGCGGTGCGTGGGTCCGGAGCACGCGGACAGCAACTATCGGATGGCGTCGGAGTCGCTGCTGTCGAAGGTGCCGGCGCGGGTGTGTCGGATTCCGGGGGAACTGGGCGCGTCGAGGGCGGCGTCGATGTACGCCGACCTGCTTCCGCAGGTGCCGCCCGGGGAGGCGATGTTCGACGTGGTGCTGCTGGGGATGGGGGCGGACGGGCACACGGCGTCGCTGTTCCCCGGGCACGACTTCGCGGGCGACGCGGGAAAGCTCGTGACGACGGCGGAGGCACCGGCGGGGTTTGCGGTGAAGGATCGGGTGTCGCTGACGCTCGGGGCGCTCGGGGCGAGCCGGTTGGTGTTGGCGATGATCACGGGGGCGGACAAAGCGGGGACGCTGTCGCGGGTTCGGAAGGAGCGTGCCGCGGGGCGGGCGGTGCTGCCGATGGCGATGGTGAGACCGGGCGGGGTGCGGTTTGTGGTGGATCGCGGCGCGGCGGGCGAGTGAATGGGCGTGGGAGCGGGGTTGGAGACGGGTCGGGGAGGTGGTCCCTAGGATGGGCGAAGCCGCCCGGGTTGGGCGGCGTTTCTTGCACCCACCGACCATCGGAGAGCCGAGATGTCCAGCGCCGCCACGACCCCCGTGATTCTCGCCGCCAAGCGTACCCCGATCGGGAGGTTTTTCGGCGGGCTGTCGAAGGTTCCCTCGCCGGTGCTGGGGTCGTACGCGGTGAAGGCTGCGCTGAACGCGATCGGCGGGGTGGAGGCGCACAAGGCGGCGGTGGACGAGGTGATCATGGGGTGCGTGCTGCAGGCGGGGCTGGGGCAGAACCCGGCGCGGCAGGCGGCGCTGAAGGCGGGGCTTCCCGAGACGATCTCGGCGCAGACGGTGAACAAGGTGTGCGGGTCGGGACTGCAGGCGGTGATGCTGGCGGCGCAGTCGATCAAGGCGGGGGACAACCAGCTTGTGGTGGCGGGCGGGTTCGAGAACATGACGGCGGCGCCGCACTTTGCGCGGGTGCGCGAGGGCGTGAAGTATGGGCCGGCGCAGATGTTCGACCACATGGCGTCGGACGGGCTGACGTGCGCGTTTGAGAACTGCGCGATGGGCAACTCGGCGGACCACATCGCGAAGAAGTACGAGATCAGCCGTGCGGAGCAGGACCGCTTCGCGGTGCAGAGCCACGTGCGTGCGGCGGAAGCGACCAAGAGCGGGCACTTCGCGGGCGAGATCGTCACGCTCAGCGGGGAACAGTGCCTGGACAAGAAGTCGCCCGGGGTGTCGGCGGACGAGGGGATCCGCGGTGATTCGACGATCGACGGGGTCGCGAAGCTGCGGCCGGCGTTCACACCCGACGGGACGGTGACGGCGGCGAACGCGAGCCAGATCTCGGACGGGGCGGCGGCGGTGGTTGTGTCGAGCCTGGCGAAGGCCGAGGCGATGGGCGTCAAGCCGATCGCGAAGATCGTGAGCTATCACACGAGCGGTGTGGCGCCGAAGGACATCTTCGCGGCACCGATCGAGGGGATCGCGGGTGCGCTCAAGAAGGCCGGACTCTCGGTCAAGGACATTGACCTGTTCGAGATCAACGAGGCGTTCGCGGCGCAGGTGCTGTGCAACATCAAGGCGCTGGGGATCTCGGAGAGCCGGCTCAACATCTGCGGTGGCGGCGTGGCGCTGGGGCACCCCATCGGGGCGAGCGGGGCCCGCGTGCTGACGACGCTGATCCACCAGCTTCACCGGACGGGCGGGAAGCGCGGCGTGGCGGCGCTGTGCCTGGGCGGGGGCAACAGCGTGGCGATGGTTGTGGAGGTTTGAGGATCGGATCAGTTCAGCGACGGCGAAGGCCCGACATAGACCACGAAGTCGGCGAGGCCTTTGTCTTCGTCGCGGAGTCGGTCTGACCAGGCGTCGACGAAGGTGACGGTCAGGGCGCGGGAGCCGGGGGAGAGCTGCTCGAAGGCTTGAACGGTGCCGCCGCGGTGGTCGATGTGGAATCGCCCGACGACGAGGACGGCGGGTGTGGCGCCGGCGGCGACGAGGCGGGCGACGCTCTCGCCCATGGTCCAATCCCAGACCTGCTGGCTGCGGAACATCGCGTCGATCTGGGCCGTCCGCTCGGGCGAGGGCTTGGCGTCGGGCTTCATGGAGTTCATGATGTTCTCGAAGTCGTCGCGGTAGCGACCCGTGGCGAGCTGGGGCGGCACGCGGAAGAGGCGGCGTTGCTCGGGCGTGAGGGTGGCGAGGCGTTCGTAGCCCTGTGTACGGGCGAGGCGGACATAGACGCGGGGGGCGTTGGCGGCGAGGACGGGGCGGCCGGCCGACTTGGCTCGCTCGACCATCGCGCGGTGGCCGGGCGGGTAGTTGCTATCGGTGCGGCGTGTGATGGTGCGGAAGGTGGGTTCGTCGATGAGGCCGGCGAGGTAGTCGTCGAGGGCGGGCTGGCTGTCTCGCTCGATGAACTCGAGGGCGAGTGAGGCGGAGGGGGCCTTGGCGAGGACGCGGTCGAAGAGGTCGGCGGCGGTGGCGAGGCCGAGCGGATGGCCGTGGTTCTCGCCGAGCAGCACGGCGGGCGAGCGAGCGGACTGGGAGGCGATGTCCTCGAGCGAGGCGGGGAGGCCCGAGTCGCCGCGGAAGATGGCGGGAGCTCGCGAGGCGGCGGTGTTGGATGGGGCGTCGCCAGTGGCGGCGCACCCGACAAGAAGAAACGCGAACGAGGCCGACACGCACGCCAGCAGCACTTTGATCATGCGTGCAGCATATCGGCTTAGCGCGGGGGTGGGGCGGGTGGCCCTGCCATGGGAACGGGGTCCGGCGAGGCGGCCGGCGGTGGCGAGAGGGATCGGCCGAGGACGACGGCGGTGGCGGCCTGAAGGCTCAGGCAAACGAGGACGAAAAGGCAGAGGATCGCGAAGGCGGAGGATGTGGCGAGGCGGGTGGCGAAGAGTCGCTCCATGAGGGAAATGCACCCCATCACGAGGCCGACGATGGTGGCGATGGGCCAGAGGAGCAGGAAGTACGCTCCGGCGGGGCCGAACGCGGACAAGGCGAGCACGCCCAGCGCGCAGACGGCGGTGGGAAAGCCCAGCCCGAGCAGGAGCGGGTTGCGGCGGCATCGCAGCCAGAAGGATGGCGGATATTGGGCGTGCGAGTCAATCACGCGGGAGCGTACGCGTCAGTTGGCGCGACGCCGAACGGGGATCTGTGCCTCGGCCCAGCGGTCGCGCGCGCGGACTTCGGGGCCGTTGTAGTAGAAGGCGCGGGGCGGGCCGGCGACTTCCCATTCGGTTTGGGCGTCGATCCAGGCGGCGAGGGCATCGATCTCGCGCTGGATCATTCGTTCGGAGTAGCCGCCCTTGAGGCCTTTGGCGAGGACGGTCACGGGCTGTGCGTCGGTGACGACGACGACGCCGTCCTGTCCTTGCGGGCCGAGATCGGCCGTGCGGTAGAGGAAGGACATGGTCCACTGGCTGTCGGCCTGGCCGTCGGCCTCGGGGGCGAAAACCTTGCCGCCTACGGGCATGGAGCGGTAGTCCATCTCGACGGGGCTGGTCATGGCGATATCGCGCTTCTTGATGTGCTGGAAGAGAGGCCAGAAGGCGCCGTTCATGCCGATGTCGGAATTGCGGCTGCCGCTGACTTCGGCGCGACGCACCGCGGGGTACTTCTTGAGTTCGATCGCGCCGGGGGGCGTGGGATCGGGGTATCCCTGAGGGAGCGGCGTGGTGATCGAACACTGGTTCCAGAAGAACGACTCGCCGCGACGCTCAACCGTGGTGAACAGATCACCCCCCACTCGCTTGGTGGTCCAGGAGTCATCGGGCACGGGTGCCAACGCGCCGGCGGCGGGCTGAGAAGCTTCCGGCTCGGCTGTGGCCTGCTCGTTCGAGGCCGACGGACCGGAGGTGGAGGAACATCCGGCAAGGCAGACGAGCGTGGCAGCGGCGACGAGAGCGAAGGGGCGTGTCATGCCGGCGAGTTCGCCCGGGCCCCGGAATCGGATGCACCCACCGCGGCAACAAAGGTTCAGGCAACCGGGGGCATGGCGCAGGATGCGGGCTGCGTCCGGGCGATGACCCGGATCCCCCGCTGGCGGAGCTGGTCGTGGAGGTCCTCGACGTGAGCGGCGTCCCTGGTCTCGACGGTGCAGAGCACCTGCACCGTCGACAGGTCGGCGGTGGTAAAGGCCCGCTCGTGCTCGATCTGCTTGACCGAGGCCGAGGCTGCGGCGATGGCGGCGGTCAGGTCGGCGAGCCCGCCGGGGCGGTCGGGGATGATGGCGGTGAACTGGGTCACGCGCCCGTCGGCGACGAGCCCTCGTTCGATGACCCGGCCGAGGAGGGTCGGGTCGATGTTCCCGCCGCAGAGAAGCAGGGCGACTCGCTTGCCGCGCAGTTCGGTGAGCTGTCCCGAGAGGAAGGCGGCGAGCGGGGCTGCCCCTGCCCCCTCCACCACGCCCTTCTCGCTCTCGGCGAGTCGGAGGATCGCCAACGCGATGTCCTCCTCGGCGACGTCGATGACGCGATCGACGCGGGAGCGGGCGATTTCGAAGGCGTTGGCGCCGACCTGCGGGACGGCGAGGCCGTCGGCGAGCGTCGGGGATGTCGGCACGCGGACGGGGTGTCCCGCGGCGAGTGCGGCGGAGAACGAGGTGCAGTGACGGGGCTGGATGCCGATGACGCGCACGCCGGGGCGAGCGGCCTTGATGGCGAGGGCGACGCCCGCGATGAGCCCCGCGCCGCCGATGGGGCAGACCACCGCGTCGAGCCCTCCGACCTGATCGAGCAGTTCGAGGCCGATGGTCCCCTGGCCGGCGATGACGGCGGGGTCGTCGAAGCCGTGGACGTAGGTGAACCCGTGGAGCCCGGCGAGTTCGTCGGCCCGGACCTTGGCGTCGGCGATGGTGTCGCCGTCGAGGATGACGGTGGCGCCCAGTGCTCGGCAGCGGGATTGCTTGATGATCGGGGCGAAGCGGGGCATGACGACGGTGACGGGGACATCGAGACGCTTGCCGTGATAGGCCAGTGCGAGGGCGTGGTTGCCGGCAGAGGCGGCGATGACGCCGCGCCTGCGGTTCTCGGACGGGAGCTGAAGAAGGGCGTTGAGTGCTCCGCGTTCCTTGAAGGAGCCGGTGCGTTGGAGGTACTCGAGTTTGGGGAAGACGCGGCAGGCGCAGAGGTCCGAGAGCCCGAGGGACTCGACGCAGGGGGTGACGACGACGCCGCCGGTGAGACGCTCACGCGCAAGAACGATCTGATCGAAGGTGACGGGCATGGTGTACGAGGGTAGACCCGGGTTCGGAAGGCTTGCGCGGGTTGAGCGGGCGTCGTGGGGGACCGATAGAAGCCAGTTGGGAAGGTCAAGAGGAACCCGGAGGTTTGCGTGCAACCCAAGAGCCGCAGCGGCGTGTCGGTGATGGTGGTCTGCGCGGTGCTGGCGATCCTGGTGATGGCGGCGGCGGCGTGGTCGTGGTTGTGGCCTGCGCTGCTTCGGATCGAGGGGGATGCCCGGAACGCGGAGATGCAGCGGGCTTCCCAGCGGGTCGCGGCGGCGTTGCAAGGTCTGGCGGAGGACCTGGGCGCGACAACGGAGGACTGGGCCGGTTGGGACGACATGTACCGGTTCGTGCAGGACCGAAACGAGGAGTTCCGTCAGGGGAACTTCACGCTGGGTGGGACGGCGGCATTGGGCCTCTCGCAGGTCGCGGTGCTCGACCTTGGGATCAACGTGATCGCGAAGTTCGACTGCGACCCCGTCACAACCGAGCCCAGGGACTTTCCGATCTCGAATCCCGACTACCTGGTGGGGCTTGACCCGCAGATCCCGCGGACGCTGATCGGAGAGGGGCCGGACGGGCGGGTGTCGGCGATCGCGGTGCGTTCGGTGAGGAAGTCCGACAAGACGGGTCCCGAAATGGGCTACGTGGTGATGATCCGCCCATTGCTGGAACAACACCTGGATCGAATCTCTCAGACAACAGGCGTGCGCGTGTCGGTCGGAGGGGACGCGAGCGACTCCGTGACGCTCAAGGTGCCCAGACCCGACGGAGGCCGGCCGGCGGAGTTTCGGTTCGTTCTCAGCGACGAGGATACCTCGCGCGTGGTGCAGGCGCGGCGTCGGGTGTATCAGCAGTCGCTGCTGATCGCGATGGCTGGGATCGTCGGCGTGGCGGTCGCGGGAACGGCCGTGGCGTCGCGGACCGGTCGGCATGAGGGCTCGAAGGAGCACACGAGCACCCGCGAGACGGCCGGGCCGATCCTGCTCACATTCCTGCTGTGCATTACCTTCTCGGCGGCGTTGATCGGCGTGGCGAAGAACTGGGAAGTCGGGCTTGCGACTCAGGAATTCGATCGACGGCTGGGCAATGCGGTTCGAGATGTCGAGCAGCGGGCGTTGGACCTGCGCCGGTCGCTGCATTCGACGTCCGGGCTCTTCAGGTCTTCGGTCCTGGTCTCGCCGGAGGAGTACGAGCGGTTCATTCTGGAAACGGCGAGCGAATCCTGGGAGAAACCCTCGTGGATCCAGTTCTCGCCCAGGGACGGATCGATGGTGGTGACGGCATCGCCCCGCGATCAGGCCTCGCTGCTGCGGCAGGGCGAGAAGCTCACCTCGGCCTCGTACGAGCGGACGGTTCGCACGGCGATCGAGGCGGGTGCGCTTCGCACATCGATCGTCGGGCGGACCGAGCAGGGCGACGACCTCGTCCTGCTGGCGGTGCCCGTGTACTCGACCGCCGGGGTTCCGGTGCTGGTCGCGGACCGGAAGAAAAACGCGATCGGCGTGGTGGCATTGCTGCTGAACATCAACGAGTGGGTGCGGCGGATCGGAGAGGTCCAGAACAACGGCCTCACGATGAGATACGGGCAGGCGAGCGAGGCGGCAGAGTTCAGCTCGCTTCGAACGATCGAGATGCACGGCGCGAACATTCCCATCAGTCTGTTTGCGATGCGGACGAGCGTGCTGCCGAGCTATGGGCGGCTCACGTGGGCGGGGATCATCGTCGGGCTGGTGTTCTCGGTGTTCACGACGGCCACGTTCGCCAGTCTGCTCCGGCGTCACACGCGGACGAAGATGCTGGTCGAGCTGAGGACGCGAGAACTGCGGGAGGCGCTGGAGGACCAGAGCCGGCTTGCGGCAAGCCTGAAAGTGGCGAGCGACGCGGCCGAATCGGCGAACCGATCCAAGAGTGACTTCCTGGCGAACATGTCGCACGAGATCAGGACACCGATGACGGCGATCATGGGGTACGCAGAGCTGCTGACGGATCCGTCGTACGCGACGGAGCACCTTGGCGATGCTGTGCGGATCATCCACCGCAACGGTGAGCATCTGGTGACACTCATCAATGACATTCTGGACATCTCGAAGATCGAAGCCGGGCGCATGACGGTCGAGCGGATCGTTGTGGATCCCGTGCAGATCGTGGACGACGCGATGGCGTTGATGAAGCCCAAGGCCGCGACGAAGGGGCTCTCGCTCGAGGCGGACCTCAACTGGCCGCTGCCCGCGACGGTGCCGACTGACCCGACGCGGCTGCTGCAGATTCTGGTGAACCTCATCGGGAACGCGATCAAGTTCACGCAGTCGGGGGGGGTTCGGATCGGGGTCAGTCTGGACGGCTCGCTGCTCCGCGTGGCGGTGCGAGACACGGGGATCGGGATGACACCCGAGCAGGTGCAGAGACTGTTCAAGCCGTTCACGCAGGCGGATACGTCGACGACGCGTCGGTTCGGGGGGACGGGGCTTGGGCTGGCGATCAGCCGGAACCTCGCGAAGCTGCTGGGGGGTGACATCACGGTCACAAGCCTGCCGGGCGATGGGTCGGAATTCGTGGTGACGGTGGACGCGGGCGTTGTCGAGCAGTCGCGTCTGCGGCTTGACCGGACGGCCAAGGCGGGCGTTCAGCCCGCATCGGCAAGCGCACCGAAGCTCGGCCGGGCGTGCACGATCCTGCTGGCCGACGACGGGAAGGACAATCAGAAGCTGATCTCGTTCCACCTCACGCGGGCGGGTGCCCGCGTCAAAGTCGTTGAGAATGGGCGTCAGGCCGCGGACGAAGCGATGGCGGCGGCAGCCCGGGGAAACCCCTATGACCTCATCTTCATGGACATGCAGATGCCTGAATTGGACGGGTACGGAGCGACGCGTGAGCTTCGAGCGCGGGGATACCCGGGCCCGATTGTGGCGTTGACGGCGCACGCGATGGCGGAGGACCGCGAGAAATGCCTGAACGCGGGCTGCGACGACTACGCGAGCAAGCCGGTGACGGCCCGAACGCTGATCGGGCTGTGTGAGCGGTGGATGCAGGGCCGAGCGGAATCTCGGGCGGCCTGAACCTCAAATCGGACACACATTCCGGCTATTGCGGGCTGGACTCGAAAGAGTCGTCCGATAGCCTCTGGGTTAGGCCTGCTGGCGTGCCGAGCGGGGGCGCACGGCGTGCGCCCGCGGACACGGCGGCGAGGCCCGCACATTCAGGAGGCATCATGTCGAGCACCGCAGCACGCGAAGTGACCCTTATCCCCGGCGACGGCGTTGGGCCCGAGTGCATCGAGGCAACCCGGCGGATCATCGAGGCATCGGGGGTGCGTCTGAAGTTTGACGTGCAGCACGCGGGCGAGTCGGTGTTCAAGAAGGGGATCCCTTCGGGCGTGCCGCAAGAGACGATCGATTCGATCCGTCGGACGAGGCTTGTGCTGAAGGGCCCGCTGGGCACCCCGGTGGGGTACGGCGAGAAGTCGGCGAACGTGACGCTGCGCAAGCTGTTCGAGACGTACGCGAACATCCGTCCGGTGCGCGAGCTGCCCGGGGTCAAGACGCCCTATTCCGGCCGCGGGATCGACCTGGTGGTGGTGCGCGAGAACGTGGAGGATCTGTACGCGGGCATCGAGCACATGCAGAGCCCGGGCGTGGCGCAGTGCCTGAAGCTGATCAGCGCGAAGGGGTGCGAGAAGATCGTGCGGACGGCGTTCGAGTTCGCGCGGAGCGAAGGGCGCAAGAGCGTCGCCTGCGCGACCAAGTCGAACATCATGAAGATGACCGAGGGGCTGCTCAAGCGGACGTTCGAGCGGATCGCGCCGGAGTACCCGGACATCCAGTCGTGGCACGTGATCATCGACAACTGCGCGCACCAGCTCGTCAAGAAGCCCGAGCAGTTCGACGTGATCGTGACGACGAACATGAACGGGGACATCATCTCCGACCTGACGTCGGCCCTGGTGGGCGGGCTGGGCTTCGCGCCCAGTGCTAACCTGGGGAACGACGTGGCGATCTTCGAGGCGGTGCACGGGAGCGCCCCCAAGTACGCCGGCAAGAACTGCATCAACCCCACCGCGGTGCTGCTCTCGGGCGTGGCGATGCTTCGGTACATCGGGGAGTTCGAGGCGGCCCAGACGATCGAGCACTCGGTGCTGTACACGCTCGAGCAGTGCGCCAGGCAGGGCGTGGGCACGGGCGACGTGGTCGGGTATGACAAGCCGAGCACGCTGTCGACCTCTCGATTCGCCGACCTGATCATCGCCAACCTCGGGAAGAAGTCGGAGAACTACCGCGTCCGCGACGTGAAGGAGATCAAGCTCCCCCGCCTGTCGGATCAGCCGGAGTTCGTCAAGGCCAAGTCGCTGCGTGTGGTCGGGGCGGACATCTTCGTGCACTCCCCGCTGAAGCCCGAAGTGCTCGGGCCTTCGCTCGAATCGCTGCTGGAAGGGACACCCATCAAGCTCAAGATGATCTCCAACCGCGGTACGAAGGTGTACCCGTCGGCGGGTGCGATCACCGATTGCGTCGACCAGTACCGCTGCCGGTGCATGCTCCGCCAGGGCGCCGAGAAGGGCGGCACGGGCGACCTGACGGATCAGGTGCTGCTGCCCGTGCTCGCGAAAATCGGGGCGGCCCATCGCTGGGTCCACGTCGAGAAGCTGCAGGAGATCGACGGGGCGGAGGGCTTCACGAAGGCTCAGGGCGAAGATTGACCAGAGCCCGGGGAATCGCAAGTTCAAGAATATTCGGGACTTCGATCGATCGCGAACCTCTTGGAGCCCCCTCCCCCGGCGGAGGGGGCTTATCGTTCCACCCTTATCTCCAGGAGCCGACCATGGGCATCAATCTCGAGACGCACGTTCATCTTCCCGCGGACACCAACCAGGCCTTGGGCCTTGCGCAGTACGCGATCGACTTCATGTCGTCGGTGCCCGGCAAGCGTGGCGAGCCCTCGGCGGCGGTGCTTGCGAAGACCAACCAGTTCCACACCGACGCGGTGATCGCGGGGATCTCGGCGCTGGCGCTGGGCACCAACGCGCCCAACCTGCTCCGCAACGAGGCGCTGGCCGAGTACCGCACGGGGCCGAGCGGCACGGGCACGCTGGCCGGGGTGCCGTGGGCGAAGGGGGCGATCCGCACGGGCGTGCCGGTCTTTGGTTCTTCCGTCAACGTCGCGGTGGAGAAGGCGTGCGTCGCCAACTGCTCCGCGGTGCGCGAATGGGACACGAACGGGACCAACTTCGGCTACAACCCGGGCCTTGGGAACACCGCGGGCGAATTCGGGCACAACGACTTCTACTCGGTCGCGGTGGCGGCGGCGCAGCTCCGGGGGATGAACGGCGCCTACGCCCTCAAGGGCATGGTGCTGCTCGACGAGATCCGCGGGCGGCTGGCGGAGGTGTTCAGCCTCAAGTCGTACAAGATCGACCACGTGCTGCACGGTGCGATCGGCTCGGCGGCGACGTTCGGCGCGATGATGGGCGCCACGGCCGAGCAGATCGAGTCGGCGATCGGGATGGTGGTCGCGCACTACATCCCGTTCCGGGCGATCCGGGCGGGGAAGCAGTTGTCGGACTCCAAGGGCGCGTCGGCGGCGATCAGCACCGAGGCCGCGATCATGGCGGTGAAGCGTTCGATGGCGGGGTTCCTCGGGCCGCGTGACATCTTCCGCAACCCGGAGGCGGTGTTCCGTCTGTTCGAGGGTCCCGGGCAGCTCTTCAAAAAGACGCACAGCATGGGGACGGGCATCCCCGAGGCCAAGGGCGAGGCGAAGGGCAAGGTCTACGCGAGCCCGTTCGACCTGGTGCTCGGGCGTGCGGGCGATGACTTCGCGGTGATGGGGATGCACTTTAAGCTCGGGCTGTACGAGCACCAGTCGGCGGGCGCGTTGCAGGCGCTCATTAACCTGATCAACGCCAAGCCTCAGATTCTTGAGGACCAGACGGGCGATTGCATCGAGAAGATGGTGGTGCGGGCGTACGAGCCGGCCTTTGGGATCATCGGCGACCCGGCGAAGCGTGATCCCAAGACGCGCCAGTCGGCCGACCACTCGATGCTCTACCTGGTCTGCACGACGCTTCGCAAGGCGCTCGAGCTGCACTCGGCAAAGAAGCACAAGTCGCTGTCGTGGAAGGAGCTCATGCTGGTGCCGCACGACTTCTCCGACAAGGCTTTGCACGACCCGCTGACCCGCCGCCTCATGGACAAGATGTCCTTTGAGTGGGGCGGAGAGTCGTACGACAAGGCGTACCCGGACGGGATCCCCACGTCGATGGTCATCACCGACGACCAGGGCAACACGCACGACAGCGGGTTCATCATGTACCCGGCGGGTCACGCTCGCCACGCCAACGCGCCGACGGAGTATCGCGCCGACGTGGACGACATTCTCCGCCACAAGTTCGAGACGCTCGGGCGGCTCGCGTCGGACGACCCCAAGAGCATCATTTCCCGCATCGGTTCGCTCGAAAGGAAGTCGGCCGCCGACATCGCCGACCTGTACGGCTTCCCGATCCGCTTCAGCGGCGAGAAGTTCCTCTGATCGACCGCGGGCGTGTGGACGCGATGACCGGGGCGCCGAACGCCCCGGTTTTTCATTGGTCCGGTATGCTGGGCGGATGATCCTGCACGCCGTCGTCTGTCCGATCGTTCTTGTCGCCGCCCTGTATCCGCCTCCCGGGCGGGAGGTCGTGCCGGGCGTCACGGTGCGGACGTACCAGATCTCCGGGAAGATCGACAGAATCCCGAGCCTGCTGCCGAATCAGACACCCAATCGCGATGTCGTGTTGCCCACGATCTCGCTGGCGGGCGCGGCGGCGTTCGGAGACTTCCAGGCGCCGATCGTGACGCATGTCATGGGGTACATCGACGTTGGCACGGCGGGCCCCCACCGCTTCCGGCTTACGTCGGACGATGGGTCGCGGCTGAAAATCAACGGCTCTCGCGTGATCGATCACGACGGACGCCACGGGGCGACCTCAAAGGAAGGTTCGATCGATCTGCAGGCGGGCTCGCACCTGGTGTTTGTCGAGCACTTTGACGCGGGCGGTGGGCGATCGCTCGTGCTCGAATGGCAGCCTCCGCTCGCCGATCGATTCACCGCGATCGATGGCTCGCTTCTGTGGACGGATGCGGACAACGCGCGGGTGACGTCGCCCGGGATCAAAGCACTGCAAGGGCAGACGCGGGCGGGGGATCGACGCGAGGTCGAGGGCGTGCACCCCGGGTTCACGCGGACGCCGATCCTGCCGGAGGGATTTCAGCAGAAGGTGGGTTCGATGGCGTTCCTGCCGGATGGGCGTCTGGCGCTGGGGACATTCGATCCGATGCAGCGCACCGAGACGGACCTTCCGGACATTGACGCGAAGCCATCGGACAAGATCTACGCGCTGTCGAACCTGGCGAAGGGCGAGGCGGAAGCGGTGAAGGTGGAGGTGATCGCGGACGGCGTGTACGAGCCCCTGGGCATGTGCGTGGTGGGCGATGCTCTGTACGTGTCGCACCGCAAGGCGATCACGAGGCTGACGGACGAAGACAAGGACGGCACGTACGAGACGCGTCGCGACGTGGCGTCGGGCTGGGAAGGGTGGAACTACCACCAGTTCACGTTCGGGCTGGTGCACATGGACGGGCGGCTGTACGCGGGTCTGTCGACGGCGATGGCGCCGCCGGCGTGGGAGGGAATGGGCACGAACGCGGCGCCGAACGGGCCGATGCGCGGGTGCATCATCGAGGTTGATCTGGCGTCGGAGACCGCGCACGTGATCGCGGGCGGGGTGCGCACGCCGAACGGGCTGGGTGTTGGGCCGGGCGGGTCGCTGTTCTACGCGGACAACCAGGGGTCGTGGTTTCCGACCAGCACGCTGAGCGAGGTGGTGCTGGGAAGGTTCTTTGGGCACTACAACAACACCAACGTCGTGCCGAAGCTTGCGGAGCGGTACCCCAAGGGCGGCGTCGCGAGCGCGTGGGCGGACCGGCCCAGGACACCGGCCGCGGTGTTGCTGCCTCAGAATGAACTGGCGAACAGCCCGAGCGAGTCGGTGCTGATCCCGTCGGGTCCCTACGCGGGGCAGATGCTGGTGGGCGAGATCACGGCCGGGGGGATCAGGCGGATCTTCCTGGAACGCGTGAACGGGCAATGGCAGGGGGCTGCGTTCCGCTTCACGCAGGGGCTCAGTTGCGGGATCAACCGCCTCGCGTGGGCGCCCGACGGCTCGCTCTACGCGGGCGGGATCGGGGCCAGCGGGAACTGGTCGTGGAACGACACGCGGTTTGGGCTGGATCGGCTGGTCCCCAATGGCACCAGCGCGTTCGAGATGCTGGCGGTGCGGGCGACTCCCGACGGACTCGAGATTGAATTCACGCGGCCGATCGCGGCCGAGTTTCTGTCGAACGCGGCGAACTTCGAGGTCGAGTCGTGGACATATGCGCCGACCCGCGAGTACGGCGGGCCGAAGGTCGGGCAGAGAACGCACGCCGTGCGCTCGGCGACAGCCAGCGCCGACGGAACTCGCGTGCGGCTGGCCATAGAGGGGTTGCGGACGGGGACGTGCGTGCACGTGCGGACGGATCCGGTGGCCTCGGACGGCACACGGATCTGGTCGACCGAGGCGTGGTACACGCTCAATCACGTGCCACGGGCGACCGAACCGGGCAGGCTGGGCGGCGTGCCGGTGGATCTCTCGACGGGGGTGGGCGTGGGCGTGCTGCCGCCGGCGGAGGGGATCACGCTGATCGGGCGCACCGCGCGCGGGGCGATGGCGACGGCGGAGGAACTCAGGAGAGTGCCGGCCGCAGGGCGCACGCAGGCGGAGATCCTGGCCGATGGTGATGATGGCGTGGCGATCCGCGGCGGCGATCTGCTGAGCCGGACGGTCATGGGCGACTGCCGGCTGCACGTCGAGTGGTTCTGCCCGCCGGGCGGCGAGGGGCAGATGGCGGGCAACAGCGGCGTGTACATCCAGGAGCGGTACGAAGTTCAGGTGCTCGGCACGCTCGCCGGGGCAGTGCCCCCCGCGAAGAACGAGGCGGGCGCGATCTACAACCAGCGTGCGGCGAGCTCGAACGCCTCGACCGGACCGGGGACCTGGCAGGCGTACGACATCTACTTTTCGGCGGCGCGATACGCGGATGGTGCTCGCGTCTCGCCGGCGCGGGTCACGGTGTACTGGAACGGCGTGCTGGTGCATGACGACGTGGAACTGCCCGGTCCGACGGGCATGGGGCTGGCGGAGGACCCCTCGATGCCCGTGCAGCTTGGTCGGCTCAAGCTGCAGGATCACGCGACGGTGGCGGAGGGGCCGGTGCGGTATCGCAACGTCTGGGTCGCCCCCTTGACGCGATCGAGCACTCCCCCGGGCGAATGGCGGGAGATCACGCCCAAGGAAGGGCTGGCGGGCTGGGTGATCCGCGGGGGGGCAGCGACATTCCGCGTCGAATCGGGCGAGGTGATCGGGACGACCGCGCCCAGCACACCCAACACCTTCCTCGTCAGCGAGCGCGAGTATGGCGACTTTGAGTTGCTGCTTGAGGTCAAGCAGGACCCGAGGCTGAACTCGGGCGTGCAGATCCGCAGCTCGGTGCTGGGGGACGTCAATGCCCGTGCCGGACGCGTCGCGGGGTATCAGGTTGAGCTGGACCCATCGCCAAGGTCTTACACCGGCGGGATCTATGACGAGGCCCGTCGCGGATGGCTCTCGCCGCTGATCGACAACCCCTCGGCCCGGTCCGCGTACCGCCCCGGCGAGTGGAACCGCATCCGCGTCGTGGCACGCGGCCCGACGGTGCGCACGTGGGTCAACGGCGTTCCCGCCGCGGAGCTGTTCGACGCGATGGACTCACGTGGGCGACTGGCGCTGCAGATCCATGGCGTGGGGGATGCGGCCGAGCCGATGGAGGTCCGTTTCCGGGGGATCAGGATCCGCGAGTTTGGGCGCAGCGAAACTCGCACCAACTGATGAGAAAATCCGGATGTGGCGGCGGACTGTGAGTTCGGGCACAATGGGGCCATGAGCACCGAGCCGCAGCAGCCGACGCCCGTTGACTTTCACTCCCCGCAACTTACGTGGAAGTCGATCACGACGGGCATGGCGCTCGGTGGCGCCTTATCGATCTGCAATCTGTACACGGGCCTGAAGATCGGCTGGGGCCTGAACATGTCGATCACGGGGATTCTGCTCGCCTTTGCTTTCTGGCACGTGGTGTCACGGGCGACCAAGCAGCGAATCTCGATGATGGGTCAGCTCGAGAACAACGTGAACCAGTCGGCGGTCTCGGCGGGCGGCGCTGTCACGAGCGCGGGGCTCGTGTCGGCGATTCCCGCGCTCACGATCCTCGACGGCGTCACCCTGTCGTGGTGGCAGCTCTCGCTGTGGATCAGCACGGTCTGCTTTGTCGGGATCGCGGTAGCGATGGGGCTCCGCAAGCAGATGATCGTGCGTGACCAACTGCCTTTCCCGGGCGGCTTGTCCTGCGCCCAGACCCTCAAGGAGATCTACAGCACGGGGTCGGAGGCGATGCTGCGGGTCGCGATGCTGGGGTCCGCGGCCGTGGTCGGCGGGTTGGTCAAGGTGGCCGAGATCCTCAAGTGGACGAAGCGCACGGACATGGGGCTGACGGTCAACGGGTCGCCGGCGTCGGTGTACTCCGTCGCGCTCGATCCGACGCTGCTGATGGTCGCGGTCGGCGGGCTGGTGGGCCTCAAGACGTGCGTGTCGCTCATGCTCGGCGCGGTGGGCGGGTGGATCGTCCTGGGTTCGTGGATCGTGGACACGGGGCGTTCGCCCGAGCAGCGCGGGCCGATCGGGGAGTGGATCCTCTGGCCCGGCGTGACGCTGATGGTCGTGGCGTCGCTCGTCTCGTTCTCGTTCTCGATTCCCTCGATCCTGCGGGCGTTCCGGTCGACGGGGGGGGAGGAGGATCGGGGCACGGATACGGGCGAGGTTTCGCGGCGCTGGTTCTTTGTTTCGCTTGTTGCCGCGCTGGTGCTGGCGGTAGCGCTGCAGTCGTGGTTCTTCGGGATCTCGTGGTGGGCGGCGGTCGCGGCGGTCGTCCTGAGCTTTGCGCTCGCGGTGGTCGCCTCCCGCGTGAGCGGCGAGACGAACGTCACCCCGGTGGGCGCCATGGGCAAGGTGACGCAGCTCGCCTTCGCGGTGATCATGCCCAAGAGCGTGGCGGCGAACCTGATGAGCGCGAGCGTGACGGCGGGCGCGGCGTCGCAGTGCGCGGACCTCATGCACGACCTCAAGTGCGGGTACATCCTGGGGGGCGTCGCGCGTAAGCAGGTGGTCGGGCAGATTCTGGGTTCGGTCGCCGGCGCGCTGGTGGGAAGCGCGTTCTATCTCATCCTGGTTCCCGATCCACAGACGATGCTGCTGACGACAGAATGGCCCGCTCCGGCGGTTGCGCAGTGGAAAGCCGTGGCCGAGGTGTTCCGCGACGGGTTCGACGCGCTGCCCCCGGGAACTCTTGTGGCGATGAAGATCGCGGCGATCGCCGGCGTGGTGCTCCCGGTGCTGGCGAAGATCCTGCCAGCCAAGGCGGCGATGTTCGTCCCCAGCGCGGCGGCGATCGGGCTTGCCTTTGTGATCCCCTTCAGCAACAGCCTGTCGATGTTCATCGGCGGGGTGATCGCCGGCGGGCTGACATGGGCGTTCCCGGCGTGGTCGTCGCGATTCCTGGTCACGATCTGTGCCGGCGTCGTGGCGGGCGAGAGCCTGGTCGGCGCGGGCGACGCGGTGCGGCTGCTGCTCCAGGGCGTCTCCTGATCGGCGTGGGTCGGCGGCGGGGCCCGGCCGGGCCGCCCCTGCCGGCGCTACGCTGAGTCATGAGCCTGGGCGATACACGGTTTGCTGACTTTCTCGAGCAGGTGGCCGCCAAGACCCCGACCCCCGGGGGAGGGGCGGTCGCGTCGGCGGTTGGCGCAATCTCGGCCGCGTTGGCGGGCATGGTCGTGTCGTACTCGGTGGGGAAGAAATCGCTGGCGGCTCATCAGGAAGCACTGACACACGCGGCGGGGACACTCTGCAAGGCACGCGGAGTGATGCTGCAGTTGGCTGAAGAGGATGCGGCGTCGTACAAGCTGGTGAACGAGCTGATGAAGCTTCCCGAGACCGACGCGCGGAGGCGGGCGGAATGGGACACGGCGGTGGCGGCCGCCGTGCAGGCGCCGATGGCGGTCGCGGCGGCGGCGACGGATCTGCTGCGGCACTTTGAGACGCTGGCGCCCATCACGAACCGAATGCTGCGGAGCGACCTGGCAATCGCGGGCGTGCTGGCGGAGGCGACGGTCCGGGCCGCGCTGTGGAACGTCGAGATCAATGCATCGCTGCTCGCCGATCGCACAGCGACGATGGCACGGGCACAAGAACTGGTCGAGCGTGGCCGGGAGTTGCTGCGTCGGGTTGAGAAGGCGTGCCGCGAGGATGCTTCGGATGGTTCGGGGGGTGGGGCATGAGCGAGCACGATCCGGCGGCGTTCGGGAGGGGAAATCCGCGAGAAGAGCAACCCGACGGCGGCGAGTGGTTCACGCACGGAGACCCCGCGACCGGCGAGCGCGGGCTTCGGTTTTCGTGCACGATGTGCGGGAATTGTTGCAGCGGGCCCGAGGGGTACGTGCTGGTGAGCGAGCTGGAGTGCGGCGCTCTGGCGGCGAGGCTCGGGCTTGAGGTTGCGGAGTTTGTGGACCGCTACACGCACGTGACAGCGCACGGGCGTTCGCTCAACGAGAAGATCACCCCGAGCGGGCACGACTGTGTCTTTCTTGATCGCGAGCGAGTGCCGGGCAAGGCGGTGTGCGGCGTGTACGAGGATCGCCCGACGCAATGCAGGACGTGGCCTTTCTGGCCAAGCGTGCTGCGGGATCGGCACACGTGGGAGCGATCCAAGCGGATCTGCCCGGGGATCGGCAAGGGCACGCTGATCCCCGTCAGCGAGGTCCGCGTGCGGCGGGATACGTTCAGAATCTAGCGGGCAGGATCGCGCGGGCAACGCCCGGCGCGGGGAGTGTCGCGTGCGCGTGGAAGACCAATGGCTTCGGGCGGCATCTCAGGGCGAGGTCGCCCGTGCGCTCGAGGCGGTCTATGCGGATGTGGCGGCCCACATCGAAGCGAGGGGCCCGGCGTGCTGGGCGAGCGGACGCTGCTGCAACTTCGAAGGGGCAGGGCACCTGCTGTACGTGACGGGTCTTGAGGCGGCGTACACGGTGGCGCGGCTTGCCTCGCCTCCGCCGGCGGGCGCGGCCGGGTGTTGCCCGTTGATGGAGGGGCACCTGTGCGGCGCGCACACGATCAAACCTCTGGGATGCCGGGTGTACTTCTGCGACCGCGGCGCGCAGGAATGGCAGCATCGGCTGAGCGAACACGCCCTGAACCAGATCCGGCGAATCCATGATGAGGGGGGGATACCCTACGAGTACGCGGAGTGGCGCTTTCTGCTGAGGCGGATTTCCGGGGTGCGGTTCGGCACCGAGCCCGGCGTCGGCCAATGATCCTGACCCGATGAAGCCTTTCTGGCGATACGCCAAGAAGATGCTCGCTTACCCGTTCACGCTCGCGGCGGCGATGTCGCTCGCGCTGATCTCCGCGGGCAGCCTCGGGGCGGGGATCATGGGGCTTCGCCCCGTGCTGGACCTTGTCCTCGGGGGCGAGGAGTCGGCGGATCTGACCAAAGTCATCGAGTCGTGGAACCGCACGCTGGCGCCGCTGGGCATCCGCGTGCCCGAGTCCCTCGCGCAGTCTCTCCCGACGGGTTCGTTCACCGTGGCGGCGGTGGTGCTGTCGGCGCTGGGGCTGCTGACGCTGATGGGGGCGGCCGCGAACTTCGGTCACGTCTTTCTGTCGCTGACGGTGGTGAACCGAACCCTGACGGACATCCGCCACGAGATCTTCGGGAAGATCCTGCAGTTGCCGCTCCAGAAGGTGATCCGGGTGGGCCCGACGGACGTCGTGCAGCGGATCATCGTCGACACATGGAGCCTCTCGACGGGGTTCAGCACGCTGATCTCAAAGGCGGTCGCGGACGCGACGAAGGGATGCGTGGCCGTCGTGGTGGCATTCGTGCTGGACTGGCGGCTGAGCCTCGTGGCGCTCGCGGTGGCGCCGATCATTTACACCGTCATCCGCAAGCTGGGGAGCAGGATCCGCCGGGCGAGCCGGGGGGCGCTGCAGCATCAGGCCGACGTGTCGCGGACTGCCCTCGAATCGCTGCAGGGGTTCCGCGTGGTCAAGGTGCACACGACCGAGGCGAGGCAGCTCGCGGCGTTCGACGGCTCGAACCGCCGCTTCCTGAGCGAGCTGAACCGGGTCCGCACGGCCCGGGCGCTGGCGAGCCCGCTGGTGGAGGTGATCGCGATCTTTGCCGTGGGGATCATGGCGATGGTCGCCATCAAGGCGATTCTCGACAAGGAACTGGACCGCGAGACGATGATCCTGGTGCTGGCGGCGCTGGGCATGGCCGGCGCGAGCCTCAGACCCCTCACCGGGCTGGTCAACGACATTCAGCAGAGTTCGGCGGCGGCGGATCGGCTGTGGGAGCTGGAATCCGCCGAGCCCGAGCCCGGGCACGACGCCTCGCTGCCGACGCTCCCCCCCCACCGCCACTCGATCGAGTTCCGCGACGTGCGCCTCGAGTACCCCGACGCGGGCACGCCGGCGATCGACGGGGTCAACCTCACGATCCGCGCGGGCGAGACGGTCGCGTTCGTGGGCCCCAACGGCAGCGGCAAGACCACGCTGCTCTCGCTCATCCCGCGGATCTTCGACCCCACCGCAGGGCAGACCCTGATTGACGGCACCGATATCCGCTCCTGCTCCATCGAGAGCCTGCGCCGGCAGATCGGCGTGGTGACACAGGAGACGGTTCTCTTCCGCGGAACGATCGCCGAGAACATCGCGTACGGGATGGAGCAGGCGACGCGTGATCAGATCATCGCGGCGGCCCGCCGCGCCCGCGCCCACGACTTCATCGCCGCCAAACCCGGGGGGTATGACGAGCCGGTCGCCGAGCAGGGGCTCAGCATGTCTGGCGGGCAGAGGCAGCGTCTGGCGATCGCCCGCGCGATCCTGCGCGACCCGCGGATCCTGATCCTCGACGAGGCGACGAGCATGATCGACGCCGAGAGCGAGGCCCGCATCGCCGAGGCGATCGCCGAGTTCGGGAAGGGCTCCGGGGGTTCGGGCGGCGGGCGGACGTGCCTGATCGTCGCTCATCGCCTCAGCACGGTGCTCGCCGCGGACAGGATCGTGGTCATGGATAAGGGACGCATCGCGGACATCGGGACGCACGCGGAGCTTCTCGCCCGCTGCCCCGTGTACCGCGCCCTGGCCGAGCATCAGCTCTGAAAGCCGGCACCCGATCGGGCCCGTCCGGCGGCGTGTCGCGGCGAACCCTACTCTCTGACCCATGCGACGCGAAGGGTGCGATGAGAACAACGCCCAGATGACCGATTTCCTCTGTGACTTCTGCGGCGGAACGTGGACCGAAGACCTGCCCATGGTCGAGGGGCACAAGGGCTCGCTGATCTGCGGGGCATGCCTGCGCGAGGCGTACCGCCGGGTGGTTGTTCTGGGCGAAAACTCGGCGGACGAGGGGTACGCCTGCGCCCTGTGCCTGCTCACCAAGCCCGAGGCCGCCTGGCGGAGCCCCGCCACCGGATCGACCGCCTGCCGCTGGTGCATCAACCGATCGGCGACGATGCTCGCGAAGGACCCCGACAGCCGCTGGACGAAGCCCGAAGCCTGAGGCCCTCCTGTGCGAGGCGGCCGGCGTTTCGATTGATGGTCGCCCGGCTGGGGAGTACGCTGGGACACCATGAGCACCGACTTTTTCGACGAGACGGTTCCGGCCGGCCGACGCTTCCGCACGCTGATGGACGCGGGGTGCGTCGCGACGCCCGGTGCGTTCAACGCGTTGTGCGGGATGGCGATCGCCCGGGCAGGCTTCAAGGCGTGCTACGTGTCGGGTGCCGCGACAAGCGTGGCCGCTGGCGTGCCCGACGTCGGGCTGCTCACGCTGGAGCACTTCTGCCGCGTCATCCGTGAGGTTGCCGACGCGTCTGGGCTTCCCGTTCTGGCCGACGCCGACACGGGCTTCGGCGAGGCCGAGATGGTCCGACGGACGGTGATCGAGTACAGCCGGGCGGGGGCGGCCGGGCTTCACATCGAGGACCAGAAGTTCCCCAAGCGCTGCGGACACCTCGACGGCAAGGAGCTCGTGCCCCTCGATCACATGGCCGAGAAGGTCGAATGGGCCTCGCGGGCTCGGTCGGCGTGCGACGAGACGTTTGTCGTCTGCGCCCGCACCGACGCGCGGGGTGTCGAGGGGTTCGATGCCGCCATCGACCGGGCGAGGGCTTATGTCGCCGCCGGGGCCGACATGATCTTCCCGGAAGGACTGACCTCGGCCGCCGAGTTTGCGGACTTCGCGGCGCGGCTGCGGGCGGGGCTCACGCGGCGGGTCTACCTGCTCGCCAACATGACGGAGTTCGGCAAGACCCCGCTGATCCCGCTCCGCGATTTCTCGGCGATGGGGTACGACTGCGTGATCTACCCGGTGAGCCTGCTCCGCGTGGCGATGGGGGCTGTTTCCCGTGCCCTGGTGCAGCTCCGAGACGCCGGAACGGTGGAGCCATTCATCGGGCAGATGCAGACCCGCAAGGAGTTGTACGACCTGGTGAGGTACACCCCCGGGACGCCCTGGGAGTTTCTGAAGGACGAGCCGCCGACCCCCTGATCGGCCGCGTTCCCAGGTCGCCGGGCGTGTGGCGGGACGACGCGTGCCCCGTCGCTCGTCTACTCTTGCGGCCTACGCAAGGAGCATCCGATGTCGACCGAATCCGCCGCCGCCAACTTCGCCAAGGGTCTCGAGGGCGTGATCGCCGGGGAGACGGCCATCTGTTCGATCGAGCAGGGCGGGCTCTGGTACCGCGGGTACGAGATCCACGATCTTGCTCAGAACGCGAGCTTTGAGGAAGTAGCGTTCGTCCTTCTCGAGGGCCACAAGCCCAGCGCTGCCGAGCTTGCCCGGTTCAAGGCCGAGGTGATCGCCGAGCGCCCGCTGCATCCTTCGGTGACGTCGTTCATCGAATCGACCGGCGGGTACCTTGCGTCCGGTCGCGCGGTCCCGATGGACGTTCTTCGCACCGCGGTGAGCATCCTGGCGCACACCGACCCGGACTGTCAGGACAACTCCGCCGCGGCCGAGCTCCGCAAGAGCAAGCGTCTGCTCGCCAAGATCCCGACGATCATCGGGCACATGCAGAACGTGATCGACGGGCGTGCGATCATCGGCCGCGAGTTGGGCGGGGATCCGACGCTGGGGCACGCGGCGAACCTGCTCTATCTCATGACGGGTGTCAAGCCGACCAAGGAATACGCCCGCGTCGTCGACGTGTCGCTGATCCTCTACGCCGAGCACGACTACAACGCGAGCACCTTCGCCAGCCGCGTGATCTCGGGCACGCTGAGCGACATGCACGGCGCGGTGACGGGTGCGATCGCGGCGCTCAAGGGCCCGCTCCACGGCGGCGCCAACGAGATGGCGATGGAAATGCTCAAGGAGATCATGCACGACGTCGGCGAGAAGAGCATCGGCACCCCCGCCGTCGACGAGTGGATGCAGCGGGCCTTTGACACCAAGCGCAAGCTGATGGGCTTCGGGCACCGGGTGTACAAGAACGGCGACCACCGCGCCCCGATCCTCCACAAGCTGGGCCGGGCCGTCGCCGAACGCGACACCGCCAACCCGGGCGGGCACCACGCCGTCAAGTGGTTCGAGCTGGGGGAGCAGGTCCAGAAGATCATGCTGGCCAAGAAGAACATCCACCCCAACGTGGACTTCCCCTGCGGCATGACGTATTTCACGATGGGCATCCCCGTGCCCCAGTACACCCCGATCTTCGTGGCCAGCCGGATCACCGGGTGGTGCAGCCACATCATGGAGCAGCACGCCAACAACCGGATCATCCGCCCCCTGAGCCTGTACACCGGGGCGGCCCCGCGTCCGTGGAATTCTTAGAGTATCATGCATCCGTCAGCCTCCGACGGACGCACACACGGACAGAGCATGTGCCAGACGACCCCAACCCCCGGTGAAACGACCATCAACCCCGCCCAACGAGGGTGGTTCCGTCGGCTTCGCCGGACGGCGGTCGCCGCCACCATCGCCATCGCCGCCCTGGCGGTCGCCACCCTTTCGCTCACCAGCCTCCCCACGTGGCCGATCGTGGGCGTCGCCTGCCTGGCCGTCGCGACCGCCGTCAACACCATCGCCTCTCGCCTCTCCCCCACCACGATGATGTGCTTCGAGTGCGGCAGCCCCCTCGACGGCCAGAAGGCGGGGACGTACGGCGTGGTCTGCGCATCGTGCGGCACGATCAACCAGCCCTACGTCGTCGATGCCAACGACACCCCCGCCTCGCTGCTTCCGAGCGAGCAGGACGGTCCTAGCGCGAACGCGTAAGCCGGCCCTCCCTCATCCGAGACGTGTGATTCGCCGAGCGTCGATGCCGCTCGCCACGACCGACTACGCTGTTCGGCCATGCCCACCCCGATCAGATCGATCTGCGTCTTCTGCGGAGCCGCCCCGGGCTCGAAAGACAGTTACGTTCGCCACGCGCACGAGCTTGGTCAGTTGCTCGCCGACCGCGGGATCACGCTGGTCTACGGCGGGGGCGGCATCGGGATGATGGGGGCCGTCGCCGACGGCGCACTGTCCAGAGGCGGGCGCATCACGGGGGTCATCACGCGCCAGCTCGTGGACCGCGAACTGGCCCACCCCGCCGTCGGCGACATGCGCGTCGTCGAGACGATGCACGAACGCAAGATGCTCATGGTCGGGCTGGCCGACGCGTTTATCGCGCTCCCCGGCGGCTACGGGACGTTCGACGAGTTCTTCGAGGCGGTCTGCTGGGCCCAGCTCGAGATCCACCGCAAACCGATCGGTCTGCTTAACACGATGGGCTTCTACAACGGGCTGTTCTCGTTCCTGGAGCACGCGGAAGGCGAGGGCTTCCTGCGTCTGCCGCTGGAGAAGGCCGTCACGCTCGCCGAAACCCCGAGCCGGTTGCTCGACGCGCTGGACCCGCCCCGCTAGCGCACTTCGCGGAGCAGAGGTCGATCCGGCGTGCCCTTGAGGTCGAGCCAGAGCATCGCGAGCGCCGACCGAGCCGACCACTCCCGCACCGATCGCCTATCGCCCGCCATCGAGAATCGCCGGACCGCGACCGTCGGGCCCGCGGCCGTCTGCTTCGCGTGAGCAATCCAGACGGTGCCGATGGGCTTGTCCGCCGACCCGCCGCCGGGGCCAGCGATGCCGGTGATCGAGAGGCAATCGGTCGCCAGGGTCGCGCGAAGCCCTCCCTGTGCCATCGCCGCGGCCACCTCGGACGAGACAGCCCCGCGCGAGGCGAGCAGTTCCGCGGGGACCTTCGCCGCGTTGTGCTTCACATGGTCGGCGTAGGTGATGAGCCCGCCCAGGAAAGCGTCGGACGCTCCTGGCACGTCGCCGATCATCGAACCGAGCAGACCCGCGGTGCAGGATTCAACAACCGAGAGCGACCGTCCGCTCTCTCGCATCGCCACGACGATCGCCGCGGGGAGCGCTTCGTGCGCGGTGCCCCCCTCGGCGAAGACGTACGGGCCGATCAGCTCTCTCGCGATCCTCGCGACGCGGCGGAGTTCCTCATCGGCATCCGCCGGGGCGAGCGGTCCGCGATACCGAAGCCGCACCGAGACCACCCCGCCCGACGCGGTCGTGCCCACCAGCGGGCTGCGATCCCGCGCCATGAGATCGCCCTCCGGGCTGCCGCGAAGCAGGGTCGCCACGTCCGACTCGCCAAGCCCGATCGTGTGAAGCACAAGGGTCCGCACGGTCACGCCCGGCGGCGGCTGGACCGTCGACGCGACGTGCCGCTCGAACATCGGGAAGAGCTCTCGTGGCGGCCCGGGAAGACAAAAGACGTCGCAGGTGCGCCCGCCGCGGACGAACCTTGCGGCGATTCCCGGGGCGGTCCCGTGCTGATTGGGGATGCTCCGCGACGATGCCGGGCGCAGTGCCTGAACCTTGTTGAGTTCGGGCATCGCCCGGCCGCGAGCAACAAACCACGCGCGAATCTGCTCCAGCGAGACCTGGTCCTCGACCAGATCCTCTCCCAACGCCCGCGCGAGCGCAGAGCGAGTCAGGTCGTCGGCCGTCGGCCCGAGCCCTCCGCTGCAGATCACCAGATCAACCCGCTCGGCGAGCCTCTCGAACGTCGCCGCGATCGCCTGCTCATCGTCGGGCAGGGACACGTGCTCGACGGGCAGGATGCCCAGCTCCATCAGCCGATCCGACAGCCACTTGCTGTTGGTGTCGAGCGTCTGACCGAGCACGATCTCGTCGCCTTGGGAAACGATGGCCGCGGTGCCGTGGGGCATAGCCCGCACAATAGCCCGCGCGTCTACGCCGAGAAGCCCAGCCCTCGCTCACCCACCCGATGCAGGAAGAGGCTGTTGACCACACGAGGCACGCCCAGAGGTTTGCCGGCCACGAGCAGGATGATGTCGCCCTGCCTCGCGAGCCCGGCCGAGATCATGTACTCATCCACGCGGGCCGCCCAGTCGGCCAAGGCCCCCGAGGCCGGCGGGTCCTCGCAGACCGCCGTCACACCCCCCAGCAGCGCCATCCGCCGCGTCGCCACCGCCGACGAACTGAACGCGACGATCGGGATCCCAAAGTCGTTCTGCGAGAGGTACCGCGCCGACCCGCCCCATTGGCTCCAGACCGCGATCGCCCGCACGCCCAGATCATTGGCGATGTGCCACGCCCCGTGCGCGAGCGCCGCGATCGCGCCGTGCTTGGCGTCGTACTTCTTCGGCGGATCACTCGCCCGAGGCCGGGATACCAGCATGCCCTCCGCCACCGACGCGATCCGCCGCATCGTCTCCACCACCAGCGCCGGGTGCTTCCCCGTCGCCGTCTCCGCGCTGAGCATCACCGCGTCCGCCCCGTCGAAGATCGCGTTCGCGACGTCCGACGCCTCGGCCCGCGTGGGCGTTGCGCTCTCGATCATCGTCTCGAGCATCTGCGTCGCCACGATGCAAGGCTTCCCGTGCGCCGCGCACGCCGCCACGATTTCCTTCTGCGCCACCGGCACCCTCGCGATATCCATCTCCACCCCGAGATCGCCGCGCGCCACCATCACCGCGTCCGACGCGCGGACGATCCGCTCCAAGTCCGCCAGCGCCTGCGGCTTCTCGATCTTCGAGACCACCGGGATCCACCGCGACTGATCGTCACGATCGCCCCCCCGGTCCCCCGCCATCGCCGCCAGACGCTCCTTCAGCTCCTCAACCTCCTCGGCCCGCCGAACAAACGACAGCGCCAGGTAATCAAGACCGTTCGCCACAGCCCACGCCGCACACTCCCAGTCCCTCTCCGTGATCGACGGCGCCGAGATCGCGCTCTGCGGCAGGTTAATCCCCTTCCCGCTCGTCACCAGCCCCCCCACCATCACACGACACCGCAGTTCCCCCCGCTCGACGTTCCGCTCCACCGCCAGCATCCGGATCGCGCCGTCATTCACAAGGACCTTGTGCCCCGGCTCCACCTCGTGGATCAGCTTCTCGTACGTCACCGGAAAGACCGCGATCGCCTCCGCCGCGTGCTGCGCCTCGAGCCTCGCCTCGGCCAGCCCCACGCGAAAGATCACGTCCTCGCCCGCACGGACCGTGATGCCGCCCTCGGGAACCTTCCCCACGCGGATCTTCGGCCCCTGCAGATCACCCAGGCACGCCACAGGCCGACCCATCTCCGCCGAAACCCGCCGCACCGTCGCCAGCCGACGCCCGTGCGCCTCAAAGTCCCCGTGGCTGAAGTTAAACCGGAACACCGCCACGCCCGCCTCGATCAGCCGACGCACCATCTCCGGGCTCTCGCTCGCCGGCCCGATCGTCGCCACGATCTTGGCCAGCATCGGCGGCGGCGTCTCCGCGCCCATCGGCTCGCGCTGCGATTGACCCTTCTCCACGATCCCTGATTGACGCACGTCCGACCCCTCTCTGGTCACGCCCGAGAACCCCGCACACGCCGCCGCTTCGCTTCTGATCGCGCTCATGCCAGTTCAATCGGCCCGACACTCGCCCCCAGAACGCTCCCCGATCGTCCCGGCCCGATCACTTCGCGACCGATGCCGTCTCCAACGGCTGTGCCGATCGTGCCGACGCGCCACCACCACCCGCCGCCGACCGAGAAAGCCTCACAACCTCCTCGTAATTCCGCCGGAAGAACTCCGTATACCCGAGCACATAGTCAGCCTTGAGCCGCCCTCTCGCCCGCGACTCACGCCACGCACCCGCGATCCGCGGGAACTCCTCCGCGGTGAACGCCACCTCACGCCCGTCGGGAAGCCTCGTCATCGGGAGCGCGTAGAACAGCCGCTCCATCTCCGCCAGCAACGACGAGGCAAAGCCCGGCGTCCGCCTCGCCTCCGACAACGCCGCCCACGCCGCCCGCTGCTCCTCCGCGACATCCACACTGAACGCCGGCATCATCACCCCGATCCCGTCCCGCCACCCGACAGGCCTTGCCTTCGGCGCCCGATCGAACGGATTGACCCTGTCCACAAACTCCGCAAAGTAAGGCTCGGCGTACATGTCACGTCGGATCGGAAACCGCCTCAGCTCGTACTCCCTCGGCCCCAGCGGCAGCCCGCTGCCCCCCACCAGCCCGGACGCCTGCCCCGCACGGAATTGCCACAGGCTCTGCGCCTCCTTCGACAGGCAATATCTCACGAACCGCTTCGCGAGCTCCTCGTTGGGCCCGCCCCTCAGCACCGACACCGGGTCCGCGTCGTAGTTCGTCTGCCCCTCAGGGTCAATAAAGCCGACCCGCCCCTCGCCCTTGGCCCCCGGAGCCAGCACCGCCTGCGCCTGCGTCTTCCCATAGAAGTCGATCGCCAGCCCCGCCGCCGCCTCACCCTGCGACACGTCCACCGGCGGCTTGGTCGACGAGCTCGCGTAGTACCTCGCGTTCGCCGTGATCTCACGCAACGTCCGCCACGCCCTCGCGAACGCCTCCTCCACCTCGTCCCGCTTCCCGGCCGCGATCGCCCTGGCGATCCCGTCCCGCTCCAGCAGCAGCTCCGACCAGCCGCCATCCTTCGCCGCACGCCACGCGAAACTGTTGATCACCATGTCGATCGCCGTCGTCAACGACCCCGATTGCCTCGGGTCCGCCAGCGCGATCAACCCCTGCAGCCGATCATTCGTCAGATCCTCGAACCGCGTCGGCATGGGCAGCTCGGCCTCGGCGAAGAGGTCGCGGTTGAACACGATCCCGAACGACGACAACGCCGTCCCGATCCAGTACTGCTCCGCGTCATACAGACGCTCCGCGCCGATCTCGTTGGGCGACAGCGCCGCGATCTCCGCCTCGCCAAGCCCCGCCGGCACCGACATCGGCACGCCAAACTCCCGCAGCAGCCGCCCCCCCTCGAGCTCGAGCTCAACCGACTTGGCACCCTCCGCCAGAGGCCGGATCGCCTCCAGTCCGCCCGTCAGCGCCTCCACCGGCACGCGAAGCCTGACCGCCGGCCGACCCTCGATCGAGACATCCGCCCGAAGCTCCCTCATCTCACCCAGCTTCGACGCTTCGACCCGATCGGCCGGCGCCAGCACCGCCCGCACCCGCCCACGGCCGGGCATCACCGGCACCGCGATCGACGACGTCTCGCGGCTCTTGATCCGACCATGATCGAACGATCCGCCCCCGAACACCACGTCCAGCCCGATATCGCCGGGCTTGAACGTGCCGTCAAGGCTCAATGCCGGGTCCAGAAGCCGATCCGGCGCCTCCGCCGCGATTCGCGACACTTCCCGCTTGAGGTGCGCCGTGTACTGCGCCCGCAGCAGCTTGAGAATCTCGCTCGTGCCCAAAGGCCCGCGCCAGTCGATCTCCGCCGGGCCCCCATACTCCCGCTGGTGCCACGCCGAAAACCCCCGCGAGAACTCCTCGGAGATCTGCCGCACGTGAGGCGTCATGATGATCACCCGCGGGACATCCTCGCGAATCCCCGCCGGAGCCGCGCTCCGCATCGCAAAGGGCACCACCAGAATCCCAAGGAACAGCACCAGCGGGATGTACTTCGTCCAGCTCATAGCCGCTCACTGTAGACCCCGCCGCACGATTCCCCCCAACCTGCCATACTCCGCATCATGACCACTCCCCCCAACGACCTGCCCGCCCCCGTCGCGCTGCTCACCGGCGCCGGCACCGGGATCGGACGCGAAGCCGCCCAGGAACTCTCCTCCCGCGGGTGGCGCCTCCTCCTTGCCGGACGCCGCGAGGCCCCGCTGCTCGAAACCGGCGGGATGCTCTCCGGCCCCTGGCACGCCGTGCCCACCGATGTCCGCTCCGCCGAACAATGCCAGGCCGCCGTCGACGCCGCCGCCCGGCACTTCGGCCGACTCGACGCGCTCATCAACAACGCCGGTTTTGCGCCAAGCCAACCCGTCCCCAAGCACACTCCCGACCTCATCGACGAGGTCTTCGCCATCAACGCCCAGGGCCCGGCCTACCTCATGACCGCCGCCTGGCGACTCTTCGAACGCCAGAACGCCGAAGACCACGCCAAGGGGCTCGAACCCCGCGGCGGGCGCATCGTCAACATCTCGTCCATGGCCAGCGTCGACCCCTTCCCCGGGCTCTTCGCCTACGCCGGAGCCAAAGCCGCCCTCAATCTCCTCACCCGCGCCGCCCACCGCGAAGGCGCGGACCTGGGCATCCGTTGCTTCGCGCTCGCGCCGGGCGCGGTCGAGACCGCGATGCTCCGCACCATCCTCGACACCGACATCCTCCCGCCCTCACGCACGCTGCCCCCGCGGGCCATCGCCGTAGTCATCGCCGATTGCCTCGAAGGAAAGCACGACGAGCACGCCGGCGAGGTCATTCTCCTTCCCTCGCCCTGATCTCGCTTCCGCACGGTCACACGCCCGTCGGCGTCGGGCCCTCAACCCCCGGGAACGCCGCCGTCACCTGCACCCCGTACAGCGGATACTCCATCCGCAGCCGATATCCCTCGTACGCCCCGATCGGCAGACGGGTCGCCTCGCACACCTGGCTCATCAATTCCGTGTACCGGGGCACATCGCCCGATCGCAGATTGACCGCGCCCTGCGACGCCGACCTCCCCAACCTCTCGATCCGCTCGGCCAGATCAAGCCGATCAAAGTCGCGCGTCCGATCGTTCGGGTTCGCCGCCCCTTCGTACGCCGTGTCGTACAACAGCAATTCCGGCTCCGCCCACCCCAGGTCCCGGTGCACCAGCACGTCAAACTGCAGGCACATCGACGGAACCGCCGTCTCCGCGAAGAAGAAACGACGCCGACCCGAACCCTCCGGCACAAACCTCGGCAGCTCCCCGCGATTCACCTCCGCGTACACCACGTCCACCGCGCTGCGCACCCCAAAGCCCGTCCCGCCAAGCATGTAAAACACAGCCTCGCCGATCGTCGTGGCGTCCAGCTCGGGCATCGGGCTCGAGCAGAACGCCGGCAGCAGCATCGCCTCGGGCGTATCCAACGCTCGGCCATCGATCGATTCGGGCTTCCGCCCCCGCACGCCCGGCGTCATCCGTCGGCTCGCGAACTTCACCCGAGCCCCGGGCCTCGACCGGTACAGCCCCAGGTACCCCGTCACCCACACCACGTCCAGCATCCCCGCCTGGTCCGAAGGCCCAACGATCACCGTCGCGTGATTTACCCGCGCCTGCGCGCCCCGAATCTGGCTGATCGCGCTGAACGCCGTCTGCTTCCGCCTCGACTCAAACTCCCGCCTCGCCCCCGGGTCCCACGCGCTCAGGATCGTGTCGAGCATCCCACGGCCCTTCACGTTGTCGCGCAGAAAACACTCGTACCGATCCACCGCCGCCCGCGCCGCCGCCAACGCCCCCGCCGAAACACCCTGCTCCGCCGATCGTGACACCAGCCGACGCAATGGCTCCGGCCCCGGCATCGCACGAAGCGCCCCCGCCCCATCACGCATCCGCGTCGCCTTCATCACACGGCTCAGCAACACCTTGTCCAGCCCCAGCAGCCGCGCCGCCGCCACAGGACCCATCTCCCCGGCCGCCCCACCCCCGGGCTCCTGTCGCAACTCGCCGAGCACACCCGACAACGTCCGCGCCAGCTCCTCCCCCAATGCATCCAACACCCGCACCGACAGCCCGGCGGCGCCACCCGTTTCTCCACCCGAAATGGGCTCCGGAACCCCACGCACCACTTCCGGCACCGGCTTGTCCGACGCGTGCTCGTCCATCACAGCCAGCGTACCAGAATCGAAGACCCAAGGAAGCACGTCCAGAAAGTTTCCTGGAAACTTTCTGAAACTCAATCTATCTTCCTCCGTACAACTCGTCACGCAGGCCTTCCGTGGTGTCTAGGCCTGTGAACTCACACGCGGTCGCACAGTGGCGGCCTCGTATCCTCAGATACTCACCTTATCGTGGGATGGAGATCAGCAATGAACCTGCCTTGGAGCCTTCGTCTGGCGTCTCTCGCAACACTGGCGGCGTGTGGAACGGCCATGGGTCGCGGCGACATTCTCGCCCTGGACTTTGAGGACGGGAACACGTCCGGTTGGACGGCCAACGGCGTGCCCACCCTTTTCGAGGTTGGCGGCAATCCCGGCCAGTACATGGGCGTCCCGTACCTCGACTTCTGGGGGGTGTCGCTGTCGGCCCGCGAGGAGCAGAGCCAGGTGTTCGGGGACCTGAACCGGTACGCCGCTTCACTGCGCATTTCGGTGGATGTCCGCGTGATCGCGCTTGACAACTTCAACGGCGAACCCGTCGACCCCACGAACTACCCGCTCGCGTTGCAGATCTGGAACGAGAGCATCGCGGCGGACGAGCCGGTTTCGGTCTGGGTGCTGGGGCCGACACTCCCGGCGATCGCCGACGGCTGGACGCGCGTGACGTTCGACATTCCGGCGCCGGAACAGTTCGCCCTTCCCACGGGCTGGGCCGGGACCGGCGCGAGCAACCCCGACACGTTCGAGTCGATGCTCCCCGAAGGCGTCGGCTATCGCGATGTGCTCTCCAATGTTTCTCGGCTCGACATCACGACGCTGATCCCCGGGTTCTTCTACGGCGCGAACTTCTGGGAAGTCGGGTGGGACAACCTGCGCGTGGAACGCGTGGGGAGCGCGTGCCGTGCTGACTTTGACGGCGACGGATTCGTGGACTTCTTCGACTTCAACGCCTTCGCCGAGTGCTTCGACGAGATCGCCTGCCCCCCGGGCAGGAACGCCGACTTCACCAACGACGGCTTCGTGGACTTCTTCGACTTTGACGCCTTCGTGAGCGCGTTCGAGGAAGGGTGCTGAGCCCAGCCTTGTCGAACACAAACCCTCCAGAGCCCGGTTCGGCCACGCGTCGAGCCGGGCTCCTTTGTTTGGCGGCCGGGCGGAAGGGGCGGATCGTTCGGGCCGACGCTGCGTCGATTACCTGAGCCCGGCGACAAACTTCGCGAGTCGATCGATGCCACGGTTGATGTGATCTTCGGAGCAGGCGAAGGAGATGCGGACGTGGTTGCGTCCGCAGCCGCCGAAGTCCTCACCGGGCACAAAGGCGACGAGTTCTTCGGCGAGCAGCGCCTCGCAGAAGTCCATGGCGGAGTTGATGGGTTTGCCGCCCTTGGAGGTCTTGCCGAAGTGGGCTGAGACATCTGGGAAGGCGTAGAAGGCGCCGGTCGCGCGGATGTTCCGGACGCCGGGCACGCCCGCGAGTCGCTCGTTGATCAGGGCGGCGCGCGAGGCGAAGGCGTCACGCATGCGAGCCACTTCGCCGTCGCACTGCTCGAGGGCTGCTTTGATCGATGCGTACACGAAGCTGGTGATGTTGGTGGACATCTGCCCCTGGAGTACGGCCATGGCATTGGCGAACCGCTTGCCGAACTCGCCGCTGCCGGCGATGTAGCCGATGCGCCAGCCGGTCATGGCGTAGGCCTTGGAAAGCCCGTTGAGCGTGACGACGCGTTCGGCGATCTCGGGGTCGGAGCCGATGGAATAGTGCGGGATCCCGCCGTAGGTGATCTTCTCGTAGATCTCGTCCGAGAGGACGATCAGGTTGGGGGCGATGGTGCGAGCGGCTTCGGCGACGACCTTTCCGATCGCCTTGAGCTCATCGGGCGTGTACATGGTGCCGCACGGATTGCTCGGGCTGTTGAGGATGAGCAGCCTGGACCTGGGCGTGATCGCCCGGCGGACCTGCTCGGCGGTGACCTTGAAGTCGCGGTCGGGGGACGTCGGCAGCTCGATGACCTTGCCCCCGGCGAGCTCGGCGATTGGGGCGTAGGAGACCCAGGTGGGGACGGGCAGGAGCACTTCCTGTGCGGGCTCGCCGGGCTTGGGCTCATCGAGCAGGACGTGGCAGGCGACAAAGAGCGAGTGCTTGCCGCCAGAGCCGATGGCGACGTGGTCGGGCGTGCAGTTGGGGATGCCGTTCTCGACGGTGAGCTTGCGAGCGATCGCGGCGCGGGCTTCCGGGGTGCCCAGGGTGGGCATGTACTTGGTCGTCCCCGCGTTGAGCGAGGCGATGGCGGCGTCCTTGATGAGCCTGGGCGTGTCAAAGTCGGGTTCGCCCGCGGAGAAGTTGAGCACGTCTTGACCGGCGGCCTTGAGCGACTTGGCTCGGTTCATGAACGCGACCGTGACGGAGGGCTTGAGCGAGGCGACGCGTCGGGAGATCTCGAGGGTCATGGCGGACAGATTAGGCGGAGGGGGTTGGTTGATGGGGCCGAGAAAGGGGTTCGAGCGGAGAGCCGGAAGGAAATGCGTGATGTAACCGGTACCAAAGGGGGGCGGCGGGCCGCGGGAAGGCTGGCCTGCCGAGTCGCCGCTGTGTTTGGATTTTGATTGGATCGCGAAGAGGGCGCGGTCGGCTTGTCCGGGGGGCGGCTGGGGGTCTATAGTGGGGGCCAGCAAGAAATGGAGTAGGAACAGCGATGGCTCTTTCGACCGCCCAACGTGCCACGACCCGGACGACGTACCGCCGCCATGAGAAGGACTCGGGTTCACCCGAAGTCCAGATCGCGATGCTGACGGAGCGGATTATCCAGGTGTCGGGCCATCTTTCTGGGCACGACAAGGACAATCACAGCCGGCGTGGCCTGATCATGATGGTCGGGAAGCGCAACAAGCTGCTGAAATACCTCGCGAAGACGAATCCGGATGGGTACCAGAAGCTGATCGGGCGACTGGGCCTGCGGAAGTAAGCGACCGCAACGAGCGGCCCGCGTTCGGCGACGGACGCGGGCCGATTCATTTCAGGATCAGGCACGCCCAGCCCACCTGGATTCGCACGGGCAGCGGGCACGCCCCGGTTGATCGACCGGGGTATGCCCTCTGCCTCGCGAGAGATGGGAAGGAACGGGCGTGCGGCCTGCTCGGGGCCGATGGCTTCCACGTCCGGACGTGATGTTCGTGGAAGCACTCGGAATGACCGAGCCGGCACGCGCAAGGACCGGCCGCGAAGTTGGCCGGCACGAGTTCCATATGGCAGAGTTCACTCCACTTGAAGGATCGGTGACGTTCGGCCTCCAGAGCCTTCCCGGCTCGACGGTCGTGAAGCGGGAGATCGGCGGCCGCACGCTGACGCTCGAGACGGGCGTGATCGGCAAGCTCGCCAACGCCACGGTGATGGCGACCTTCGGCGGCACCACGGTGATGGCGTCGGTTGTCCGGGCGGCCCCTCGCGACGGGATCGACTTCTTCCCCCTCACGGTCGATTACCGCGAGAAGACCTCCGCCGCGGGCAAGTTCCCCGGGGGCTTCAAGAAGCGTGAAGGCCCGCCGAGCGAGAAGGAAATCCTCACGATGCGGATGATCGATCGCCCGATCCGTCCGCTCTTCCCGGACGGGTTCATCGACGAGGTGATGATCCAGTGCTTCGTCCTGAGCCACGACGGCGAGAACGACAGCGACGTGCTGGCGGGCGTGGCGTCGTCGGCGGCGTTGGCGCTGTCGGACATCCCCTTCGAAGGCCCGGTCGCAACGGTGCGCGTCGGCCGCCTGCACACCGACACCGGCCCGCAGTTTGCGATCAACCCGACGGTCTCGCAGCTTGATTTCAGCGATCTGGACCTGGTGCTCAGCGGGCACAAGGACGGGATCAACATGATCGAGGTCGGCGCGGCGGAGCTGCCCGACGAGGTCGTCGTCGAGGCGATCAAGACCGGGAACGAGGCGATCCGCGAGATCCTGGGCGCGATCGACGAGCTCGCCTCCAAGGCGGGCAAGCCCAAGGTCATGGGCGAGCTCTTCCTGCCCCCGCAGGAGATCTCGGACAAGGTCGCCAAGCTCTGCGAGAAGGAGCTGACGGCGGCCCGGCAGATCAAGGGCAAGAAGGAACGCAACGAGAAGGTCGACGCCATCAAGAAGGCGATGCTCGACGCGCACTTTGCCGTCAACGACAAGGGCACCCCCGGCGAGCACATTGCCAGCGTGAAGGCCCGCAAGTCCGCCGGCGAGGCGTTCCGTCGGCTTGAGGAGAAGGTGACGCGTCGCCTGATCGTCGAGCAGGGCATCCGTGCCGACGGTCGCGGCGCGACCCAGCTCCGCCCGATCACCGGTGCTGTCGGGCTCTTCCAGCGGACGCACGGGTCGGCGCTCTTCCAGCGCGGCGAGACGCAGAGCCTCTGCACCGTCACGCTCGGGACGGGCAAGGACGAGCAGATCATCGACGGGCTCATCCCCGAGTACACCAAGAAGTTCACCCTGCACTACAACTTCCCGCCTGTCTCGACGGGCGAAGTCAAGCGCATCAGCGCCCCCGGCCGCCGCGAGATCGGGCACGGCTCGCTCGCCGAGCGCAGCCTGCTGGCGATCCTGCCCAGCCCGGAGGAATTCCCGTACACCATCCGCGTTGTCAGCGACATCACGGAGAGCAACGGTTCGAGCTCGATGGCGTCGGTCTGTGGCGGGTGCCTCGCGCTCATGGACGCGGGCGTCCCGATCAAGGCGACGTGCGCGGGCATCTCCGTCGGGCGTTTCTCGAACGACGACAACACGAAAGAGCTCTTCGTCACCGACATCATCGGCGAGGAAGACTTCTTCGGCGACATGGACTTCAAGGTCTCGGGCACGCGTGAGGGCATCACCGGGATCCAGCTCGATCTGAAGATCCGCGGGCTGTCGATCGACCAGATCTCTCGCACGTTCACGCAGGCGAAGAAGGGTCGGCTCGAGATCATCGAGATCATGGAGAAGATCATCGCCAAGCCGCGCGGCGACATCTCGCTCATGGCGCCGCGACTGGTCACGCTCAATATCGACCCGGACAAGATCGGCAAGCTGATCGGGCCGGGCGGGAAGACCATCCGCTCGATCCAGGAGCGTTGGCAGGTCACCATCGACGTCGAGGACGACGGGACGGTGCAGGTTGCCAGCGCCAACGGCGAGAACCTCGCCGGCGCCCGGGCCGAGATCGAAGCCCTCTGCGAAGAGGTCAAGGTCGGGCAGGTCTATACGGGCAAGGTCGTGTCGATGAAGGACTTCGGTGCGTTCATCGAGCTGGCGCCCGGCACCGACGGCATGTGCCACATCTCCGAACTGGCGGACGGGTACGTCAAGAGCGTGACCGAGGTCGTGAAGCTGGGCGATATCGTGAAGGTCAAGGTCATCAACATCGATGATCAGGGCCGGATCAAGCTCAGCCGCAAGGCCGTGCTGATCGAAGAGAAGAAGGGCGCGGCCCCGGCGTCGACCCCGACGGCCTGAGCGGCGGGATTCGCACCAAACAAAGCTCAAACAAAGACTCCATCGGCTCCCAGGCCGGTGGAGTCTTTTCAATGGCACACAGCGGGGTTGCGAAAGAGGCCGTTGGTCTGGTAACTTGGGAAATCTCGGCGGGACTCGTCGGCGCCCTCAGCACGCCGGCGGATTCTCGGTCGCGTGCGTCGGTGACGGTTGCTGCACCGAGCCGTGGTCAGAAAGGCCGGCATTCGCCGGTGTGTCGCTTCGTGGCGGCAGGGCCTCGGCTCCCCGAAGTTCGGGGTGACCCATGAGCGATCCTGGTTCGGAAGTGGTGCTCGAGCGGTTGACGGGTGTGGAGGGGAGCGTCAAGTGGTTTGACCCGCGCAAGGGTTACGGCTTTGTCGTCGGACCACAGGGACAGGACATCTTTGCGCACTTCACCATCATCGAGGGCGAGGGCTTCCGGGTGCTGAAGGACAACGCGAAGGTGATCTACGACGCGGTGCGGACGGAGAAGGGGTGGAAGGCGACGCGCGTGAAGCGTGTGGAGGAGCTGGAGGTCGTGGTGCCACCTCGCCGGGGGTATTCACGCACGCCGAGGCGGTCATCGGCGGAGGGCTAGACTCGCCGATCGTGTGGCCGGACCCTGGATCTGTCGTGCTTGGGGCGGTGCTCGGCGCCGGTGTGGCGTCGCTGGCGTTGATGTGGCATGGTCGGCGTGCGGTGCTGCGGGCCCGAGCGGCGGAGCGTCGGGCGCGGGCGGCCGAACGCATGGCGGACCTCGGGGCGATGACCGGGGGGCTCGCGCACGAGATCAAGAACCCACTTTCAACGATCGGGCTGAACGCCCAGTTGCTCGCGGAGGCGATCGAGGAGCTGCCCACCGACGAGGAAACACGCGGTCGGCTGACACGTCGCGTCGGTGTGCTACGCCGAGAGGCCGACCGGCTCAAAGGGATCCTGACCGACTTCCTCGAGTACGCGGGGGCGCTGCGGCTTGATCGGCGGCGGATCAGCGTGAATCGACTGGTTGATGAGTTGGCCGACTTCTTCATGCCCCAGGCGGAACAGCAGGGGGCCCGGCTTCGGGTGGATCTGGGCCCGGGATCGCTCGAGGCGCACGCGGACGAGCACGCGCTCAAGCAGGCGTTGCTCAATCTCATGCTCAACGCGGTGCAGGCGATGAGCGGAGGTGGCGAGCGGAGCGCGCGCGATCTGTTCGTGCGGACACGATCCACGCGTGATGCGGATGGTCGCGCCACGGTCTCGATCTCGGTGATCGACACCGGGCCGGGCATGACGGAAGAGGTCCGCTCGCGGATCTTTGAGCCGTACTTCACGACCAAGGCCGGGGGAAGCGGGCTTGGGCTTCCCACGACGCGTCGTTTGATCGAGGCGCACGGCGGGCGGCTGGAAGTCTTTACCGAGCCCGGGAAGGGGACAGCCTTCGTGGTCGTGCTGCCCGTGGACGCTGACGCATCGAGCGCACAAGCAGCTCAGGCGAACGAAACGCCGGTGGATCGTCAGGCCTGACGGAATGGTGCGGGCCCTTTAGCGGAGGATCCCGCCGCGGCGGAGGGAATCGAGCACCAGCGTTTCGACGGGCACGTCCGAAGGGACGAGGAAGCAGGCAATTCCTCGGGCGGCGGCGGCCTGACGCAACCCGGCGGTGTAGGCGTCGAGATTGGCGCGATACCGGGCGAGCAGCGCGGCGGACACGGTCACTTCGGCGGCGTGCCCGGATTCAACGTCCGTGAGGCGCAGATCGCCCACGAGTCCTGATTCGGACTCGGTCGCGGGGTTGATCTCGGCCGGTGCGAGGATCTGGAGCAGGGCGGTGTCGTACGCGGCGGAACCCGCGGCGGCGAGCGCGTTGATGGCGGGCTGCAGCGCGGCGGGCCCGCCGGGGACAAGAAAGTCGGAGAGCACGATCATGACACCCCGGCCCGATCGGTTCATCGCGATCTGGCGGAGTGAGGAATTCAGGTCGTTGGCCGGCGCACCGGTCGGCTGGGCGTTGAGGGGCGACTCCTTGACCGACTCGAGCAGGAAGGCGGAGACCCTCGCGATGCCCGAACGGCCGCGGAGCGGGGCGAGCTGGCGGACGCCCCCGGGGCCGAACGAGGCGACCTGGACGCGGTTCTGCTTGACGAGCCCGATGTAGGCGAGCGCCATGGCGACCTGGTGGGCGAAGACCAGCTTGTTGGGCGAGCCGGACTCCATGGAGGCCGAGGCGTCGACGGCGATGGAGAGGTTGAGGTCCTCTTCCTCGCGGAAGAGCTTGATGAACAGGCGATCGAGCCTGGCGTAGACGTTCCAATCGATGTGGCGGAGATCATCGCCGGCGGTGTAGTTGCGGAAGTCATCGAACTCGACGCTGCGTCCTCGGCGTTTGCTGCGACGTTCTCCAGGGAGCTTGCCGGCGAAGATTTTGCGGGAGAGGATGTCGAGACGGTCGAGCTTGGCCGCCAGCGACGGGGGCAGCAGGGCGTCGAGCGAGGCGGGGCGTTGTTCGGCGGCGCGGATGATCATGGTGCAATCGCGGGGGCCTGAAGCAATTCCTAGAGTACGCCGGCTCTCGAGGAGGCCGAACCATGACGCAGCACGACCCCGCCTTCCCCCCCCACCGCCGCACGCCCGCACCCCGCAAGGGCAAAGGCGTCGGCTCCCGCGGCGGAATGAGGATCGCCCTGATGCTCGTTGCGCTGTGCGGCGTTCCGAGCCCGACGTGGGCGTGGGAGTCGCCGGCCGAACGGCCGCAGCCCGAGAGCCCGTCCAGGGAGCCTGTCGCGCCCAAGCCGGAGAACTCGCCCGATGTGGCCGCCTTGCGAGAGCAGAATCGCCTGCTGCTCGAACAGGTGGCGTTGCTCCGGGAGCAGAACGATGTGCTGTCGAAGCAGGTCGCTGACCTCTCGCGTGATCTCGCGGGTGTTTCCTCGCAGATCAAGGAGCTGCGTGCGCTGATCTCGCGTGTACTGCGGCTCAACGACGGGGACAAGACCTCCGAGTCACCCCGGCTGCCGAACGATCCGCTGGCATCCCCCGACGCGATGCTGAGCGTGCTGCGGGAGCGTTACGTCAAGGCGTTCTCGGAAGACATGGGCCGAGACGAGGGGGCTCGCCGCGAACGCCTCCGCGAGATCGAACGCTGGGTGCGGGACGTGAACCGGACCGTGCGCGGCAAGGCCCGCTGGCTAGTTCGGATCGAGGAGTTCGAGCCCAGTCCCCGCGGGCTAGCGGTCAAGTACCGCGTGCTCGACGGGGCGACTCGCGAGCCAATCGGCGGGGAGGTTTCCGGCGAAGCTCCGGGCGCCTTTGCGGAGCGCATCCGCAGCGGCGGCAAAGGGATGCTGTACGAGGCGGGCGTCGTCGTCACCTCGGCGGTCCAGTTCTCGCCTGAGCCGCTCGAAGTCGGCGTCTTTGGGCTCCCGGTGCTCGTGGGGCCTCATGCGGCGTTCGGGTGCGAGGTCGAGTGGGTGTCGCTCGAGGCGATCCGCGGCGAACGCCCGGGACGCGAAGACCGCCCGGCGCCGAACCGCTAGAGCGGCACGACCCCGAAACCGCCGCACGCCCGCCGACGAAGTGCCTGCGTGGCGACACGATCGATCCCACAACCTCGGCCCGCGAAACCCGGCACGATCTCGCTCGTGCTGGGAGACCAGCTCGATCGCCACAACCCCGTGCTCGGCGAGCCGGGAGATCCCGGGGTCACGGTGCTGCTCGCCGAAGTCGAGCGAGAAAGCCGGCATGTCGCAAGCCACGTCCAGCGGACGGTGATGTTCCTGTCGGCGATGCGGCATCACGCTGCGTGGCTGATCGATCGCGGGTATCGCGTTCGGTATGTCTCGCTCGACGACCGCGACAACACGCAGAGTTTCGGCGGCGAAGTTCGTCGGGCGGTTGAGAGCACCGGTGCGCGGCTTGTCCGCCTCACCAGGCCGGGCGAGTGGCGCGTGCTGCGCGAGATCGAGGCCGCGTGCAGAGAAGCCGACGTCGAGCTCGACGTGGTCGAGGACCCCCACTTCCTCGTGACGCCCCATGAATTCAGCGCTTGGGCGACGGGTCGCAAGGAACTCGTGATGGAGCACTTCTACCGCTGGCAACGGCGGCGGCTGGGCGTGCTCATGGAACCCGACGGCTCACCCACGGGCGGCGAATGGAACTTCGACAAGGACAATCGGGAGCCTTTCGACCGAGCGGGACCCGGCTTGATCGCCCCTCCCGCGTGGGAACCCGCGGACGAGATCACCCGTGCCGTCGATCGCATGGTGCGAGCACAATTGCCCGATCTGCCGGGGCGTCCCCGCGGGCCGGGATGGCCTGTCACGCGCGAGGGGGCGTTGCGTGCGCTCGGGGCGTTCGTGCGCGATCGACTCGCGACCTTTGGAACCCATCAGGACGCGATGTGGCGGGGCGAGGCGTTTCTGTCCCACTCGCTGCTGTCGGCAGCACTGAACCTCAAGCTGCTCGACCCGCGAGAGTGCGTGCGGGCGGCCGAGGACGCCTGCCGAAGCGGACGCGTGCCCATCAACGCGGCCGAGGGATTCATCCGCCAGATCATCGGCTGGCGAGAGTTCATCCGCGGGGTCTACTGGCATGTTGGCGAGTCGTATGGCGAACGAAACGCCCTCGAAGCTCGCGGCACGCTGCCCGAGTTCTTCTGGACCGGGCAGACCGACATGAACTGCCTCAAAGCTTGCGTGAACGAGGTGCTCGATCACGCCTTCGGGCACCATATCCAGCGGCTCATGGTGACCGGGAACTTCGCCCTGCTCGCGGGAATCTCGCCCCGGGCGGTCTCCGACTGGTACCTCGGGATGTACGTGGACGGCGTCGATTGGGTGACGCTGCCCAACACGCTGGGCATGGCGCTGCACGCGGACGGCGGGGTCGTGGGCACCAAGCCGTACGCCGCGAGCGGGAAGTACATCGAGCGGATGAGCAATTACTGCCAAGGGTGCCGATACACCCCCTCGGAGCGAACGGGGCCAAGGGCGTGCCCGATCACGACGCTGTATTGGGATTTCCTCCTCCGACATCGGGAAAGGTTTCGGGGGAATCGGCGGATGAGCATGATCCTGGCGAATGTTGATCGCATGGCGGAGGCCGAGCGTGTGCAGATCACGGTGAGCGCCCGCACGCTGCGCGATCGTCTCGGCGTGTCCGAGCATTCTTGAGCCCGGTCGGCGCGGTCGGCGTTCGAAGCGTGGGATACGCTCCGGGCACGGAGGACACGGCATGAGTCGGACACTGGTGGTCTTCTTCGCGTACGCGGCGGTGCTGCTGGGCGGCGGCGTGTTCGCGTTCATGCGGGCGCCGGCGGAAGCGAACCGGGCAACGGCCCTCATCGTGCCGGGCGTGGCGGCGGCACTGGTCGCCGCGTGCGCGTTGCTGGTGTGGCTGGGGTCGCGGCGGGCGGGCATCATGAAGGCGGGCTGGACGCTCGGGCTGGTGCTGGCGGTGGTGCTGGGGCTGATGCTCGGGATGACCGCGGGGCGTCGATCTGTCATGGCGGCGAACTATCCGGAGGCGAAGGTCGCGTACGACATCGCGTTCGCCGGGCGGACGGATGTGCCGCGGGAGGAACGCCGGGCGTTCTTCAAGGAACGCAACTCCACCGATCACGACAGCGCGTATCTCGCTCAGACACTGTGGGTGCTCACGTTCGCGTCGGCCCTGGCGTTCTTTGCGTTGCTGGTCGCCAAGCCAACCCCGGGGCGGCCGGGCGTGCGTTGACCTACCCTCCCCGCGATGAGCACACTTTCCAGCGGTTTGCCCGGTTCTGTTGAAGAGGTTCGCACGGCGGCGGAGCGGTTCAAAGCCGATTTTTCCGCCGTGCGGGAGCAGGTGGGTCGTGTCGTCGTGGGCCAATCGGCGATCGTCGAGGGAGTGCTGACCTGCCTGTTCGTGGGCGGGCACGTGCTGCTCGAGGGCGTCCCCGGGGTTGGCAAGACGCTGCTCATCCGTTCTTTGTCGCGGGCGCTCTCGCTGTCGTTTGCTCGCGTGCAGTTCACGCCCGATCTGATGCCCGCCGACATCACGGGCACGACGGTGGTGCACGAGCTTGAGGACGAAGGCGGGCGGCGGCGGCGCGAGTTCAAGTTCCAGCGCGGGCCTCTCTTTGCGCAGATCGTGCTCGCCGACGAGATCAACCGCGCGACGCCCAAGACGCAGTCGGCGTTGCTCGAAGCGATGCAGGAGCGGAGCGTGACGGTGGGCGGCGAGACGCACGCGCTGCCGAGCCCGTTCCTGGTGATGGCGACGCAGAACCCCGTCGAGCAGGAGGGAACCTACCCGCTGCCGGAGGCGCAGCTCGACCGGTTCTTCTTCAAGCTCCTGGTGCCGGCCCCGCGCCGGGCGGACCTGACGGAGATTCTCACCCGCACCACGTCGGGGACGGACGCGGACGTTTCACCCGTGCTGACGGCCGAACGGATCATGGAGCATCAGCGACTGGTGCGTCGCGTGGCGATCGCCCCCAGCGTGCAGGATTACGCTGTTCGCATGGTGCTGGCGACGCAGCCCGTGGATGAAGGCGGCGAGTCGTTCGCCACGCCCATGGTGAAGAAGTACGTGAGGCTCGGGGCGAGCCCCCGTGCGGCCCAGACCATCGTGCTCGCCGCCAAGTGCCGCGCGCTGCTCGACGGGCGACCCGCCGTGTCGACCGACGACGTTCGCGCGGTGGCGCTCCCGTCGCTCCGGCACCGGCTCATCCTCAACTTCGAGGCGCACGCCGAGGGGATCACCGCCGATTCGATCGTGACCAACCTCGCCGACACGCTCCCGATCGAGTCAGCCTGACCGCTCGCGGGCTCAGGACTTCTGGGCCAGCATCGCCTTGAGCTCTCGGCGCATGATCTTGCCCGTGGGGTTCCTCGGAAGCTGCTCGAGTACTCGGATCTCGGCGGGCACCTTGTACCCCGCGAGATTGGCGCGGCAGTGGTTCAGCACGCTCTGCCGATCAAACGCCTCCCCCTCGCGCAGCTCGACGAACGCGACGGGAACTTCTCCGCGCATGTGATCATGCAGCCCGACGACGCCCGACGCGTTGATCGACGGATGGCGATCGAGCACCTCCTCGATCTCGCGAGGGAAAACGTTCTCGCCGCCGATGATGAGCATTTCCTTGATTCGGCCCGTGATGTATAGATGCCCGTCCGGATCGAGCCGCCCCATGTCGCCCGTGCGGAGGTATCCGTCGGGCGAGAGCGCCTTGGCCGTTTCCGCGGGCAGGCCGTAGTACCCGCGCATGATGTTGGGGCCCTTGATCCAGACCTCGCCGTCGGCGTTGGGGGGCATGTCGCGGCCTGTGGCGGGGTCCACGATCCGCTCGATGATCCGAGGCAGGGCCCGGCCCACCGAGTGCGGACGGTGCTCGTCGGGCCTGCACCAGTTGGTCACCGGGCTCGATTCGGTCAGCCCGTACCCCTCGTTGATCCGCTTCCCGAACCGCTCGTAAAAGCGCGTCGCCACCGCGTCGGGCAGGGGTTCGCCCCCCGAGACGATGAACTTGAGCGACGCAAAGTCCTCCGGCGTCGCGTCCTTGATCGACAGCAGCGCGGCGTACATCGACGGGATCGCCACGAAAATCGTCGGGCGATGATCCCGCATCAGCTTCACGATCTTCTGCGGCACAAACCGGGCGGTGTAGACCGCCTTGAGCCCGAAGGTCAGCGGGAGCAGCGTCAGCACCGTCATCCCGAAGCTGTGAAACTGCGGGAGCACGCCCAGCATCACGTCCTGGGGCGTGAAGTGAACAAAGTCCTGGATTTGCTGGATGTTCGCGGCGATGTTCCCGTGCGTCAGCATGACGCCCTTGGGACGCCCGCTGGTGCCCGAGGTGTACAGCATGACCGCCAGATCGTCGTCGCTTGCGGTCGCGGGCCAGCGCGGCTCGGGCATCCCCGAGAACGACAGCGTGTCGAGCGTGATCACTCTCTCCGCCCGCGGGGTGTATCCCATGAAATCGAGCATGGGCTGCGCGGTGACGATCGTGTCTGTGCCGCAGTCATCGATGACGTATTGAAGCTCCTCCCGCTTGAGCAGGTAGTTGAGCGGCACCACGGTCTTGCCCAGCATCCACCCGGCAAGGGCGGCCACGGGGAACGCAGCCCCCGTGGGGAGCATCATCGCGACCGTTTTGGTCTTGCACCGGGGCGCGAGGTATTCGGCGATGTACATGGCGCCGACGAGCAACTCGGCGGCCTTGCGCTGCCCCCGATCGTCGACCGTGGCGATGCGTCCGGGGCTCATCAGACAGCGGCGAAGAATCGGCCAATGGACGCTCACGCGGGCTCCTTCCTTGATCGCGCGGGACGCGCGGGGCGGGTATGCTACAGCCGATATCCCGCCGCGTCGCATCGGCCGCCGAACCTCCGAGGACACCCACGTGATGACGGACGATTTGATCCGCAGCACTTCCCGCCTGTTCGCTCGCTCGCTCGCTCTGGCTCTGCTCGTCGTGCTCGGCGGGTGCGCCTCGGGCGGAGGTGGCGGCGCCGCCCCATCCGGCGGATCCGACTACCAGGCTCTGTACCAGCGCCGGGAGTACGTCAAGGCCTACGACGCGGCGGCCGCGGCGTACGCGACCTCCTCCGGCCGCGAGCGAGACAAGGCCGCCCTGACCGCCGGCCTCGCCTCAGCCGCCCTCGAGAAGGAGACCGACGCCCAGCGCTGGCTCAAGCCCCTCATCCAGAACCCCGACAGCAAGATCTCCGGCACCGCCGGGGCCACGCTCGCCATGCTCGCCCAGCGCAAGAGCCGCCACACCGAGGCGGTCGACCTGCTCACCGGCGCGGTCGACAAGCTCGAAGGCGACGACAAGGCCCGCGCCGCGATGTTCTGCGGCGATTCGATGCAGGCGCTGGGCAAGGGCGCACAAGCCCGCGAGATGTACCAGCGGGCCCAGCAGGCCTGGGTCCGCGACCGCGACCTGCGGGCCCAGATCGACGCCCGACTGTCCACCATCACGACGGGTACGCCCAATGAGGGGGGATCGTTCACGGTCCAGGTTGGGGCCTTCGGCGACTACCAGAGGGCCATGGCCAAGGCGGCCGCCCTGCAGCCCAAGGCCTCGGCGGCTGGGCTCGCAAACCCCCGGGTCGTGCGGGGGACCAAGGACGGCAAGCCGATCTACATGGTTCGGGTCGGTCGGTACGGGACGCGGGCCGACGGGGAGCGGGCCAAGCAACGGCTGGGCGAGGACGGGGTGGTGATGGTGGCCAGCGGGGAGTGACCAGGTCCGAGAGCCCGCGGGGGTGTATTCGGGACCGGGATCGGTCGAATCAGGAACTTGGGCGGGGCGTGTTGGTCTATTCTGGGCGCGGAAGGCCCGGTCAGGGCCGATCGGCACGGAGAAGCGGCATGCGCGCACGAACGAGGATGTTGCCGGCGGTGGCCTTGCTGGCCGGGCTGTCGGCCTTGATGACGCCGCGAGTGGCGGCCGCGCAGGCGGACGTGCCGGAGTTCATCCGCGGGCTGGCGAAGGACCCGAACGATCCGCGTCTTCGGGCGTGGAAGGAGCAGCGGAAGCGGGAACTGGCGCTGCAGAAGGAACTGCGTAAACTCCGCGCGACGCACTTTGGGTCCAAGAACCACGCTCCGACGCGGGAGGCCGGGCTTGAGAAGCTGTCGGCGTACCGCGAGGCGTGGATGTTCGCGAGTCTTCTCGAGGTGTTCGCGGAGGAGCGAGCGGACGTGCGAGATGCGGTGCTGAAGACGCTTCGCGAGAGCAAGAGCGACGCGGGTGATCGGGGCCTGATGTGGTGGGCGATCATGCACCCGGACGAGAAGGGCCGGCAGGCGGCGATGGAGTCGGCGGCATCGCGGATGCGGGAGAACGACGGGCGGGCGACGGGCGGGATGCTGTCGGTCGCGGGGCTGGCGATCGCCTCGGGGAGCGGGCGATCGGGGCCTGATGTGGTGGGCGATCATGCACCCGGACGAGAAG
>DDSG01000013.1:11679-11993 GCA_002343325.1 Phycisphaerales bacterium UBA2396 | reverse complement strand
GGGGGCGGGGGTCAGACGTGGACTTTGCGGTTGTAGATGTACCATTCGAATACCACGAGGCTCAGGGCTGCGAGGAGGAGCCAAGGCCAAAGGGACCGGACAACGCTCGCGGCATCGGCCTGTGACGCGGAGGCCTCTTGCGTGGCGAGTGAGATTTGTTCGGCGGAGCGTACATCGGATTCCAAGGGGTCGAGGAGGTTGACGGCGAAGTCTCGTTCGACGCGGCCGTTGCGGGAGCGGTCGCCGGGGGCGGGGGAGCCGCGCCAGGAGGCGGTGTAGATCCCGACGCGCGGGAAGGGGCCGAAGGAGGCGGA
>DDSG01000013.1:0-11400 GCA_002343325.1 Phycisphaerales bacterium UBA2396 | reverse complement strand
GCTCTTCCGATCTCGTTGGGTCCGGAGCATTCGAGTTGAGAGGCGTTGTCCGGGAGGCGGTCGGAGACGGTGAGGCCGGGCTGGGAGGATCGGACGACGGCCCAGCCGCCGCCTGTGCCGAGGTAATCGGTGGCGTAGGAGAGGAAGATGATGAAGGAGAGGTCCTGGGGCCAGTCGGAGGCGGCGGGGTCGAAGCCGACGACGAGGGCGCGGGATTCGCTGGAGGCGAGCTCGACGATGATGGGGCCGGAGGTTGATTCGGCGAGGCTTTGGGCGGAGGAGCCTTGTGGGATGTCGATGGATCGGGATTCGAAGATATCGAGGGTGTCGAGGTTGACGGAGCGGAGGGCGCGGTGGTCTCTGCGCCAGGAGACGACTGAGGAGGGGCCGGCGGGGCCGCGGTCGATGAGGACGGGCCCGAGGGGCGTGGGCGGGGCGTTGGGATCCGGGCGTTGCGGGAGCGAGGCGGGGTCGATGGTGTTTGGGAGGTGGTTGAAGACGAGGAAGCGGCCGGGCGGGAGGGTGTTTTTCTTGTCTCGCCAGGCGATGGGCGTGCCGTCGATGACGACGACGTCGAAGTCGAAGGCCTGACCGGAGCGGAGTGCGGTTTCGTATTCGGCGGGTGAGAGGACCTTTGGGTCGCCGGACTGGGGGAGCGATTCGAGGGCGTAGCGGAGGAGGAGGTTTCCGGGGGTGACGAGGGCGAGGCGGAGGCTTTTGGCGGGCTGGATGACGAGAGTGGCGCGGTCGTCGGTGGAGAAGGCGTCTGGGTCGCCGGGGGTGCCGGCGGGCTGGAGGAGTCGGACTTCGATGGTGGCGCCTTCGGAGCGGGAGAGTGGGAAGGCGATGCCCTGGGTTCCGCCGCGGTTGTCGGTGAGGGCCGGGACGGTGAGTTCCTTGATGCCTGCGGGGACGCCGTCGACGGAGAGCTGGACGTCGATGCGTTTGGAGTCTGGGAAGGTGTTTTGGATGGCGGCGAAGACGGAGACTTTGGAGGGGTCGTCGAATTCGCGGTCTGCGCGGAGGGCGATGACGCCGAGGTTTCCGGTGTCGGGTTTGCCGAGGCGGTGGAAGACGACGGTGTCGCTTGGGCCGGGGGTTGCGCGGTCGGCGTCTGGGAGTCGGCCGTCGGTGAAGACCTGGAGGGAGATGGGCCAGCGGTCGGAGATGCCGTCGATGACGAGGTTGTCTTCGGGGAGGAAGAGTTTGGGAGCTTGGGCGCGGGCGAGGCGTACGGCGGGTTCGAGGTTGGAGGGGCCGTCGGAGGGAGTGATGGAGCGGATGGCCTGTTCGAGCTTCCGTTTGTCGCCGGTGAATTGCTGGACGACGGCGGCTTCGCGGTCGAAGGCGATGACCATGGCGAGGTCGCCGGCGTCGCGGTCGATGAGACCGGGCTCGCGGAGGCCTTGGACGAAGCTGGCGGCGGCTTCTTTGGCGGCGTCGAGGCGGGAGGTGGGCGAGGCGCCGTCGCCGGCGTCGAGGGTGGCCATGCTGGCGGAGCGGTCGATGAGGATGACGTGGCGCTGGCCGACGAGTGAAGCGGCGTTGAACTGGGGTTGGCCGAGGGCGAGGATGGCGGCGGCGAGGGCGAGGAGCTGGAGGAAGAGGAGGATGTTTCGGCGGAGACGTTGGAAGGGGGCGTTGGCCTGGAGGTCCTGGATGGCCTTTTTCCAGAGGAGGGTGGAGGAGATCTCGACGTCCTGGCGGCGGAGCTTGAGGAAGTAGAGGATGAGGAGCGTTGGAATGGCGATGGCGGCGGCGATAGCGGCGTAGAGGGGTGTGAGGAGTGTCATCGGAGAACTCCTCGTTTGCGGAGGGAATCGAGGAGGAGGGAGTCGATGGGTGTGTCGCTGCGGACGAGGAGGGATTGGATGCCGCGGCGGCCGCAGAATTCGCGGAGGCGGTCGGTGTAGGCGGTGAGGGTCTGGGTGTAGCGTTTGAGGAGTGGCGCGGAGATGGTGACTTCGGCGGCGTCGGCGTCTTCGACGTCCTTGAGCTTGAGGTCGCCGGCGAGTGTGGGGTTGATTTCCTGGGGGCTGAGGACCTGGACGGCGACAAGGTCGTAGCCGCGTCCGACGAGGAGGCGGAGGCCGGCGTCGTAGCCTTCCTTGAAGAGGAAGTCGGAGAAGAGGATCATGACGCCTTTGCCGCGGCGTGAGAGGGCGATTCGTTCGGCGGCGGCGCGGAAGTCGGTGGAGCCGCCGGGCTGGATGGAGCAGATGAACTGAGCGAGGTCGATGGCGCGTCGGCGGCCGCGGAGATCGCGGATGGCTTGTGTGATGGGGTTGGGCTGGCCGTCGGGCGTGAGGCCGCCGATGACGGTGCAGGCGACGCGGTTGAGGTTGAGGAGGCCGACGTAACCGAGAGCCATGGCGGCTTTCTGCATGAACTCGAACTTGGAGGGGGAGCCGCAGTCGGAGGAGGCGGAGGCGTCGAAGACGAGGTGGAGTGAGAGGTCTTCTTCTTCGAGGAAGAGCTTGAGGAAGAGGATGTCGAGCCTTGCGAAGAGGTTCCAGTCGATGTGGCGGAGGTCGTCTCCTGAGACGTAGGGGCGGTGGTCGGCGAACTCGACGCTCTCGCCGCGGCGTTTGCTTCGGCGTTCGCCCTTGAGCTTTCCCGAGAAGACGCGGCGCGAGGTGACATCGAGGGGTCCGATCCGTGCGATGAGCTCGGCGGAGAGGAGGTCCTCGATGCCTCGTGGTCTTTGGGGGTTCTGGGCTTTGAGCATTCGTGGTCCGTGTGGCGTCGCGGTTGCGGGGTCTACTTGACGCGAGCGAACTCTTCGGTGGTGCCCAGTGCGCCGTCCTGGGTGACGGCGTCGCGGAGGATGTGTTCGAGCTGGTCCCAGTCGGCGGCGACGGCGACGCCCGTGCCCTGGGCGATGTTGCTGGTGGAGACGTATCGGCCGTGGCCGTGCTCGGCGATGGCGTCGGCGAGCCAGTCGGCGCGGATGGGCGTGTGGAGGAGGCGGTCGCCCTCGGTGCGGAGGACGCCGAAGTGGTAGAGGGGGACTGCGCCGTTGGCGGCCTGCTCCGGTGTTGGGGTGAAGACTTTGATTCGGCACATCATGGTGCCTTCGACGTCGATGAGCTCGCCCTGGGTTTCGCGGTCTTTGCCGGAGCGGTTGGAGCGGAGGACGAAGCGGCCGTCGGGCTCCTGGGTGACGGAGACGTAGATGCCTTGGGCGCCGTCGGTGAGGGATTCCCAGCGGCCGAGGTACTTGGAGGCGATCTGGGCGTCGGGGGCGTTGGGAGTTGAGGCGCAGCCCGGGAGGAGCGAGAGTGCTGGGGCGATGCAGAGGATGGCGAGGGCGAGTGAGCGTGGCATGGGAGGGGAGCTCCTGTTGCTGGGGGAGTATTGAGCTTGGCTACTTGACGGGTTCGGTGGGGGTCTTTTCGATGATCTGGGCGACGAGGGAGTCGGTGTCGATGCGGTCGGCCTCGGCTTCGAAGTTGAGGATGAGGCGGTGGCGGAGGCACATGGGTGCGACGGACTTGACGTCGGCGAAGGAGACGTGGAATCGGCCGTCGATGAGTGCGCGGACTTTGGCGCCAAGGAGGAGGGCCTGTGCGCCGCGGGGCGAGCTGCCGCAGCGGATGTATTTGTTGGTGGGGCCTTCGGGGCCGCCGGCGGAGAAGGGCCCGCCGGGCTGGGTGGCCATGGCGAGTCGGCCGACGTACTGCATGACGTGAGGGGCGACGACGACGCCTCGAACGAGTTGTTGGGTTTCGAGGATGGTTGGGCCGTCCATGACGGGAGCGCATTCGGGGTTGGCGACGCCTGTGGTTCGATCGAGGATGGTGAGGAGGTCGTTGAGCTGGCCGTAGCCGACGACGATTTTGAAGATGAAGCGGTCGAGCTGGGCTTCGGGGAGGGGGTAGGTGCCTTCCTGTTCGATGGGGTTCTGGGTGGCGAGGACGATGAAGGGTTTGTCGAGGCGGTAGGTTTTGCCGCCGACGGTGACGCTTCGCTCCTGCATGGCTTCGAGGAGTGCGGACTGGGTTTTGGGGGTGGCGCGGTTGATTTCGTCGGCGAGGACGATCTGTGCGAAGATGGGTCCTTTCTGGAACTCGAAGCGTCGGCGGCCGGTGTCCGGGTCTTCCATGACGATGTTGGTGCCGATGACGTCGGCGGGCATGAGGTCGGGCGTGAACTGGATGCGGCTGAAGGGGAGTGAGAGGGTTTGGGCGAGGCTTCGGACGAGGAGTGTTTTGCCGAGGCCGGGGACGCCTTCGAGGAGAACGTTGCCGCCGGTGAAGAGGGCGATGAGGACGCCTTCGACGACGTCGGCGTGTCCGACGACGACTTTGCCGATTTCGGCGCGGAGGCGGGCGAAGCGGTCGCGGAAGGCGTCGCACTTGGCTTTGACTTCGGCGGGGGTTGTCGGGGCGTCGGAGGTGGATGCCATGGTGGTCCTTGTGGGCGTTGGAGGAGCGTTGGGGATCGCGGAGGCGGGGTTCAGCGGTCGTCGTACTCGCCGCGGGCGCGGCGTTTGGCCTTGAGGAGTGCGGACATGCCTTCCTCGGTGTCCTGCTTGGGCTTTTTGGGTGGTTGCGGGGTGGGTTTGGGGGGCTGGGGCGTGTCGGAGGAAGAGGATTCGACGGCGGGGCCTGAGGCGGCGGCGCGGAGCTCGTCATCGGAGGCTTCGAACTTGTTGGCGGCGGCGGAGGAGGGTGCGGGCTGGGAACGTTGGGCGATGCCTGCGCGTGCTTTGTCCTTGACGGACATGAGGCCGGCGAGTTCGGTCTGTTTGGAGCCTGCGGGGCGGAGGCCTCGGCGAACTCTGGCGAGGATGGCGGGGATGTCGATGCGGACGCGTCGGACGGCGACGTCGGCGAGGAAGAGTGTGATGGCGAGGACGCTGACGAGGAGCCAGATGGGTCGAGCGGCGACGGGGAAGGTGAGTCCTTCACGGTTCCAGAGGTCGGCGCGGAGGGGGTCTCTGGGGAGAGTGACGCCGCCGGTTTTGTCGCGGACCTGTTCGAGGAGGGCGACGTTGTCCTTGAGGGTTCGGTATTCGTCGGCGAAGGGGCGGTTGATGGCGGCGGAGGCGGAGCCTTCGATGGGCGGGGAGCCGTCGCCTTGGGGGACGCGGTAGCGGAGGGAGGCGATGTAGGTTCCGGAGGCGGAGGTGCGAACACGACCTTCGTAGCGTCCGGGGCCGATTTCGCGGAGGACGATGTCCTGGTCTTCCTGAGCGTCGGGGCTGGCGAGTCGGCCGGAGAAGTTGACGAAGCTGAGTCGTTCTCCTTCGCGTGTGGTTGTTTCGACGATGAGGAGGGTTTCGTCGCCCTTGGATTCCGGGGTGACGCGGACGGTGATGGCGGCGTTGGATGGGCGCATGACCCAGCGGATGTGCTGTGCCCAGAAGGCGGCGTAGGTGTTCCAGGAGGGCCAGGAGGGTGCCCAGGCGCCGCCGACGTCTGAGGCGAAGACGACGGAGCGGCCGAGGCCGTACTGCCATTGGGCCATGAGAGGTTCGTCTTCGTCGGTCTTGAGTGTGACGACGGAGAGGCCGCCGCGGTCGGCGGTGCGGACGTAGCCGCGGACTTTGGGGACGGAGGAGATTCCGGCGAAGGTGTCGGCGGTGACGCCGGAGATTTTGGGGGAGAAGTCGTCGCCTTCGCGGATGAGCGGGCGGTGGACGGTGATGGCTTCCTTGATGAAGATCTGGGGGACCTGTGCGAGGCCGCCGGCGTTGGGTTGGATGTTGTAGAAGCGGCCGCCGGTGGTTTGGGCGATCCACTGCATGGAGGTCTGGTCCTGGATGCCGTGGCAGGCGATGGCGACGGTGGAGATGGAGATACCGGCCTGGCGGAACTGCTGGAGGAGGCCGACGGAGGGGCGTTGGGGGTCGCCGTCGGAGATGAGGATGCAGTGCTTTTGGCCGGCCTGGACGTCTTTCATGCCGGCGAGGAGCGTGGTGAGCGCGGGTTCCCAGTCGACCATGTCGCCGAAGGTGAGGCGGTTGATGGCGCGTTTGATGGCGGACTTGTCGCCGAGTGGCGACATGGGGTGAGCCCAGGCTGGGCCGTTGGGGCTCCACTCGGCGATGCCGACAACGTCGAGTCGGGAGAGGGCGTCGACGCCGGCGTTGCAGACGCGTTGACCGAGGAAGCGGCCGTCGGGCATTTCGACGGAGTGGACCCAGATGCCCAGGGCGCCGCGGGGCATTTCCTTGCGTTGCGGGGGGTTGAGGTCGACGGGAAGAGCTTCGGCGAGCGGGGAGTCCATCCAGATGCCCGCGCCGAGGGAGTTTTTGCCGCCGAGCATGACGAGCCCGCCGCCGCTTTCGCGGACGTAGCGTTGGAGGTCGGCGATCTGCTGCTCGGAGAAGAGCATTCGAGGGACGTTGGCGAGGATGATGGCGTCGAAGGCGTTCATCTGGACGAGGTCGCGAGGCGCCTGGTCGCTGGTGACTTCCTGGATGGGGATGCCTCGTTCCTTGAGGGCGCGGACGAAGGGGGCGACCTCGGCGGGGTCTTCGCGGATGATGAGGACGGAGCCTTCGCCTGAGGCGAAGGTAACGGCGGTCTGGCGGTTGTTTTCGGAGCGAGTGTCGCCGAGTGATCGGCCGTCGGCGGAGTCGGGCTCGAAGACGGCTTCGTAGCGGTTTGGTCCGCGGTTGAGGACGGGGATGGAGAAGACGAAGGCGTTTGGTCCCTGGGCGAGGTCGACTCGGACGCCAGTGGCGGGAGAGGCGGGGTCGAGGTCGACGGGGCCCTCGTCGTCGCGGAGGGAGAGTGTTCCTGCGGTGGGGGAGGTTGCGGTGAGGACGACCTTGACGCCGACGAGTTCGCCGAGGCGGGCGGAGGCAGGAACGATGAGTCGTTCCATGAGGACTTCGTTGTCGTAGCGGTAGGTGAGTGGGAGGATGGAGATGGGGACGCCGGCGGTTTGTGCGGCGGCGACGGCGCTGAGGACGCTGCCGACGGTTTCGTTGCCGTCGGAGACGACGACGAGCTTGTTGGCGGCTTCGGCGGGTGAGACGGCGAGAGCGAGACGGACGGCGCCGGAGATGTCGGTGGAGTCGGTTTTGCCGGTGAAGCCGCGTTCGACGGCTTTGGCGGAGGGAGTGGGGAGCTGCTGGACGTAGGGATCGCGGGCGATGGTGACGGCGCCGAGGCGGTCGTCGGGCTGGCGTGGTCCTGCGGCGACGGCGTCCTGGATATAGCGTTCGGCGAACTTCTGGAGGTTTGCGGGGACGGAGTCGGAGACGTCGAGGAGGACGGTGACGGCGACGCCTTCGGACTGTCGGCGCCATTGGGGTTCGGCGAGAGCTGCGGCGAGGAAAGCGACGACAAAGAGGCGGAGGGCGAGGGCGACCCAACGGGTGCGTGTGCCGAGCCCTGAGAGATTGGCGCGAGCGATCCAGAGAATGAGCGCAGCGGCGATGGGGAGGAGCCAGAGCAGGCGCGGGTTCTCGAAGAGGACCGGGCCGACCTGGAGAGCGAGGATGAGTGGGAGGGGGAGCGGGGTGGTCATGGAGTGCCCCCGGATCGTGCGAGTGAGGAGGGGGCGGGGAGAGCGTGGATGCGGTTGTTGCCCGAGTCGAGCACGAAGAGCGTCTGGTTGATGGAGGCGATGCCCCAGGGCTGGGAGAGCATTCCTTCACCGGAGCCTTGGATTCCGGCGGTGCCGAGGCTTTTGCCGGAGTCGAGGTCGATGTGCTGGATGCGGGCGTTTCCGAGTTCGGCGACGAGGGCGGAGCCGTCGTTCTGGACGATGATGCCGTAGGGGTAGGAGAAGGAGCCCGGGGCGTTTCCTGCGGAGTCTGGGGAGCCGATCCACATGATGAGTTTGCCGTCGAGGGAGAAGCGGCCGATGCGGTGATTGCAGGCGTCTGCGACGACGAGCTGGTTTCGCGTGTGGTCGATGGCGATGGACTGAGGGCGGTTGAATTCGATGTGGTCGGGGTCGGAGGCGCGTCCCCACTTGCCGAAAGAGAAGCGGAACTCGTAGGAGCCGTCGGGCGTGGGGTCGAAGGCGGAGATGCGGTCGTTTTCGCCGTACTCGGCGACGAAGACGCGGGCGGGTTTGGAGCCGTCGGGCGTTGGGAGGACGGCGATGTCGGTGGGGTAGATGAATTCGCCGGGGCCTTTGCCGAGTCGGCCGAAGGAGGCGATGGGAGTGGGCGTGTTGCGTTCCGTGGGGGAAGGAGGAGAGTCTGGGGAGAGGCCGGCGTCTTGAACGCGGAAGACGAGGATTCGTTGGTAGTGGGTGTCGGGGATGAAGAGGAGTTTGGGGTTGCCTGGGAAGCAGGTGATTCCGGTGGGTTTGCCGAGAGCGGTCTCGGGCATTCGCCAGAGGGAGAGGGAGGATCCGGTGGCGGGGTCGATCTGCTGGACGCGGCCCATTTTGTCGATGACCCAGAGGGAGGAGCCGTCGGCGTCGATAGCGCGCGGGAAGGCGAACTGACCCGGTGAGAGGCCGACGTCGCCGAAGACGGCGGAAGCGCGGAGGGGGCCTCCGGAGGCGGGGAGGGAGGAGTCGCCGCAACCGGCGAGCGGGGCGAGGGTTGCGAAGGCGAGGCAAAGTCCGTGCGGGAGCACGAGGCGCCGGGATCGGGATCGCGTGAGGGGACGAATCACTCCCTCATGGTACTGATTTCCGGGCGTGAGGCTGCACGTTGAGAGCGGGCGAGCCAGTAGAAAGCAAGTGAGAGCAGAGCGGTGGAGATGGCGAGGAGGGAGAGGAGGGCGGCGGCGATTTCCTGGGTGCGGAAGAAGTGGAGGTCGTTGAGGATTTTGCGTGGGAGGGAGGGGACGCCCGGGGGCTGGACCATGACGGAAGATTCGATGTCGTGGAGGCTGAGGGCGGCGGCGGCGAGGGAGGCCAGGGCGAGTGGGCCGAGGTTTCCGAGGAGGCGACCGAAGAACCAGCCGGAGAGGGATTCGGCGTTGTCGAGTCGTCGGGCGTCGCGGAGAGGAGTGGGTTCTGAGCAGGCGATCCAGACGGCGGCGAGGGCGACGACGGGCCCGACGCGGGCGAGGTGCATGGCGAGGACGATGGCGGGGCCTTGGGCGAGGTCGTCGAGGAATGGGAGTGAGGCCCAGGCGCGTGAGACGGCGGAGCCGAGCATGACGCCTGGGACGAGCCCGCCGGCGACGAGGAGGCAGGCTGCGGCGCGGGCTGTGCGGGAGTGTGAGGAGAGCCAGTGGGCGAGGGCGAGGATTTGACAGGCGGCGAGGAGGGCGATGGTGGCGGCGATGGCGAGCGACCAGGCGAGTGCGCCGCCGTGAACTCGGAAGAAGATGGAGAGTGCGGCGGGGTCTGTGAGGACGCGGGCGTAGAGGAGTGCGGGGACGCCGACGGCGACGAGGATGATGAGTGAGGAGAGGATTCGTACGCCGGTGGAGCGGAGGTGCGGTTGGAGGATCGAGGCGTCGGAAGCGGCGAGGGTTGCGGCGCGGACGGCGAAGATGCCGGCGGCGAAGGCGGCGATGGCGAGTGGCCAGCCGGCGGCCCAGATGCGCCAGTGCTGGTTGAAGGGGAGGAGGTCGAGGCGTGCCCAGAGGGAGACGGAGGCGGTGTCGATTTTGGCGAGGTGGAGGGGGATGACGGAGCCGAGCATGAGGGCGGCGACGCCGAGGGAGGCTGCGGCGAGTGCGGGGGCGCAGAGGCGGAGGGACTCCCAGGAGCGGCGGAGGCGGGTTGATTCGAGGCGGAGGGACTCGAGGAGCTCGTCGTCGATTCGGCGGAGTGCGGGGAGGATAAGGAGAGCGGCGAGTGGGGCGGCCCAGAGGGAGAGGCCGAGGAGTGCGAGGGCGGCGTCGATGGTTGCGGGGAGCCAGGGACGGCCGTCGGCGGTGAGCGAGGCGAGCCAGGCGCCGGTGGAGGTTGCAGGAGCGCGGAGCATGCCCCAGCCGGCGTAGGCGAGGTACATGGGGAAGAAGAGAGGGAGGAGGAGAGGTGCGGCCCAGCGGGAGCCGAGAGGCCTGGCGGCCCAGGCGAGCGGGAGGCCGACGAGGGTGGCGAGGAGCCCGATGGAGACTGCCCATCCGGCGGTGCGAGCCCAGACGTGGAGCGGGACGGCGAGGTCGATGGTGGCGGTGTGGGTGTCGGGGGCGCGTGCGGCGTCGAGGAGGATGCCCAGAGTGGGAACGCCGAGGGTGATCGCGAGGAGGGTGATGGACCAGGTGGCTGCCCAGGCGGAGGAGGGAGTGGAGTGCACCGGGGCGGGCGTGTCGGTGGGGAGGGCCATCGGCGGAGACTGTACCGGGAATGGAGGTGTCGGCTGCCGAGGGGAGTGGGTAGGATCGCGGTGCCATGAGCAAAGCCGCCTCTTCGCCGTATGTGACCCGGATCGCCCGTCTGCGTTCGCTTCTGATGGAGAAGGAGTGCTCGCACATGCTGGTGACGAGCGCGACGGATGTGGGATATCTGACGGGGTACACGGGGGGGGATTCGTACCTGCTGGTGCCTGGGGCGGCGAACGCGAAGTGCGTGATCGTGAGCGACTTTCGGTATCAGGAGGAGTTGGAGCACTTCAAGGACCTGGCCGACATCGTGATCCGCAAGGGGTCGATGGTGGAGGCGGTGGGGGACGTTGTGCGGGGCGTGAAGGCGTCGAAGGTGGCGTTTCAGGCGGAATTCATGACGGTCGCGGAGCGTGACTCGATCGCGAAGCGGCTCGAGAAGAACACGCTGGCGGGGACGACGGGACTGGTGATGGGTCTTCGGCGGGTGAAGGACGAGCACGAGATCGGGCAGATTCGCAAGGCGATCAAGATCCAGGAGCAGGCGCTGCTGGAGGTGCTGCCGACGATCGAGGCCGGGCAGACGGAGCTTGAGGTAGCGTCGCGGCTTGAGGGGGCGATGAAGCAGCGTGGTGCGACGGGGCTTGCGTTCGGGACGATCATCGCGGCGAGGGCGAACGGGAGCCTGCCGCACTATCGCCCGAGCACGGCGAAGGTCGGTGCGAACCAGGGGCTGTTGATCGACTGGGGTGCGGTGTATCAGGGGTATCGGGGAGATCTGACGCGGACGTTTGCAATGGGGAAGTGGCCCAAGAAGCTGGCGGAGATCTATCCGATCGTGCTGGAGGCGCACGAGGCTGCGGCGGCGGCGTTGGCTGCGGGGAAGCGTTCGTCGGACGTGGACAAGGTGGCGCGGGAGGTGATCACGAAGGCGGGGTATGGGGAGCACTTCGGGCACGGTCTTGGGCACGGGCTTGGGCTTGACACGCACGAGGAGCCGCGCATGTCGCACATGATCACGGGATCGGTGCTGCAGGCCGGGAACGTGGTGACGATCGAGCCGGGGATTTATCTGCCGGGCGTGGGTGGTGTTCGGCTGGAGGACGACTATCTGGTGATGGAGGGAGGGTGCCGGAAGCTGTCGTCGCTGCCGAAGGACATGGAGTGGGCGACGTTGGTGGGTGGTGTTCGGCTGGAGGAC
>DDSG01000074.1:20899-21045 GCA_002343325.1 Phycisphaerales bacterium UBA2396 | reverse complement strand
CACCACCCCACCACTCGCCCCACCGCTTCCCCCACCCCTTCCCAAAAATCAGCAGATCAGTGCGGGACTTCCTTCACCGCGTTGCGATTCCACGCCGGAACACGCATCACGATCGGCCCCTCGCCCCGGATCTCGCACTGGCAGCT
>DDSG01000074.1:20541-20674 GCA_002343325.1 Phycisphaerales bacterium UBA2396 | reverse complement strand
GCACTGGCAGCTCAGCCGGCTGTTCCTCTGAAGCCCCGGCGCCTCTTCGACGCGGTCCTCCTCCGCCTCCGTCGACTCGCTCAGGTGCTCCATCCCCTTCTCGACGTACACATGGCACGTCGAGCACGCACAC
>DDSG01000074.1:0-20533 GCA_002343325.1 Phycisphaerales bacterium UBA2396 | reverse complement strand
TGCTCGATGTTGATCCCGTGCTCCATCGCCGCTTCCAGCAGCGTCTGCGTCCTGCTCGCCTTGATCTCCACCTCGCCCGACGACATGCCAAGTCCCTCGGGGTCGTCACACAGAATGCGAACGCTCACCACCGCGGGATGGACACTCCGATCGACTGGCTTGATGTGCATCGCCCAAGGCCTCCACTGCTTTCTCGCCAACGATAGTCCCCTCTCGCCCTGCCGACCCCTTCCCGACCCTACCATCCGATTCATGCCCGAGACCCCCGACTCCTCGCTCGATCTCTCCGTGGTCGCTCCCGCCCACAACGAGGCGGAGAACGTCCACGAGCTCGTCCGACAGGTCCACGCCGCCCTGGAGCCTCTCCCCATCCGCTGGGAGTTCGTGATCGTCGACGACGGCTCCACCGATCGAACCGCCGAGCTCGTCACAAGCCTCCTCCCCGATCACCCCTTCCTCCGCCTCATCTCCATGCGCGACACCCCGCCGGGCAAGGGCAACGGGCAGTCCGCCGCATTCCACGCCGGCTTCCGCGCCGCCCGTGGCAACCTCATCGCCGTCCTCGACGCCGACCTCCAGAACGACCCGGCCGACATCCCCGCGATGCTCGACCTCATCGCCCGCACCAACGCCGACATGGTTCAGGGCGACCGTTCACACGCCCGCAAGGACTCCCCCATCCGCCGCATCGGGTCCATCGTCGGTCGCCTCGCCCGACGATGGCTCCTCGGCGACACCATCCGCGACACCGGCTGCTCCCTCCGCGTCTTCAAGCGCTCCTTCGCCCTCCGACTCCCCCTTGAGTTCCGAGGGATGCACCGCTTCATCCCCGTCTCCGTCGCCCACATGGGAGGCAAGGTCGTCGAAATGCCCGTCAACCACCGCCCGCGACTGGCCGGCACAACCAAGTACGGCTTCGGTCTCGGGCGCGCCATTCCCGGGCTCATCGACCTGCTCGCTGTCCGCTACATGCGCAACCGCCGACGCCCCACCGCTTCCGCCGAGATCACGCCGGCTCGCCACCACCAACCATCCAACCATGAGCCCCCCCGCCGCGAGCCCGTCGCATGACCAAACGCCGCAAGTGGGAGCCCGTCGCCGCACTCTTGCTCGTCCTGCTCATCGGACTTTGGCTCGCCCTGGGCCCCGATTCGCTCCGCAAACTCCCCTCCAGAGACAACGCCTCGCTCCAATCGCTCCGTATCGCCGACACGCGAGGCGCACTCGAGGCCTCCCGATCACCCGACGGCACGCACACCTTCCGCATCCTGACGAGGGAGGGACACGCCTCCCCAGACCTGACGGAATCGCAGATCCGCGATCTCTTCGGGCAGGCCGCCCTCGACCAGGCCACCGCCCCATCGCCCAACCGCGTCTTCAAGCTGCTCAACATCACCACCTGGACCAGCCTCGTCTGGATCGGCATCGGGCTCGCCGGGCAGCTCGCGTTTTCCTGCCGATTCCTCGTCCAATGGCTCGTGTCCGAGAAGGAACGCCGCACCGTCGTACCAGAGTCGTTCTGGTGGATGAGCCTCATCGGTGGGATCGCCCTCTTCGCGTACTTCGTCTGGCGCCAGGACCCCATCGGCGTGCTCGGGCAATCCTCCGGGCTGGTGATCTACTCGCGCAACCTGCGCCTGATCTACAAGGCCCGCCGACGGGCCTCCCGAATCCCGCTCGCCGACTAGCCTTGGCGAATCGCAGTTGCCTCGGCACCCTCGCCCGGAGACACTAGCGTCATGCGCGTAACCCTCGACGGCACCATCGTCCACATCGACCGACCGACCCTCAAGGCCGCCCTCGACGCCGCCGCCTCCATCGCCGCCGGAAAGGGCCGTGTGCTCGTCGCCGCCGAGGCCGACGGCACGCCGCTCCCCGACGCCTCCCTCGAAGCCCCCTCCGACGAGTTCTGCACCATCCTCGAACTCAAGACCACCTCCGCACTCCCGCGCGAGCTCGTCGCCCAAATGCTCAACTCCGCCGCCGACGCGCTCGAAGGGCTCCGCCTCTCGCAGCGCGACGCGGGCACGAAGATCCGGTCCGCATCGCTCGAATCCGCGAACCAGGACCTGCACGCGATCCTCGCCGTCTGGCAGGCCGTCACCTCCGCCCTCAGCCACTCGGCCCAGATTCTCAACGCCGACCTGGCGCGCCTTCAGGTCGCGACCGACTTTGGAACGATCGTCCCGAACCAGGCGGTCGACCAGTTGCTCGCCACGCTCCGCCGCCTGCAACAATGCCTGCCCAAGCAGGACTTCTCCGCGCTTTCGGACATCCTGATCCACGAACTCGACGAGCACGCCCAGCGTTGGAGCGCGATGCTCCGTGCCTTTCCCGCCGCCGCTCAGCCCGCACCATGAACCCCGCCGAGGCCACATCCAACCTCGACCGCCTCATGGACCAGGCCAGCAACGCTCTGGTCCAGACGGAGTACTTCGCCGCCGAAAAGCTCTGCGTGCGTGCGCTGCGCCAGGCGCACAAAGCCGGTGATTTCGAACGCCTCGCCCGGATCTGCCTCCCGCTGCAGGAAGCCCGCCGGCAGAGGCGGATGCTCGCGCTCGACTCCGGTCTTCGCCTCACGCTCTCGACCAACCCCGATCCCAAGTCCCTGCTGCCGGGGTTCTACCTGGTGCAGCCCCCGCTGATCGGGCTCGACGCGCGGAACCTGCGCGAGTCGCTCTTCGCCGCCGGCACGCCCGCCCTGGTCCTTGCCCGCGAGCCGATGACCCGCGCGGGTCTCTGGCCGGTCGTGGCGGTCGGATCCGGCGGGCTCACCGACACACTGACCCTCCGTGTGCGCCTGGCCCCACCGGCCGGAGTGACACCACGCGAGACGGGCATCACGCGAGATCACGCCGAGGAACCGCCGTCGGCCGAGTGGTTCATCGCGGCGAGCGAAGCCCTCGGCGATGCCGCGATCGCGCAGATTCCGCCCGACCTGCACCCGGCCTGGCGGGTGGACGACCTGATCCGTGCGCTCGACGCCCACCCCGACCACGAGAAGCTGCACCAGCGTCTGGCCGAGGCGTGCCGGGCGGCCGCGGCGGCCCCGCCGCCCGTTGGCACGCGTCGCCGCGCCATCCACGACCATCCGTACTCGTTCTAGGACCAACCCGCCCGCTTTCTGCCGCGCCAGCCGTCGCACTCGGGATGGTGCGCGGCGGATCGGTCGCCCCCTTCCGCCCGCGGTGGTCCGCCGCGGGGCGTGTGGCACCTTTCCACTGGAGGCCGACCTCCCCGGCCCAGGACGGGCCTGGTAACTCAAGACCGGAAGGACCCGACCATGCTGAAGCCTCTCGCGTTCCTCGTTGCGGCCGCCGCTGCCAGTTCCGCGGCCCGTGCGGAGTTCATCTTCGGCACGCCCCTCACGATCGCCCAGAACGCAACCCAGGTCACCGCGACGTTCGTCACCGCCAAGGCGGACTGGACGGGCATTCTGTTTCTGGGCAATAACCAGACGAGCGGCAGCCTGGGCACGATCCTGTTCAACAACCACGCGTCACGTGCGGGCGACACTCGCGTGCTGGGGACGTTCAACAGCGGGGATCAGTTGTTCTTCAATTATCGGGTGATGACCGGGCTTCGCAACGACTGGCGGATGTCCAAGCCGAGCGATGCGCTGCAGTTTGCCCTTGATTACGTGAGCACGACGCGGGTTGTGCTGCGGGTCGAGGACATGCCGATGTCGATCTCGGACCGCGACTACGACGACTGCGTCGTGGTGCTCAGCTTCTCCAAGCCGCTGGGCGGAGAAACGACCACGACCGAGAACACCTTGCCTACGCCGGGTGCGATGGCGGTTCTGGCGGCCGCGGGGCTGGTGTCCGGCCGTCGGCGTCGGTGAATTAGCATGAAGTTGCCCGATTCCGGGAGAAAGTGATGCTGGGGTTGAATCCCCTCCGTCGGCGCGCCGATCCACGGTGCATCCGGAGGTCCCGACATGACCCACAGCACACCCCCGCCACCCACGCCGTCGCCGCTGCTCAGCGAGTTTTCGAACGACCCGGAAATGGCGGAGCTGATCGAATCGTTCACGTCCGAGCTGCCGGAGCGCGTTCAGGCGATTCTCGCCGCGGTGGGTGAGGGGCGCGTGTCGGACTTGAAGCGTCTGAGCCATCAGTTGAAGGGCGCCGCGGGGGGATACGGATTCCCAACGCTCGGCGAGGCCGCGGGGCGTGTGGAAGACGGCCTGCGTGCGACCGCGGACCCGACGACCGCCCTCAAGGCGATCGCGGAGGACGTGCGCGCGCTGGTGGATCTCTGCACGCGTGCCTCGGCGGGCAAGTCCTGATCGATCGGCGTCGAAAAGCGGTTCGACACTCTCTCACGGAAAGTCACCCCGGATGGATCCCACGACGACCCAACTCGAAGATGCACGCCCAACAGTGCTCGTCATCGACGACTCGGCGGACGTTCACCGCCTGCTCAAGGCCCGGCTCAAGCAGGAAGAGGTGGAGCTCGTGTCGGTGACGGATCCTCGGGAGGGGCTTTCCATCGCGGCGAGCCAGACCCCCGCGCTCGTGCTGCTTGACCTGGACATGCCCGGGATGGACGGGTTCGAGGTTCTGCGTCAGCTCAAGGACACGCCCGGGACGCATCACATCCCGGTGATCGTCGTCTCGGGCATGACGTCGATGCAGGACAAGGTGACGGCGTTCGAGCTTGGTGCCGTGGACTTTGTGTGCAAACCCTTTGAGTTCACCGAGCTTCGCGTTCGGCTTCGCTCGGCGTTGCGCGTGCATCGGCTGTTGCAGATGCTGTCGACCCGGGCCCAGCTCGACGGGCTCACGGGGTTGTGGAATCGAGCGTACTTCGATCAGCGATTGAGCGAAGAGGTCTCGCGGTGCGCCCGCTCGGGCCGACCGATGGCGGTGGCGATCGCCGATTGCGACCACTTCAAGTCGATCAACGACACGTTCGGCCACCCCGCGGGCGACGCGGTGCTGCAGGGGCTGGCGAAGATCCTGAGGCGTGAGTGCCGCAACTCCGACTCGGTGTGTCGTTACGGAGGAGAGGAATTCGTCATCCTCATGCCCGATACGAAGCCCGCCGACGCGGCGGCGGTCTGCGAGCGCATCCGCGAAGCGATCGAAGCGGCGGTGTGGCCCAGGCATCCGGAGCGGAAGGTCACGGCGTCGTTCGGCGTGGCGGGAACGTCGCAGGCGACCCCGAACAACCCGACGGCGTTCGTGGATGCGGCGGACAAGAACCTCTACGTCAGCAAGAAGGCCGGCCGAAACCGCGTGACGATGACCGAACTCTCGCCTTCTCTGACAGGTACGGCGGCGGCGGCCTGAGCGTCAGAAGGGGAAGACGACACCCAGGTGGAACATCGGCAGATCCCGCGAGGGATTGTTGCTGTCTCCTGTGATGCGCGCGTTGGAGACGTGATGCCAGCGCACGCCGCCTTCAAGACGAAGGCCGGCGTCGGTGAGCCTTCGCGTGAACCCGACGCCCAGTCGTGGGGCGAGGTTGAAGCTTGTCCCCCCCTCCGGCACGTCGTCGGTCGAGAGAATCACGCCGATGCCCCCGTCGAGGAAGACGGTCCAGTTTTCGGTTTCGACAAAGTGCCAGCGGATGAGCAGCATCGGGTTGATCCCGGTGGCATCGCCGCCCTTGAGGTTGAAGTAGAAGAGCCCGAGCTCGCCGCCGACCTGGACGCCTTGCGCGACGAAGGTGGACAGACCGACGCGAATATTGAGGTCGGTGTCCTCGTTGAGATCAAAGGCCACGCCCCCGCCGAGGGACATCCACCAGCCCGAGTCGGGGCTGCCGAAGTCCCGTGCCTTGGCGGTCTGGCTGATCTGGGGCGGTTCTGCTCGGAAGGCGTACACCGCGTCGGTTTCGCCGGCGGAGGGGGCGATGACCAGAGGAGCACGGAGCGAGATCGCCGAGTCGGGCAGGTCGGACGCGATCGCCGCGACGGGCGAGAGGCACGCGACGGCGGCGATGGGAACGTGTATCTTCATGGGCAAGAGCCTATCCCTCGATGAGAACCCACGCCCGATGAACGAACCCCCAGCCCATCCGCAGGACGATCGGCTTCGCGATCTGCAGGAGGCGCAAGCGTTCGCCGAACATCGGACGGATCAAATCTCGGTCGAAGTGCTCGCGCTCAGCCGGAGGATCGAAGAACTGTCGCGGCGGCTGGCGTCGCTCGAACGGCGACTTGACGAGGCGTTGAGCCCGCCGGACGAGGGCGAGCAGAACGACGCCGGCGAAACACCAGCCGGGGGGTGAGACTCACTCGCCCAACAGCCGCCGGGCAGCCCCGCTGTAGAACTCGGCGCGCAGTTCATCGGGCAGCGCCATGCCCCGCAAGGGGGGCGCGGACATGCTGCCATGCCGGGAAGGATCGACCATCGCCAGGTCGGGGTCGGCGATCGGGCTTTCCATCTCTCCCGAGCCCTCCCAAAGAAGCCGGAGGGCGGCATAACGGCTGGCGTAAAGATCGAACGCGGCCTCGGGGCTGTCGGCGAGCTCGCCCATCGGGTGGGCCTTTCCGGCGCCGGATGGCATCACGTGCTCGTCTGTCGTCACGATGTCTGAGCCGAAAAGGACCCTGCCCCGCCACTTCGAGAGGAATGCCCCAACCTCGTCGCGGGTGTGCTTTGAGATCTCGCGGACGATCCACTTGGTGGCAGAGGCGTCGAGGTGGATGTTGGGGTGCCTGGCGAGCAGATCGTCGAGGAATCGGAGATCTTCGGGCCAGCCGCCCATGTGCGCGACGAGCCAGGGAGCGGGGAAACGGCGGACCATGCGTTCGAGGCTCTCGTAGGCCGATCGCTTGGTGCCGTAGACCGAAGCGTCCTTGTAGCGTGTGGCGAACCAGGTGTCCGGGTCGGCGACGTGGCACTGGAACATCATGCCCAGCTCCATCGCGAGCTCGGCCTGCTTGACGCGCCACGGGGCGTCGAAGGGGAGATAGTCCTCCGCGTCCGGGCCGGTGATGAGCTCCCGCAAGCGCGGCGCGTTCCAGAACTTCAGCATGCGGGCGCCGAAGTCGCGGTGGAAGATACGGATCGCGTCGAGGTAGCCCTTGCCGAAGGCGTGCTTTCGGTCGGCCTCTGAAAACTGCGGGATAGCGACGAAGCGGGCCATGCCGCCGAGGATCTCGGCAACCCTTTCGGCGTGGTCGAGGCGGGTCTGCGTGTGCACGCGAACGACGCCGAACAGAGCGGCAACCTCGCGGAAGATCCGTGCGGCGTCGGTGCCGTTAACGTGCAAGTGGGCGTCGATGATGGGTGTGACGGGAGGCCCGAGGCGGCGTGCGACCTCGCGGTAGTCGATGCCGTACCGATTGGCGGGCGTCACGGGGCGAGCGTGCGACGTGCGAGCGAGAACGTCAGCGATCGGGGGGTTCACGGGCGATGGTAGCGACGATCAGGAACCCGACTGCTGCGCGTAGACCCGGCCGCCGACCACGTGCCCGATGTAGAGGGAGTGGTCCGCCTCAAGATCCAGGTGGCGGATGACCACGCAATCGAGCGCGACGAGGCTTCGACGGATCACGGGCGCGCCGGTGACGATCGTCTCGATGGGGAGACAATCGAAGGGGTCGCCCTCTCGGCGCGCGGGGTCTGCGAACTTCTTGGCGATGAGCCGATCCGCGTCATCAACGCGGCAGATCGCAAAGGCGTGCGAGTCGCGGATCAGCGGCTCAACCCAATGCCCGCGGAACATCGCGACGCCGATCAGCGGGGGCTCGGCGGCGAGCTGCGTCACCCAACGCACGCAGACGCCGGCACGCTTGCCCTCGAACGCGGAGGTCATGACGTAAAGCCCGCTGGGAAGGCGGGCGAGAGCGGCCGACGCGTCCTGTGGCGTGACGTCGAGCATCGATTCCTGTTTTTCGTCCGATCCGGGGGTTCGGACGAGAGGGATCGAGAGAACGGACGAGAATGGGGCCGAGGGAGACGGCACCATCGACACCGCCTGAATTGGTTGCTGTGGGGCTCGCGACGCCGATCCGGGGCGATCGTGGGACAGGGCGGCGCGGGCCGTGACGGTGCTCGCTCGCGCGATGTGGATTCTTATCCTGTTTCTGAATATGGGTTTAGAGTTGGATCGGTGGAAATCTTCCACAAATCCACAGGGGTGGCGAAAGGTGAGCGGTTGTGTTGACTTGTGGGTGAGAGTGGGTTAGATTCCCATACCTGCCCACGAGGACTCGATCGTGCTGTTCACCGGACACGCCGAAGCCACGATCGACGCCAAGGGGCGGTTGGGTATCCCCTCGAAGTTCCGGTCAAAGGTTGACCCGGGGCAAGAGGGCCCAGAATGGGTGTGCGTTCCGTGGCCGGGGGGTGTGCTGCGGGTGTACACGGCGAAGCGGTTCGAGGAATTGGCATCGCGGGGTGCATCGTCATTGACCCCTGATCAGGATCTTGCGGAATTGCAGTCGACGTTGTACGGGATGGCAGAGTCTGTGGAGCCGGACGGGGCGGGACGGATTTCGCTGCCGAAGCACTTGGTGGAGTTGGTGAAGGTTGGTTCGGAGGTGGTGGTGGTCGGGGCGGGGGATCGGTTGGAGGTCCATGACCGGGCGACGTGGCAGCAGAGCCTGGAGAAGCGATTCAGCAATCTGCCGAGCCTGGTGGCGAGGCTCGGGTCGAGGAAGGACTGACGGGGTTTGTGGGGCGGAAGAAGAGGGTGGGAGGGAGAGGTACCTGGGACAAGCGGTCGGAGACGGCCGGCTCAGGGTTGCAGAAGGACGATGGCGGGGAAACCCGCCGAGGAATCTGGGCCTGAAGTGTTCGGAGCAGGACGCGACGAACGGTGAAGGGCCCGGAAAGGACTGAGCCCCGCGGGGGGTAGGCGAATGAATCGCCGAATCCCGCGGCCCAAGCAACCGCCGCTCGAACCGACGCCGCAGGGAAGCGCCGGTCGGCGAGCGGGTCTCCCGCCCCGAGTTGTGTGGGGCACGCAGGACGCGAGGGAGGCCCGAAGGGCAGGACGCCCGCGGCGGATCGGCTCCCGCGTTCGGCCGCGCCACCACGGGCCGAACGCCTTGAACACGGTTCCCACCGGCGACGGGTCCACCACCACCACCAACGCCTCTTTTCCCGTCGCCATCGCGCCGCTGGGCCCACCACCCGGCGGCGTCTTTTTTCATTGCGGCTTACTCACTGACTGTCGCAATCGACTCGCTTTGGCATTCGTGGCGACGTCCGCACGTTGGTCGCCGCCCACCATGAGCGCGAGAAGCAGTTGCGGCCACCGAAACCAAAACTCCCCCGGGGGGAATCGGATCCCCACCGGGGTTCATTATGGTCGGATGACGATCATCGCCACAAATCATGCGTGTAACGAACACGCCAGAATTCTCGAGGCCAACGCAAACGGCATGTCAGTCGTGGCTTTGTGCCCACGTGCGCCATATGACTCCCTTCTCTCTCGAATGGAGAGTAATTGGGGTTTTGGGGTGAAATCAGAGCAAACCAGCGCATAGACTGGAGGAACGACAGAGCCCTTCAGCTGGATTAGCGACCAGCTGGTGCAACGCACCAATGGGCAAACCCTGAACACGCCAGGTCTAGTTCACCTGGCGTGTTCGTGTATACATGCGACTACATGGCATGCTCCTTGTCGTAAATGCGTGCCTCCACTCTCTTCAGGACCCCACTCTGCACTAGGAGAGCTACGGTGGTCCTGAGCACGTTTCGCTTGTCGCGAGCTTTGCTGGCCACCGAGTGCTCGAGCGCGTCCGCAATCTCGGTAACGGTCTTTCCGGGGTTAGAGGCAACGTACGCCTCAATGGCCTTGCGTGGTCCAAGCTTGTCTTGGGCTTCGTCGCCCTGCAAAACACTCCGATGGGCCACGGCACCATCGCCAGACAGGCCAAATCCACCCTCCTGTTGTTGCGACTGAGCACTCTCTCGCAGCAAGGCTTCCAACGCGGCGCGCTGAGCCTCTAGCTTGAAGATCTCATCGCTCAGCTCGCGAATTCGTCGGTGAACGGTCGCAACCGAAATCTGACCCTGTCCAAAGCGGTCCGCCATGCCAAGAGCGTAGCAACATGACGCCATGGCGTCAAATCATCTCGACAAGTTACCTTACAAATTCCAAACATATACGACTTCTGGGGTCTGTGTGCGCCTACTACACAATATAGGCGATGCGTATCATTTGCTACAATACGCCACATTTGTCTCCGTTCGTGCACATTTGTGCGTGCGAGGAATGACCCATGGGGCCGCTACGATGGGGGCGATATGACGCAGACCGCGGAATACGTGCTGGGTACGGGTCGGGACGAGTCGGTTCGGCTGGGGCTGCAGCATCGGCTGTGGTCGTGGGCGGCGCACCGTCTGTGGGAACGGGCTGGGGTCCGGCCCGGGCTTTCGGTGCTGGACGCGGGGTGCGGGCCCGGGCACGCGGCGATGGACCTGGCGCAGATCGTGGGCCCGAGCGGGCGCGTGATCGGGCTGGACGAGTCGGCGTCGTTCCTCAAGGAACTGGGTGACGAGGCGAAGGCGCGGCGGCTGACGAATGTGCATCGCGTGCTGGGCGACGTGCAGTCGCTGGAGGACGCGCTGCCGGACGAGCGCGGCACGATCGACCTGGCGTACATGCGATGGGTGCTGTGCTTCGTGCCTCGGCCCGAGGACGTGATCCGCGGGCTGGCGGCGCTGGTCAGGCCGGGCGGGCGGGTGGCGATCCAGGATTATTTCAATTACGAGTTTTCGATCAAGCTGGCGCCGCGGCGGCCAGCGTTCGAGCGGGTGGTCGAGGCGGTGGCGGCGTCGTGGCGGCGTCGCGGGGGCGATCCGGACATCGTGGGACGCCTGCCGGGGATGCTGCTCGATCATGGGTTCGAGGTGCGGTCGCTCGAGGTCGTGCAGCGGGTGGCGCGTTCGCCCGCGGCGTTTGCCGAGAGCGGCGGGGCCGACTCGATGTGGCACTGGCCCGACACGTTCTTCCGCACGTTCACGCCCAAGCTGGTCGCGCAGGGCGAGCTGTCGCAGCAGGAGTGCGACGAGGCGCTGGCGGTGTGGGGCGAGGCGTCGGCGGATCCGGCGTCGTTCGTGCTGATGCCCAGCGTGTTCGAGGTCGTCGCGGTCCGGCGGTAACGCTTATTCGAAACGAAGGTGCTTGACGGACTGGCCCGAATCGCGGAGATCGATGAGGGCATCGATCCCGATGGCGAGGTGGTCGTCCACGTACTGCTCGGTCACGAGGCGATCGCTCTCGGCGGTCTTGACGCCTTCGGGGGTCATGGGGTTGTCGGAGACGAGGAGCAGGGCCCCCTTGGGGATCGAGTTGACGAACCCGACGATGAAGATCGTGGCGGTTTCCATGTCGATCCCGACGGCACGGAGCGAACGGAGATACTCGCGGAACTCCTCGTCGTGCTCCCAGACGCGGCGGTTGGTGGTGTAGACGGTGCCGGTCCAGTAGTCGTGCTTGCGTTCGATGATGGACTGCGAGACGGCGCGTTGGAGGCGGAACGAGGGCAGGGCGGGGACTTCGGGGGGCATGTACTCGTTGCTGGTGCCTTCCCCGCGGATGGCGGCGATAGGGAGGACGAAGTCGCCGACCTTGGACTTCTTGAGGCCGCCGCACTTGCCGAGGAAGAGGACGGCCTTGGGATCGACGGCGCTGAGGAGGTCCATGGTGGTGGCGGCCATGGCGGAGCCCATCCCGAAGTTGAGGATGGTGATGTTTCGGCCTTCGCCGACGCCGGTGGCGGACTGCATGGGGCGGTCGCGTCCGACGACGGGGACGCCGAAGCGCCGGGCGAACATCTCGACGTAGTTGGAGAAGTTGGTGAGGAGGATGTACTCGCCGAAGTCGGCGATGGGGCGGCCGGTGTATCGGGGGAGCCAGTCGCGGACGATTTCGGCTTTGGATTTCATGGGTGGTGGCGGGCGGGGTTCACTCGGGGTGGCCGTTGTCCCAGTCTTCGATGCGTCGCCTCAGTTCGGCGTTGTGGAGGCGGAGGTTGTCGATCTCCAGGCGGGCTTTCTCGACCATGAGCTCGTGGAACTCGCGGCCGGCGTGCTCGCGGTCTTCGCGGGACTCGCGGGCGGCGAGCTGCTGCTCGATGAGCTGGAGTTCGCCGCGGAGTTTGGAGGCCTGGAGGTCGTTGAGGGCACGGTGCTGCTCGAAGATGACGCGTTCGCGGTGGGCGGCTTCGTCGCGAGAGGAACTGAGCGCGTCGATGGCCTGCTGGCGCTGAAGGGCGGCGGCGGCGAGCTTGTCGGCGAAGTGCCGGTAGGCCAGGAGGAGGCCGGCGACCAACCCGAACAGAAGCCCGGCGGCGAGCGCCCAGACGACGTTGGGATCCTCGATGAACTGCGCGAGGGTCATGCGGGAGGACTGTACGCGGCGTGGGCGGAGGCAGCCCGTTGTCCGCGCCGGGTCGATGCGTCAGCCATCGGCTCGCCGAGAGGGGAGGGATGGATGGCGAAACATGGAAGATCACAGGGCATCTGCGGTCATGGTGTCGATGGCACTCGCGAGTCTGGTCATCGTCCCAGTTATCCACATTACGTTACAACGTGCAATGCGCTCTTGACGCCCCCCCCCCCCAGTTGGTATGGTGCTCACGAAGGAGGTTCCATGTCGAACAACATTCGTCTTGATCGGATCGGTCGTGGTCTTGCGGTCGTTGCGGCGATGACGGCGATCGTCACCATCGCCAGTGCTACGGCGGGCAACCGAACCTGCACGAACAACTGCACTGGAACGATTACGTGCGGAACGGGCGAGGATGCGTGCTGCTGCCGACCGGTCACTGGAGGGACTTGGACGTGCGTCTGTCGCAAGCCTGAAAAGTGCAAGTCCACGCCGAATGTCGAGACCTGCTTTTAGGAGTCGCGTTCGATGAGAGCGTGGCAGGTCACAATCGTTGCGATCTGCGTGATTGCGGTGATCGCGATCTTGACGCGGCCGCTCTGGATGCCGCGTGATCCTCGGGATGCGTCGGAGTTGGTCCGTGACGCGCAGTCACGCTTCAGGTCGATCCCGATGCGTCTCGTGGCCGACCTCGACGAATCTTCCCTGCGTGAGCACTTTGCAGGAACCGCGACAAAGCCTGAACACATGCCGGACGGATCGGGCTCGATGGACGCCTTGCTCGGGGAGTTCACGCGCTTTTACACGCTGCGTTTCATCACGCAGGATGTTGAAGCGTACTTTGCGTGGCGTCGGGGCGCGGGATACCAGCTTCGCACGTACGACGATCTCAACGGCATCTGGCAGATCGAGAAGGACTACGAGGCGATCTTCAGGGATACACCTCCGCCGGACCGCGATGTCGCGCGGATGTTCCGGAAGTTCTTCGCGATCGGGCTTACGGCGGATGGAGGCTCGGCGAAACCGGTCCGGATCTCGAACTCCGCCGAAGGGCTTGCGGTCGTTGTTGGCGTGATGACGAGCCCGAGCCAAACGAGGCCGTTCGTGTCCGGAATCATGGGTGCTGAGATCTGGCAAGGAAAGACGAGCGGCACCACGCGCAACTGGTGGAACGCCCCGACGGCATGGCGCGATGTCCTGAAGCGTGATCGTCGCGTTGTCTGGGCGGAGGTCGGGATCGTCACCACATTCGGAGATGGTGCCGTACATCCGCGTGTTCATTCGTTCTTCTGGGATCCGAAGCGGGGGACATGGGTGCTCGACGGCGTGTACGACTACAACTACGCGCGGGTTGGGAGCGCTCTGGAGTACTGAATCATGCTCAGGCGGGCGACAGATGACCGAACTGATCTTCTCGCGATTTGGCTTCGCGTTTTCCTCGGGGTCGTGTTCCTTACTGCGGCCGTGATCAAGTCGTTCACAGTGACGCACTTTACATTGGTCATCGAGCATCTCTTCCCGATCGGCCTTCCTTTCGCGGGTTTTGTCGCGCATTGTGTTGTACTGGGAGAGGCATTTCTTGGCGGGCTATTGATCGCGGGCGTCAAGGAGCGAGTGACCATTTTCGTCTCGCTCGTCACGCTTGTCGTGCTTTCTCTGACACTGATCTACCTTCGGATCTCACCCTCGCCGCTTTCGTGCGGATGTTTCGGTCTTGTGAAGTCATCGATGGGACCTCGCGAGGACGCGGCAGTCGGGTTGATCCGAAATGGGGCGTTGTTGATTGTCAACGGCTGGCTTGTCGTACGGCATGGACTGCCCTTCGGATCGTCGTTCCTCAAGTCCCGCGAGCGGTCTCGTGGTGCCCCTGCGGGCTTCACGCTCATCGAAACGCTTGTCGTCATTGTCATCGTTTCGGTGATCATCGCGATCTCGATCCCGGTGTTGGGCAGGGCACGCAACCAGGCTCGGGTCTCGGCGAGCCTCGCCACGCTTCAGCAGTTGGCGGTCGCGATCGAGATGTACACCACCTCATCGAAGGAGTCTTTCCCGTACGTGGGTGCGCCGGGCAATCCGTTGGGGCCCATCGTGGTCAACGGGTACGACATCAAGACGGGCCCGTTCGGCGGCCTGTCTTACTTTCGCGCCAACGCGCGTCTCTGGATCTCGCTCTTGTATCCGTCGCATCTGACCAACCGGCAATCGGTGACGAACGAGAGCACGCGCGGGAGTGATGCGTCGAGCGAGTATCCGGACGGCGTGTTCTCGTCGGATATCTTCCTGGCCCACGGGTGCTCGGCCGCCCCGCGGTATTGGGACGGCGACGACGCCCCGATCGACGACACGCTGATCCGCGGGTCGACCCTTGCCGACGTTCGCTTCCCCGCGCAGAAGGGGCTGACCTGGGATTCGAGCAGCGGGAAGTACCTCAACAAGGAGGGATCGATCGCGACGGCGTTCTCGACGGCGGGGCGGGCCGATGGATCGGCGGGGCTGATCGATATGGCCAACCCGACCGGCGACGCGCCGGTCAATCGGCCTTACGGCGCGTTCGTCGTTCCGATCATGTCCACCCGATACGGGCTTGCGGGGCGGGATTTCTAGGTCTTCTCGGCGGTCGGGGCTCCCCTACACTTGGGCGGCATGTCCGACACCCCCAAACATATCCGTAACTTCAGCATCATCGCGCACATCGACCACGGGAAGAGCACGTTGGCGGATCGCCTGCTGCAGGCGACCAACGCGGTCTCGGCGCGTGAGGCGAAGGACCAGATCCTGGACTCGATGGATCTGGAGCGGGAGCGTGGGATCACGATCAAGGCGTCGGCGGTGACGGTGCTGCACCGGCACAAGCCGGGCGCGACGAGCGATGAGCTCGAGACGGAGTACGAGGCGCCGGTGGACGAGACGGGGGAGCACCGGACGGCCAAGGGGAAGCCGGAGGATCACGGCGACCTCTACATGATGAATTTCATTGATACGCCCGGGCACGTGGACTTCAACTATGAGGTGAGCCGGGCACTCAAGGCGTGCGAGGGCGCGATCCTGGTGGTGGACTCGACGCAGGGCGTGCAGGCGCAGACGCTGGTGAACGCGTACCTGGCGGTGAACGAGAATCTGACGATCATCCCGGTGATCAACAAGATCGACCTGCCCGGAGCCAAGCCCGACGACGTGGCGGAGGAGATCGAGCAGACGCTGGGGTTCCCGGCGGAGGAGTGCCTGCTGGTCTCGGCGAAGACGGGGCGGGGGATTCCGGAGCTTCTGGCGGCGATCTGTGACAAGCTGCCCGCGCCGCGGAAGCAAGTGGTGCCGCAGCTCAGGGCGCTGATCTTCGACGCGGTGTACGACGACTATCGCGGAGTGATCACGTACGTCCGCGTGTTCGATGGTCGCCTGAAGGTGGGCGACAAGATCCGCATGCTGGGTGTGGGGAGCGACTTCCTGGTGTCGGACATCGGCAAGATGACCCCCAAGCCGGTGCGGGTGAAGGAACTCGGCCCGGGCGAGACGGGGTACATCGTCGCGGCGATCCGATCGCTGAAAGACGTGCGGATCGGCGACACGGTGACCCTGGCGCAGGACCCGGCGACCGAGGCTCTGACCGGGTATCAGCCCCCGCGGCAGATGGTGTACTGCGACTTCTACCCTGCGACGGACGAGAGCGGCGGAAACTCGACGGACTTTGAGGACCTGCGCGACGCGGTGGAAAAGCTGAGCCTGAACGATTCGTCGTTCACGTTCGCGCCGGTGCACTCCGAGGCGCTGGGGTTCGGGTTCCGGTGCGGGTTCCTCGGGCTGCTGCACATGGACATCATCCAGGAGCGGCTGGAGCGCGAGGGCGGGGTCGAGGTGGTGCAGACGGCCCCGACGGTGTCGTACCACGTGCTGGTGCGAGGGACGGACACGGTGACGGGCGCGAACGGACAGGCGCTCAAGCCGGTGGACCCCTCGAGCGAGCATTGCAAGGACATCAAGGCGGGGATGCAGCTGCTGGAGGTGCACAACCCGGCGGACCTGCCGAACATGGGGACGATCGAGGAGATCCGCGAGCCGATCTGCAAGCTGGAGATCATGCTGCCGAAGGAGTACATCGGCGACGTGATGAAGCTGTGCCTGGATCGTCGCGGGGTGTACATCGACCAGTCGTTCGTGAGCCAGTCTCGCGACATGCTGAAGTTCGAGATCCCGCTGGCGGAGATCATCTACGACTTCTTCGACAAGATGAAGGGGATGACGAGCGGCTATGGGACGATGGACTACGAGGTGATCCGGTACAAGTCGGATGACCTGGTGAAGATGGACATTCTGGTGAACGGGGACGCGGTGGAAGCGCTCTCGATCATTGTGCACCGGACGAAGGCCGAGCAGCGAGGCAGGGCGTTGCTGGTGCGTCTGAAGGAGCAGATCCCCAAGCACCAGTTCGAGATCCCGCTGCAGGCGGCGATCGGGGGGAAGATCATCGCCCGCGAGACGATCAAGGCGTTCCGCAAGGACGTGCTGGCCAAGTGCTACGGCGGCGACGTGTCGCGCAAGCGGAAGCTGCTCGAGAAGCAGAAGGAAGGCAAGAAGCGAATGAAGTCCATCGGGAGCGTGACGATCCCGCAGGAGGCCTTCATGGCGGTCCTTGATCAGGGTGATTGAGCTCGGTCGGGGGGGGGTAGGGCGGGGTGAGCGGTTCCAGAGGTTCCCTTGCACGGCGGGCCGCCCTGCGGTAGGGTGGTGCTACGGGGTAACTCGGACCCCGATGAGGGAACTTGCGCATGAAGACGTCCGGACTTTTCGTGCTCGCCGGCATGGCCGCGGGCTTTTCGAGCGGCTTTGCGTGGGCGGCCAAGCCCCCGCTGGAGCCCGTTCCCGCGAGCCATCGGCCGGGGACGTACGAGGAGAGGCCCGGGCAGGTCGAGTTCTCGGGCCAGTTGATCGTCAGGCCGAGGCAGGATTTGTCGGCGGCGGATCGTGCCCGGGCGCTCGCGATGCTCGAAGGGCGTGTGGCGAGGTCGTATGCGACGGTGGATGAATATGTGGTGGAGTGCGATCCGGCGCCGCGTTCGGCGGTGCGGGGCTTTGCCGAGAACGAGCTGTCGCTTCGGCTGATGCAGACGGGGCTCTTCCAGTACGCGGTGCCGAACTGGACGGTGTACCCGCTGGCGACCCCGAACGATCCGCAGTACGGGTCGCAGTGGCATCACCCGCAGATCGGGTCGCCGGCGGCGTGGGACATGTTCACCGGGACGTCGAACTACATCGCGGCGTTCACGGACACGGGGATCGATCTGACGCACCCGGACCTGGCCTCGAAGCGTGTGCCGGGGTTCAACGCGGTGGACGCGCTGGCGGAGATCAACGGCGGGCAGGTGAACGACATCAACGGCCATGGAACGCATGTCGCGGGCTGCGGGGCGGCGACCGGAAACAACGGCGCGGGCGTGGCGGGCGTGAACTGGAATTGCCAGATCATGATGGTCCGCGTGAGCAACTCGACGGGCGGCGGCGCCGCGTACGACTGGCTGATGAACGGCGCCCGCTGGGCGATTGAGAACGGCGCCAAGAGCGTTTCGACGTCGTACTCGGGGATTGACTACGAGCCGCTGCAAACCACGGGCGCGTACATCCGCTCGATCGGCGGGCTGTACCTGTATGCCGCGGGGAACGACAACCGCGACCTGAGCTGGTTTGACTGGCCGGACGTGATCGTGGTCGGCGCGTCGACATACGGGGACGCGAAGGCTGGTTTCTCGGCCTATGGGACCGCCGTGGACGTCTTCGCGCCGGGCGTGGACATTCTGTCGAGTTGCAACGGCGGCGGATACTGCTTCGCGTCGGGCACGAGCATGGCGACGCCGGTCTGCAACGGCGTGGTGTCGATGATCTGGTCGGCGAACCCGAACCTGACACCCGAGGCGGTCGAGACGATCCTGGAAACGACAGCGACGGATCTCGGAACGCCGGGCGAGGATTCGTCCTGGGGATTCGGCCGTGTGAACGTGGCGGCGGGCGTGCAGGCGGCGCTTGCCTCGGCGGGCCCGAGCGCGCCCTTTGCCAACGCGGACAGCAGCGTCACGCTCGCCAACGTCTCGGCGACGATCGACGTGATGAGCAACGACTTTGATCCCAACGGGGACACCTTCTCGATCACCGCGTTCTCCGGCGCGAGCACGCAGGGCGGATCGGTGTCGAGGTCCGTGGGCACGGGCCCCGGCGGCCGGGACCAACTCGTCTTTACGCCCCGGGCGAACTTCATCGGGACGGACACGTTCACGTACGCGGTCACGGACAGCACCGGTCGGACGAGCACGAACGCGACGGTGACGGTCGCGGTTGAAGACCCGGCGTTGTATCGGGCACCGGACTTTGTCCCCCACCGCCGCCCGGGCGTCGATGTGTCGTACTACGTGACGCCCGGATTCAGCATGCTGCCGAACTTCTCGCTGCTGACGCCGTACCGCACGGACGTGGTCCCGAACATCAACTTCGAGTCGACCGGTGGGAACTTCTCGACGAGCGGCCGGGCGGACGAGGTGGGCGCGGTGTACGAGGCTGTGGTGACGGCACCCAGCACCGGCCAGTACACGTTCTTCACCAACTCCGACGACGGGTCGAAGCTCTTTGTGGGCGACACGCTCGTGGTGAACAACGACGGCCTGCACGGGATGGTGGAAGTGGGCGGCAGCATCCGCCTGCAGGCAGGAACGCACCGGGTTCGCGTGGAGTTCTGGGAGAACTTCGGCGGCGCCGGGCTGATCACGTCGTGGTCGGGCCCGGGGATCGCCAAGCGCGTGATCGAGCCGGGCGCCCTGACCCGCGAGGTCTGCGCCGCGGACTTCAACGGCGACGGGTTCGCCGACTTCTTCGACTATGACGGCTTCGTGAACGCCTTTGAAGCCGGAACGAGCGACGGGGACTTCAACGGCGACGGGTTCATCGACTTCTTTGATTTCGATGAGTTTGTGCAGGCCTTCGAAGAGGGCTGCTGAGCCCAGACACGCCGCGGGAGACGCGGCGTGAACCTAGTCCACACGCGACGCCGGGTGCCACGGGTGCCCGGCGTCGTTGTTTGCATCAAACGCCATCCCGTGGCCCGGCGCGAAGGGTTCGGGCGGCGGGGCCAGCCCCCGGCACCAGAACGCGGCCGCATCGCTCACGGTCGGATTGTGCCCGACGAGCAGCGCGGGGCCGCGATCGGGGGCTCTCAGAAGTTCGTTCGCCAGGTGAATGAGGTCCTCGAGTTCAGCGCGAAGGCCTATGCGCGCGTCGGGGGAGATCGGCAAGGCGAGCTCTGCCGCGATCGCCTCGGCGGTCTGCATCGTGCGTCGCGCGGGGCTGGCGAAGATGCGGGTGGGCGCCGGGCCGAACCTGCCCGCTGCAAAGTCCTTCGCGAGGCGCCGGGCCCACGCTTCGCCCCGGACCGAGAGCGTGCGGTCGGCGTCGGGCTGATGATGCCCGGCGGGGTCGGCGTGGGCATGTCGAAGAACGTAGATCCTCATGCCCCCCCACCCCAACCACCCCCACCAGCCGTGACGCCAGAGCGATCAGTCGATGATCGCGTCGTTCACTTGTTCTGCGGAGCAGGAACGAACTCGATCACGGCCGAGCCCTCGACGCTCAGGTTTGAGACAGAGACACGCATGTTGATCGTGCGACCGCTCAGGCGGAACTCGCCGGTGTCGCGCCGATCACGTGATTCGAACGCGTTGGCGAAGGCGTCGAGGTCCTGCAGATCGATCACCCCGTCGTGATTGAGATCGGCCGAGTCTTGTCCGAGGTCGAAGCTGGTGAGGAACTGCGCGAAATCGCCGTCCGTCAGGTTGCCGTCGCCGTCGAGATCGGCGGCGTAACCGCTTTCGAAGACGAGCGGGATGCTCCGAACGACCGGGACAAGTCCGCCGCCGCCGAGACGGGCCGGGATGCGGTCGTCGATCGCGGCGTCGCCGGGGCCGCCGATCACGATCGACATCCGTGAAGGATCGATCTGGATTCGCTCCCCGCCGCCCGCGGAGGGGCTGGCCAGATGCTCCTCCGCCTGAGCCCGGGACTGCGTGTCGGACTCTGCGCGATCAGCCTCGGGCTCGCGGTCGGCGGGAAGGGGTGATTCGCCCGACCTCTCGGCGGCGGGGCCGGCGGGGAGCATCATGAGTGCGACGATGGCGATCTCCACCGCGAGGAGCAGGCCGACGATCGAGCGGTCGGTGGTGTTCAAGGTCGTGGCTCCGAGTGGGGGCGGGGTGGGGGC
>DDSG01000152.1:737-12396 GCA_002343325.1 Phycisphaerales bacterium UBA2396 | reverse complement strand
GTGGAACGCGGGCCGCGGGGGTGGTCGGGCGGAGCGGCGGGGGTGGATGGAGGTGGGGCGGGGTTTGCGACGATCGACGTGAATCTGGCGTGCCCGGTGAAGAAGATCAAGAGCAAGGCTCGCGGGGGGCACTGGCTGGCGGAGCCGAAGGGCGCGATCGAGATTCTGGAGAAGGTTCGTGAGGCGGTGCCGGCGGGTATTCCGTGCACGGTGAAGCTGCGTCGGAGCTTTGACGACACGGCGGAGATGGTGGCGAACATCCATCGGATCCTGGAGGCGTGCCGAGGGATGGGGTACGCGTGGGCGACGATCCACGCGCGGACGGTGGAGCAGAAGTATGTGGGCCCGAGCCGATGGGATCTGCTGCGGGACCTGGTGCGGCGGCACGACGCGGGCGGGGAGGGGCTGCCGATTTTCGGGTCGGGGGATATCTGGAGCGCGGGTGAGATTTTCCGGATGATGGAGTACACGGGGGTGGTTGGTGCGGCGGTGGCGCGGGGGTGTATCGGGAACCCGTGGATTTTCCGGCAGGCGCGGGATCTGCTGGCGGGGCGCGAGGGGCGGGCGCCGACGCTGGCCGAGCAGCGGGGCGTGCTGGAAGAGCACTATCGGCTGCTGTTGGCGGTGAACGCGGGGATGCGGCACGGGGACGAGGCGACGGGGAAGATGATGCGGAAGTTCGGGATTCGGTTTGCGGCGCACCATCCGGAGCCGGAACGTGCGAGGCTGGCGTTCATCGGGGTGTCGTCGTCGGAGGATTGGGGGCGTGTGCTGGCGGAGCACTATTCGGATTGATCGGACCGTCGGAGGGGGCGCGGCGGGTTACCATGGCCCATGCACGAGTCCATGATGATGACCTTGGCGGCGGGTGTTGAGAACTTTCCGCTGCTGACGACACTGGCGGCGGGGTTCGCGGGTGCGTGGTTGCTTGGATTGATCGCGCAGCGGGTGGGGCTGCCGCCGATCGTGGGGTATCTGCTGGCGGGTGTGGCGATCGGGCCGTATACGCCGGGGTTTGTGGGCGATGTGGCGCTCGCGCAGCAGTTGGCGGAGATCGGGGTGATCCTGCTGATGTTCGGGGTGGGGCTGCACTTTCATCTGAAGGACCTGATGGCGGTGCGATCGGTGGCGGTGCCGGGGGCGCTGGGGCAGAGCCTGATGGCGACGGTCGCGGCGGTGCTGGTGTTCGCGGCGATGGGGTGGGAGGTCAAGAGCGGCGTGGTCCTGGGGATGGCGATGGCGGTGGCGAGCACGGTGGTGCTGCTGCGGATGCTGATGGACCGGTCGATGCTGTCGACGAGCCATGGGCACGTGGCGGTGGGCTGGCTGATCGTGGAGGACATCCTGACGGTGGTGCTGCTGGTGCTGCTGCCGTTGTTCGCGGTGCAGAGCGCGGGCGACGGGGCAGGATCGGCGGTTGGGGGCGGCGGAGGCATGGCGTGGAGCATCGGGGTCGCGATGCTGAAGCTTGTGGCGATGGTGGTGGTGGTGTTCGTGATCGGATCGCGGGTGATCCCGTGGATTTTGAACTGGGTGGCGCGGCTGCGGTCGAGCGAGTTGTTCACGCTGACGGTGCTGGTGCTTTCGGTGGCGATCGCGGTGGGAGCGGCGGCCGCGTTCGGGGCGTCGGTGGCGCTGGGGGCGTTCCTGGCGGGAATGGCGGTCGCGCAGTCGCGGGCGAGCCACCAGGCGGCGGCGGACGCGCTGCCGATGCGGCACGCGTTCGCGGTGCTGTTCTTTGTGTCCGTGGGAATGCTGTTTGATCCGATGTTCGTGGTGCGTGAGCCCTGGCTTGTGGCGGCGGCTCTGGGCGTGGTGCTGGTGGTCAAACCACTGGCGGCGGTGGTGATCGTGGCGCTGTGCGGGTATCCGGTGCGGACGGCGTTGACGGTGGCGATCGGGCTGGCGCAGATCGGTGAATTCTCGTTCATCGTGGGTCAGACGGCATTGTCGCACGACCTGATGCCCGAGGCGGGGATGCAGGTGCTGGTGGCGTGCGCGATGGTTTCGATCACGCTGAACCCGTTCCTCTTCGCGTCGCTGGATCGGATCGAGGCGGGGCTCAGGCGCAGCCCCTGGATCTGGAATCTGCTGAACGGGAGGCACGCGAGGCGAACGGCGGCGCTCAACGCGGCGGGATCGTCGCTTGTGAGCGCGTCGGCGGCGGAGGCGGAGCCCAAGCCGCTGGCGATCATCGCGGGATACGGGCCGGTGGGGCGCGTGGTGGACGCGATGCTCCGCGACGCGAAGATGGACACGGTGATCGTGGACATGAACATCGGGACGGTGACGAGCCTGTCGCAGTCGGGGCGTGCGGCGTTGTACGGAGACGCGACGCACCACGGGCTCCTGCTGGAGGCGGGGATCAACCGGGCGACGCACCTCGTCGTGACGATCCCGGTGGTCGAGGGGTTGGCGTCGCTGGTGTTGCACGCGAAGGAGCTGAACCCGGCGGTGCAGGTGATCGTGCGGACTCGCTACCTGGCGGAGGGCGACGCGTTGCGTCAGGCGGGGGCGTCGCACGTGGTGTTCGAGGAGGGGGAGACGGGGATCGCGCTGGCGCGGCACGTGCTGGAGCGACGCGGCGTGGACAAGCCCGTGATGGAGCGGGTGCTTGGGGCGATCCGCACGACGTGGCGCATGGACTGCGAGGCGAAGGGTTGAGCGTTCAGGCGCGGGCGCGTTCGGTCGGGTAGGCGATGCGGCCGTGGTAGATGCTGGTGACGGTCCGAGCGATGGACTCGCAGATGACGTTGAGCTCGCGGAGGGTGAGCTCGCAATCGTCGAACTGTCCGTCCATGAGCCGCTTGTTGGCCAGATCGCGCACGAGGGCGTCGATGCGGGCGGGTGTGGGCTCGGGGAGGCTTCGTGTGGCGCTTTCGACGGCGTCGGCGATCATGAGAATCGCGACTTCCTTGGTCTGGGGCTTGGGCCCGCCGTAGCGGTATTCGACCTCGTCGGGCATGTCGCCGGCGGAGAGGTCGGCGGCGGCCTCGTCGATCTCGGCGTCCTCGGCCTGTGCGGCGGCGAGGGCGCGCTCCTTGGCGCGGTGGTAGAAGTACTCGACGAGCGTGGTGCCGTGGTGGGCCTCGATGAAGTGCCGGACGGCGCGGGGGAGTCCGAACTCCATGGCGAGTTCCATGCCGTCCTTGACGTGCCCGACGATGACCAGGAGCGAGAGCGCAGGAGAGAGGCGGTCGTGCTTGTTGGCGCCGCCCGAGCGGTTCTCGACGAAGTACTCGGGCTTGTTCATTTTGCCGATGTCGTGGTAGAGCCCGCCGACGTAGGTGAGCAGGGCGTTGGCGCCGATGGCGTCGGAGGCGGCCTCGGCGATGCTGGCGACGTTGAGGGAGTGGTTGTAGGTTCCCGGGGCGCGCTGCTGGAGCTCGCGGAGGAGGGGTTGCTTGGGGTCGCGGAGCTCGATGAGGGTGAGTCCGGTGGCGACGTCGAAGAGTCGCTCGACGGTGGGGAGGATGAAGAGGGTGACCCCGCCGCAGAGGACCGCTCCGGCGAGGGCGAGCCCGGCGTCGAGGGCGATCTCCTGCATGGCGACGGGGAGTGGGCGTTCGAGGAGCCCGGCGACGAGTGTGGCCAGGGCGAGGCCCGAGCCCGTGACGAGTGCGGCGCGAACCATGGTGCGGCGGTCGCTGATGTCGCGGAGCTGCCAGGCGGCGGTGGCGATGCCGGTGACGAGGACGGCGAAGTGCCCGATGGTGGCGTCGAGTGCGACGCAGACGAGAGTGGCGAGCAGCACGCCGTAGGCCAGCGCGACGCGCGGGTCGTAGGTGATGGTCAGCAGCATGGCGACCAGGAGGACGGGGCAGGCGGAGGTGACGGCGTCGAGGGCGGGGTAGAGGACCGTGCCCCCGCAGGCGGCGAAGAGAGCGATCACCAGCAGCGCGGCGGCGGAGGTCATTCGGCCCGGGCTCTTGCGGATGCGGGGGACGAAGATCGCGGTGTAGCCCGAGGCGGCGAAGGCGACGGCGGCGGCCACGGCGACGAGGGCGAGGCGGGGGAGCCAGACTTCCTGCGGGCCGGCCTTGGCGGGGAACTGCGCGAGCTCAGCGCGGAACAACTGGAGCTGGGTCTCGCTGACCACGTCGCCACGGGAGAAGAGCACCTGTCCCTTCGGGGTGCGGATGAGCACGGGCTGGACGGCGGCGGCGGCACCGGCCTGGTCGGCGATGGTCTGCACGTCGTCGTAGCGATAGGTGGCGCGGGACTCGCGGATGAGGCGGTTGTACGCCACGGTCGCCGGGGGCCCGAAGAGCCCGGCGTCGCGGACGAGGGCCCGCATCGCCTGTTCGAGCACGTCGGCCTGGGCGAGGTTGAGCGCCTCGGTGCGTGGGACGAGCACGCTCGACCCGTCCGGGCGGACGAGGCGGATGGTCGTGTGGAGCCCTTCCGTGCTGGCACGCTGGTAGGTGGCTTCGTCGAGGATCGGTCGGCGTTCGACGAAGGACATGAGCCGCCCGACGGCCTGTTTCCAGGAGCGCGGGTCCTGGGAGGCGAGCGACTGCATCGCGGTGAGCAGCTCGGGCGTGAGGCCGAATTTCTCGCGGACGGTTTCGTCGACCCTGTCGAGCCCGGCGGCGGAGGCGACGGCCTGGGGGAGGCCTTCGAGCGATTTCTGGATCTCGGCGAGGACTTCTCCGGCGGCGACGTAGACGCGCGGCGTTCGGGCGCGGGCGGATTCCTGGGCTTCGGTCTCGGCGGCGCGGTCGCGGCTTTCGAGATCGACCCGCAACTGGCGCGTCTCATCGACCACGCGACCCACGGCGACCAGCGGCTGCTCGCGCGCCCACAGAACGATGCACGAGGCGACGACCGCGGCGAGCAGGGTGATCAGCACTCCCCAAGCGCCGGAGGGGGATTCGAGAGCGCGGGCGAGCATGGCGGCGGCGGCGCGCGCCTGCCCAGTGCGTTCGCGGACGCTGCGGGTGACCGCGCCGGTGCGCGAGACTTTGCCGCCTTCACGGGCCATGGGTCAGCGTCCCTCCTCGCCGTAGGCGTCGATCACGCGTTGCACGAGGGGGTGCCTCACGACGTCGGAGCGGTCGAGGGCGACGAACCCGACGCCGGGGGTCTTGGCGAGCCTTCGGACGGCGTCGATGAGCCCGCTGTCGTTGGGGTCGGGCAGGTCGATCTGCGTGGTGTCGCCGGTGACGATCATCTTGCTCCCGTGGCCCATGCGGGTGAGGAACATCTTCATCTGGGCGCGGGTGGTGTTCTGGGCCTCGTCGAGGATGATGACCGCGTTGTTGAGCGTGCGGCCGCGCATGAAGGCGAGGGGAACCACCTCGACCACGTCGCTGTCCATGAAGCGGCGGATCGTGCTGTATTCCATCATGTCGTGGAGGGCGTCGAAGAGCGGACGCAGGTAGGGGTTGACCTTGGCTTCGAGGTCGCCCGGGAGGAAGCCGAGCTTCTCGCCGGCCTCGACGGCCGGGCGGACGAGGATGAGGCGGGCGGCGCGATCGGTCTTCAGGAGGTGGACAGCGGCGGCGACGGCGAGATAGGTCTTGCCGGTGCCGGCGGGCCCGATCGAGAAGACCAGATCGTGGTCGCGGATGGCGCGGATGTAGAGGTCCTGGTTGGTGGTCTTAGCGCGGATGGGCCGACCGCGGACGTAGACATCGAGCCGGCCGTCCCACGCGCCGGGCGCATGCTCGTCGGAGGGTTCGTGGTGGATCGCGTCGGAAGCGTCGTGGTCATCGTGCTGGTCGGGGTGCTCCCCCACTGCCGCCTTGGTCTCCAAGGCCGAGGACTCGTCGGTAATGCACCCGAGCACTTCGCGGCGGGAGAGCGGTCGATGTTGGCGGGCGGCGGCGCCCAGACGCTGCAGCACGCGCTGGGCGGCAGAGACGCCCTCGCGCTCGCCGCGAACGACGACGGTGCCCTCGCGGGACAGAACGTCCACGCCCAGGGCCTCCCGGATCATCTTGAGGTTGCGCTCGCCCGCGCCCAACACCCCCACCCGCTCCGCACCGGATGGAATTCGAACCGTGATCTCCAAACCCGTGCCACTCCTTTCGTCGACGGTGGGCCCCACCACCATCAGGACTGCCCGCCGCGACGGAGGGAAGTCTATAGAAGAGACCCGGCGGGGTACGGCGGGCGATATCCTGCCGGGATGCGTCTTCGGCCCGCAATCACCCTGTGCCTCCTTGCGATGCTCTGTATCGGCGGGTGTGGGGCCTCATTCCCCAAGACCAATACCGATCAAGATCCGAACGAATGGACGACGGGCGTTGGGATCGGGGATTGGGACGATGTGGGAGCGGCGTTGGCGATCGGCCTTGGGGACGCGTACCTGACGTCGGAGGACTCGCGAAGCCCGACGCCCGGGGTGGTCGAAGTCGACGCGGTCGATCTGCTGGACCGGCGGTTTGAGATCCGGGTTGAGCGGGGCGAGGGTGTGGAGAGAGGGTCGGTGCGGCTCACGGTGCGGGTTCGCGGGGAGCCATTCCGCGTGCCGGAAACGGAGCGCCGGGTGGTCGAAGGTGTGCTGCGGCGGCTTGGGGAGCTGGCCGGGGTGGACGTGGCACCGCTCGGGGGTTAGCCCTGGATCACGGCTCGGGGTGGCAGAACGACCGACATCGTGGTGCCCTGCTTCCAGACAGAGTCGACGCGGATGCGCCCGCCGAGGGCGTCAACGGCCTGCTGAACGATGGCGAGCCCGAGCCCGGAGCCCTTGGCCTTGGTGAGCCCCGAGCGTGCTTCGTCGACCTGATAGAAGCGTTCGAAAATTCGCGACTGCTGGTCGAGGGGGATGCCGATGCCCTGATCTGCGACGGCGATGACGAGCCCTTCCTCGGCGGGCAGGGCGGAGATGCGGATGGGCGTGTGATCGCGGGCGAACTTGGTGGCGTTTTCGACAAGATTGCGGACGATCAGCTCGAGCAGGCGTTTGTCGGTGCGGACTCGGGCGACGCGCGGGTCGCAGGCGATCTCGATGGTGAGCCCTCGCTCGGCGCAGGGGGCGTCGAAGCCCGCGGCCGAGGCGCGGAGGCAGTCGGCAAGGTCAAAGTCGGACTCCTGGACGGCGGCGTTCTGCCCTTCGAGGCGGCTGAGGTCCAGCAGGTCGCGGGTGAGGTCTTCGAGGCGATCGACGTTCTCGCCGATCATGCGGATGAAGCGATGGCGGATCGGCGGATCGTCCTGGGCGCCGCCTTCGAGCGTCTCGACCGCGCCCTTGATCGCGGCGAGCGGCGTGCGCAGCTCGTGGCTGGCGTTGGCAACAAAGTCGGTCGTGAGGCGGGAGGCGTGGGCGGCCTGCCCGACGTCGCGGAGGGTGAGCACGGCACGTCCCGGGGCCTCAGCGGCGGCCTCGGAGCGACCCCACGGACGCGCGAAGAGATCGAACAGGCGGGGCTTGCCGGCGATGATCAGGCGGAGGCGGGCGGTGGCGTCCTGACCCGACGAGGCGGCCCGCCAGGCGTCGATGGCGTCCATGTGCGTGAAGAGCGATTCGATGTGCTGCCCGAGCAGATCGCGCCCGGCGAAGAGCCCGGCGGCCTCGGTGTTAAACGCGGCGATGTGCCCGTCCGAGTCGATGGCGAGGATCGGCTGGGCGACGGCCTCGGGCAGCGCGAGCCAGAGCGTCCGGCGTGAGCGTTCGGACTCCTGCTGCGACTCGATGGCGGCAAGGTCGGCGTGGATCGCTTCTTCCGGGTGTTCGTCGCTGGGGGCGTCGCGGCGGGCGATCGCGCGGCTGCGATCGCGAAGGGCGATCAGCACGCGCTGGTGATGCTCCGCGCCGGACAGAGCCCAGACGCAGACGAGGCCCGCGGTGAGTGCGGCGGCGGCGACGCCCCACGGGGGCGAGGAGAGCAGCGACGCGAGAAGCCCCGCGCCGGCGGCGAGAACGACGGGCGTGATCAGCCTCGGGTTGAAGGACGATTCGTGCACGGCGCGATGGTACGCGGAGGCGGGGCGATTACCGGGAGGATTCTTCGCCGGGTGCGTCGTCGTCGAGCGTGGCGCGGTAGCCGACGCCACGAACGGTTTTGATGACCCCGGCCAGGTCGCCGAGCTTCTTGCGGATGCTGGTCATGTGGACGTCGATGGTGCGCTCGGTGACGGTGACGCCCGGGCCCATGGCGCGGGCCATGAGGGTGGTTCGGCTGAGGACGCGGCCGCCGGCCTGAATGAGGGCGGCGAGGAGGCGGAACTCGGTGAGCGTGAACTTGACGAGTTCGCCGGAAACGGTGACCTCGTGCGTTTCGGGGTTGATCTCGATGGCGCCAAGGGCGATGGTGCGGGCGGTGGTGGCGGGTTTGGCCGATCGGCGGAGCAGCGCGTCGATGCGTGCGAGGAGGACTTTCACGGAGAAGGGCTTGGTGACGTAGTCGTCGGCGCCGACGGTGAGGCCGACAATCTGGTCGACTTCCTCGCTCTTGGCGGTGAGCATGAGGATGGGGATCTCGGCGGTGACGGGGTTGGTGCGCAGTCGGCTGGCGACTTCGGTGCCGGAGAGCTCGGGGAGCATGATGTCGAGCACGATGAGGTCGGGCGGGGTGGAGACGGCCTGATCAACGGCGGATCGGCCGGTGCGGGCGATGGAGGTGCGGTACCCCTGCTTGTGGAGGTTGTAGACAAGGAGCTCGACGAGGTCCTTTTCGTCGTCCACGACCAGGATGTGCTTGGTGTCGGTCATGTTGGTTAGTCGTAACTTCTTGTCTGATAATTAGGTATGACGATGGTGGACGATGCGGTGCTGTGTGGGGGAATGGTAGCGGAAGGGGCGTTGGGGAGCCTCTGGGCGGGGTTCAGGGAGGGTTAAAGTTGCGCGGAAGACCTAGGGAAACCCCCTGAGAATGGCCGCAAGTTCTTGGAAATGTGTGTTGTGCGAGGTGGGTGAGCCGAAAAACAGGTTGTGGGAGTTTGCACTCGCTAATCGGGACGGCTATCGTCATCGTCCCGGACGGGTACCGGTAACCGGGAGCGATCCATCGGCGGAGTCCGACGGTCGCGCGAATGAAGCCCATGAGTGGGACCGGCCTCGTGGTCGGACCATGGATCGGTTCACAGGAAAGGGTTCGCAAGGGCGGGCCCGGGTCAAAAAGGAGTCTCAGATGATGCAGACCAAGATGGTGGCGTTGCTCGCGGGCGCTGCTCTCAGCCTGGGCACGACGGCCCTGGCCCAGAGCAGCCAGTATGACCGTGCGGCCGATGCGGAGCGCATGGGCAGCCTGCAGAGCCGGTCGAACCTGCAGTCGGGCGGCTCGGGTGGCATGAACCTGGGCGGCTTGGTGCAGTTCCGCTACACGGCGAACTTCCGTTCCGACGGGACGAAGGGCGCTGACACGATCACGAAGGACGACGACTTCACGCACGGCTTCGCGCTCGGCTCGACGAAGCTGTGGGCGAAGGGCAACCTGGACAACAACCTGTCCTACGCCATCCAGGGCGACTTCGCGACCAACGGCGGCGAGTTCCGTCTCGACGACGCGTTCCTCGGGTACAAGTTCAACGACAACTGGTCGATGAAGGCCGGTCAGTTCAAGCTCCCCCTGCTCCGCGAGGACTCGGTGAGCGACCAGTACCAGCTCTCGGCCCAGCGTTCGGTGACGAACGAAGTGTTCGCCCAGGAGCGCAGCCAGGGCGTGCAGTTCGCCTACGCGTCTGATTCGTTCCGCGCCATGGTCGGCTTCTCCGACGGCTGGCGTTCGGCGAACACGGACTTCAACAGCTCCAGCGAGTCTGACTGGGCGATCAACGGCCGCGTGGACTTCAAGTGGGCCGGCGACTGGTCCCGCTTCGATGACTTCACGAGCTTCAGCGGCGACGGCAACGCCGGCGTCGTTGGCGCGGCGATCATGTACCAGGGCGGCCAGAACACCGGTGACGGCACCGACGGCACGCTGAACACGGGCGTGGGCTCGTTCCTCCTCTACACCATCGACGCTCAGATCGAGGGTGACGGCTGGAACGTCTTCGGCGCCCTCATCGGCAGCCACATGGACCCCGACGCTTCGGCCGAGGATTCCACCAACGCCTTCGGCGTGGTCCTGCAGGGCGGCTTCTTCTTCAACGACAACTGGGAAGGTTTCGTCCGTTGGGACGCGATCTTCGCGGATGACAACGCCGACGGCGCTGCCAACCTCGACCCCAGCAACTTCCACTTCCTCACGGCCGGTGTGAACTACTACCTCATCCCCAAGAAGCACACCATGAAGTTCACCGCTGACGTCGTCGTCGGCCTGAACGACACGTACGCCCTCCGCTCCGTCATCCCGACCTCGGGTGCGGGCGGCAGCGACGTCCCCGGCTCGACCCCCTCCCTGCCCTACACCGATGGCGCCATCCTCGGCGACATCGACTCGGGCGAGTTCGGCCTCCAGCTCCAGTTCCAGGTCCTCTTCTAAAGACCTGGACGGCTGAAGCCGTCTCTCTGTGATCTCAACACCGGCCGACCCTCACGGGTCGGCCGGTTGTTTTTTTCCTCCTTCATTCCCGCGCGGCTCCCGATCGGAACTCCGAGCGCAAAGCACCACCTCGGAACTCGCCTTGCGAGGCCCCGGGGAAAAGCCCATTGACGGTTCAGATGTGGGTCAGTCGTGCACGCTCGCCGGGTCCTGGCCGTTCTCGATGGCGGCGATTTTGCGGAGGCGTCGGCTGTGGCGTCCGCCCTCGAACTCGGTTTTGAGGAAGCTCTCGGCGATCTTCTCGATGAGGCGCTGGCCCAGCAGGTCGGCGGACATGCACAGCACGTTGGCGTTGTTGTGCGAGCGGGAGAGTTCGGCGGCGATTTCGTCGTGAGCGACAGCGGCGCGAACGCCCTTGATCTTGTTGGCGGCGATCGACATGCCGATCCCCGTGCCACAGATCAGGATGCCGATCTCGAATCGTCCTTCGGCGACGGCTTTGGCAACGGCGTAGGCGGGCTCGGGGTAGTCGCAGGCCTGCCCGGAGCAGTCGCCGAGCACGGTGGTGGTGTGGCCTTCGCGGGCGAGCTTTTCGCTCAGGGCGCGGATGGATGCGGAACCGCGGTGATCGGCGCTCAGGGCGATGTTCAAGGGGCTTCTCCGCTCTGGTCCAGTTGCCGCAGGCGGGCCTGGATGAGATCTCTCAGGCGGCGTGCGGTGGCTTCGTACACGGGCAACCCCTGCCCGATGGGGTCCGGCACGTCGTGCCCGTCCGGATCGAGCGTCTCGATGCGGGCGTCCGAGCCCAGGGACTGGGCGGCACGGGCGTGCTGGCGGGTCATCGTATAGACAAGGTCGGCGTCGGCCAGCATGGTGCGGGTGAGGTGTCGGGCCCGGTGCGAAGACGGGGGCACCCCAACCGAGGCGAGTGCGGCGTCGTTCTCCGGGCTGGACATATCGCCCTCCATCGCGGAGGTCCCGGCGGACGCGACGTCGGTGGGGATACCGCCGACAAGCCCGCCCCGCTCGGCGAGCAGAGCGCGGGCGATGGCCTCGGCCATGGGGCTTCGGCAGGTGTTCCCGGTGCAGACGAACAGCAGGCGTCGGCGGGCCCGGCGGTCGACGGTGCGGGGCTCGACCACGCCGCCGGGATGGGCCCGGTACCAGGGCGGGTCTGGGAGCAGCTCGATCCGCGCGGATGGCCGACCGTAGCGGGGCGGACCGGCGTCGAGAATCATGGCGACGGTGTCGGGCATGGCGTCGGGGCGCCACAAACCTGAGGCGACCCC
>DDSG01000152.1:0-429 GCA_002343325.1 Phycisphaerales bacterium UBA2396 | reverse complement strand
GGAGGCGATGGGATCGTCGGGCACGCGGACGAGCAGAGCCTGACCGGTGTCGATGACGCCGGCTTGGACGCCGAGCCGAGCACGGATTTCGGCGAGCCGGTCGGGTGGCAGGTGCACGTCGAACCGGACGGGGCCAGGGCAGAAGACGCTGATCAGGCGGCGGTGCAGCGGGTGAAGGGGCCCGAGGAGGTCGAGGAGGCGGTCGGCGGAGGGCGCGTGCCAGGTCCGCGGGCCGGGCCCGGTGATGGGGTCGAGGAGGCGGGCGTGGTGTGCGGAGGCGGCCAGGCCGTAGAGCGTTTCGGTGGGCACAACGACGATGCGGGCGTCGGCGAGGGCTTGGGCGGCCTGTCGGCAGGCGTGCTCGCGGCGAGCCTGGGGGGCGTTCAGGAGATGTTCGACGGCGGGGGGCACGTGGGGGGGTATGGTAGG
>DDSG01000142.1:6402-6867 GCA_002343325.1 Phycisphaerales bacterium UBA2396 | reverse complement strand
GGGCCGAGGAGCGGGACTCGGAGGATCGGCTCGGGGCGTCCTTGGGTGCTTCCCGCGAGGGCTTTTGCTCGGTGTCCTTGGGTTCCTTGGCGGTCTTTGGCGAGCGGGCCTTGCTGGGCTTCTCGGCCGACTCGGACTCGCCTGATTTGCTGGTCTTTCGGCCCTTGGCCGCGGGCTGAGACTTGCCTGGCATGTGCGGTGATCCTTGCGCGCCCCGAATGAAGAAGGAAGGGCGGTCCTGGGGGTGGCCTTGTGGACTGAGTGCCACGCGGGAAACGGGCGAGCCGCCGCCACGGAGCGGCGAAACCGAGCCTGCCTGAACATGAAGACCGACGTCCACGTCGGTCGTATCGCTCGGACTCGCGGGGGGAAAGGACGGTTCACGAATCAACGTTCGCGCCGCCCCAATGGATCAGTATACACGGGCTGTGAGGCCGTGTCATCCGGGCGGGAGTGGCGGGGGGG
>DDSG01000142.1:0-6183 GCA_002343325.1 Phycisphaerales bacterium UBA2396 | reverse complement strand
ATCCGGGCGGGAGTGGCGGGGGGGTGATCCCCGGACGTCGGGCGACGCGATCAAGGAGCCGGGCGAGTTGCGAGCGCAAGGCGTCCTGATCGCCCGCGTTGTCGATCTGCTCGTCGGCGAGTGACTTCTTCTGTTCGACAGGCCACTGCGAGGCCTCGCGGCGGGCGAACTCTTCCGGCGTCCACCCTCTGGATCGGACGGCGCGAGCCTGGCGAAGATCCCGCGGGGCATCGATAAAGACCGTGACGTCGCACTCCTTGTTCACCCCGGCTTCAAAGAGCAAAGGGACGTCGGCGACGACGAAGCGGGCCCCCTTCGCGGCGGCGGCCTGGACGAGGTCCGCACGCCTGCGCCGGACGATGGGATGGACCAGTCGTTCGAGTCTGGCTCGCTCCTCGGGCGAAGAAAAGACGCGGGAAGCAACGGCGGCGCGGTCGACGCGGCCTTCGGTGTTCAGGACGGCCGGCCCCCACCAGGCCACGATCGAGTCGCGAACCTCGGGGAGATCGAGGGCGGCTTTGGCGTCGGCGTCGGCGTCGACGATCACGCAGCCCATGTCGCGGAGGATGGCGGCGGCGGTCGACTTGCCGGCGGCGATCGAACCGGTCAAGCCGATGACGATGGGCCGTGGTGCGGGCGGCGACCCGGCGAGAGTGTGCGGCGTGGAGTTGCTCGACGCGTGGGGAGTGGCGAGACGGAGGGTGCTCGCGAGGGAATCCGGGGCTGCGACGTCGACCCACCAGAGTTCGACGCCGTCGGTGCCGGCTGTGGCGATACCAACGGATCCGATGCCGACGAGGCGATCTCGGAATCGGCGCAGGATCACGACGTTCTGGATTCGACGGAGGGGGACTTCGACGTGGACACGGCGGAAGACGCCGAAGGAGGCCCGAGCGTGCGTGTCGGTGAGTTCGTACCGGGTGGCAAACCAGGAGGCGACTTCCCAGGCCAATCTGAGTAGGGCGATCAGGATGAGGGCGGAAGCAGCGACGACCCACCATGCCCGATCGACGCCCCAGGAAGCATGGGTGAGAGAACCGAACGAGAGAGCGGCCCCCGTGCAGACCCAGAAGACCAGCGGGCCGACCGCCACACGGACGGGAGCGGGACGGAAGCGTGCCAGAACGCGCTCAGAGATCTGAGGGTTCGAGGGCGGCTGGGGCGTTGTTGCCGGTCGATTGTGCACCGGTTCAGTCTATGTGAGAGAGAGCCGTGTTGGGGCTGGACGGCGGTTCTCGGTCATTGCTGGGGTCTGAGAGGTGGATACGCTTTGGATGAGAGACAAGACCCGGCCAGGTGTGCCGGGGGGTTCGTGATTTGTGCAAAGGAGAGAGACATGAAGCGTGTTGTGACGGCGGCGGCGGCCCTTTCGGGGCTCGCGGTGGTGGCGTCGGTTCAGGCCGGCGTGGTGAATCAGTGGAATCTCGTGGTGCTGGGGAACTGGCACAACCAAAGCCAGGACGTGGAAGGCAACGCCTTCTGCGGCGGAAACCTGACGGGCGGCTCGCCGACCATCGGGCTTCGTCTGGATCGCAACGTCTGGGCCGGGCGGGATGTGCTGGCGGTGGCGGGTTCGACATCGGTCTCGAACATCAATATGCAGGCGGGGAACTTTGCCCGCGGCGGCTCGCTGTCGGGCAACGTGAATCACAACGGCGGGGGGATCACCCGGACGGACGCGACACTCGGCGCTCAGGCGGTCTCGTACGGGTCGGAGCTGCTCGCGCTCTCGGGCTCGCTGCGGTCGCTCACGGCGAACAGCATCGCCCAGTTTCCCGTCGGACAGCCCGGTGCGGTGAGGTATCAGGCGACAGCGGCCCCCGGCGGGGTGGCGGTGTTCAGCGTGCAGTCGTCGCAGGTGTTCAGCAACCCGCTCATTCAGCAGATCGAGCTCAACGCGGGGGCTGCGAGCGAGATCGTGATCAACGTGGCGGGCACAAGCGTCAATTTCACGAGCGGCAACATGGTGGGCGACTGGACGAGCGCTTTCGCGCGGTCGAAGGTGATCTGGAACTTCTACGAAGCGACGAGCATCTTCCTTGATCGGAACTTCAACGGTGCGATCCTGGCGCCGCTGGCGCACCTCGAGAACACGACCGCGATTGATGGGTCGGTGTTCGTCGCGAGCTTCAATCAGCGGGGCGAAGTGCACGTGCCGTTCTACGGCGGGACGATTCCGACGCCCGGCACGCTGGGCCTTGCAGGGCTGAGCGTCTTGGCGATGGGCCGGCGTCGCCGCTGAGGCAAAGACGAGAGGACGAGCACCGCGGGATGGTTGGATCATCCCGCGGTGTCTCTTTGTCGTGGTTGGGCTGTCGACGCGGGGTTGCTGGCCGGCGGAAGAGGGCTTCAGCAGCCGGATTCGAAGAGGCCCATGAACTCGTCGTAGTCAAAGAAGTCGAGGAACTGATCCCCGTTGGTGTCGGCCCGGGGGTCTCCGGATTCGAACGCGAAGACAAAGGCGTCGTAGTCGAAGAAGTCGACGAAGGCGTCGCAATTAAAGTCGGCGAAGCAGGTGATGACGTTTGCGGCCGGGGAGGGCGTGTCGCCGCAGGCGTTCGAGACGGTGCAGCGGTACTCCCCGACGGTCTGGCTCGTCACGCCCGCGATCGTGAGAACGGGGGTGGACGTGCCGGCGTAGGGACCTTCGTCCGTCAGGAGTTGGCCGTTGCGCGTCCAGCGGTACGTGAAGTTGTCGGTGCAGGTGCCCCCGCCGGCTTCGACGGAGAGCGTCGCGGTCCCGCCGGGACAGATGGCAACATCGAACGGCGGGCGCGTGATCTGAGGCGAGCAGGGTGCGAGGCCGTAGCGTCCGTTGAGATAGTCGTACACGGCGTCGAGCTCGCAGCGGGTAAGGTCCGCGTTGTAGACGAGAATCTCCGCAATGTCGCCGACCCAGAACTCAGAGATCGGTCCCTGCCGCCCGATGACCCAAGGTGTGGAGAAGTTGCGGGCGGAGATCGGGGTGTCTCGGCCGGCGATCAGCGTCCGGTTCTGGAAGACCTCGGCATTGGTAGAGCGGCTTATGCCCGTGAGGATGAAGTGTGAGGTGCGGTTGGAGATCGTCCCCACGCCGCCCTGCCCCTGGTTTGCACCACCGACATCGTCGGTGAGTCGGACGCGGGTGGTGTTTGGGCCCGCGGGGTCGAGCGACGTGGTGCCCAGAAAGACCGAAGAGAGCGTGTTGCCAAAGTCCCAGTTGGAGATCACCTCACGGAAGCCCCCGTCGCTTCGCGTGTCATTGACGACGGCGATGATGGTGAATTGCTGGCTCGAGAGCGGAAGGCCGGCGATGCTGAGCCAGCGACCGCCGTCGAATCGCATGGCGGGCAGGCCGCCGACAACCGAAGGGACAAGCAACGGACCCTGGCCCGCGCCGACCGAGGCGTTGTGTCCCGAGCCGGAGTGGTCGGTCGCGGCGATGACGCGCCCCTGGCCGTCGAGGGTGATCCCCGCATCGGCCTTGATCCACAAGGTGCAGGCGCGGCCGACAGGATCAGACTGGGCGTGTGAGACTGTGGCGAGCAGGAACGCTGCGAAGATGGCGTGCTTCATGGGGGGCGATGATACCGCCGCGAGGTCGCCGTCCAAAGCAAAAAAAAAGTGGAGAGGTTGAAGGTCTACTTGGTGACCTCAAGCTTGAGAATCGCGATCTCCGGGTGGTTGCGGTAGAACCCGTCAAAGTCGAGCCCGTACCCGACGACAAACGCGTCGGGAATCTCGAACCCGACGTACTCGACCGCGACGTGTCGCTTGCGTGCGGACTCGGGCTTCTTGAGCAGGACACAACAGCGGACGCTGGCGGGCTTCTGTCGTTCGATCAGCTCGCGGATCACCCCGAGGGTCTGCCCGCTGTCGAGAATGTCGTCAACGATGACGACATGCTTGCCGGCGAGATCCTGAGGCAACTCGCTGGCGATCTTGACGCCCTTGGATTCCATGGACTTGCCCGGATAGCTGCTGACGGCGACGAGTTCGAGGCTCAGCTTGATGGGGAGCTGGCGCATCAGGTCGGCGGTGAACACCAGCGCACCGGTCATCACGGGAACGATGACCACATTCCCCCCGCTTTGGGCGGATCTTGTGCCAAAGTCCAATGCAAGGTCGTCGGCGAGTTGGCGGCCGAGCTCGGCGACGCGGGCTGCGATCTGCTCACGGGTGACCAGGGTGCGTTCGAGATCGGCGTGCATCGGGAAGGATAGAACGGCAAGCGGCGTTCGCGGAGTCGCCTTGGCGGGAAGATCAAGTCCGAGAAGAAGGTGCTGGACGACCCGCCGAGCCAGAACGCTTTGGAGAGGGTGCGGCGCCGCGGTATTCTCGGCGGACCCTGTGTGCTCGAGGAGTGACCCCATGCGGCAGAACCTGTGGACGGTACCGGTTGTTGCACTTGCCGCGGCAGCGGCATCGAGCGAAGCGTTGGGCCAGGTGTTGACCTCGCGGTTGTGCTCGCTGAACTACAACTATGTCTACGGCGCGGGGGCTGACGTCCACTCGGGGAGTGACAACACGGCCCACAGCAGCCTGCTGCTTTCTGACAGCGACGTGCTGTCGTTCGAGGGCGGAACTTCCGGTGCGCTGCCCGGGGATCCTCCGCGTCCTTACTCGGCGGCGACGTTCGTGAACACCGGGAATGAGTACGCGATTGCAGGGACGCTGAATGAGATCGATTCGATCGCGGCGAGCGCCGAGTCCCATCTCGTCGCTGCGTCGTCCGGCGCGGGTACGTCGGTCATGTTCTCCGTCAACCCGGGGAATTCGCAGCGATTCGAGTTCAGGGTCGACCATGCGATCGACTTTCGCCTTTCGGGCTCGAGGCATCGGAATCACCCGGATCTCGGCGCGGCGGTGATCTTGGAGGCCTTTAACGGCTTCAACTGGGGGATCATCTTTTACAGCGAGTTTCTTCCGGCGGAGCAGACCACGTTTGACGTCTCTGGTGTTCTGGTGCCGGGACGCTACCGCATCACCGGCACGGTGGGGGGGCGAGCCTTTGAGAACGCGGACAACATCGCCGGCTATGACTTCGTGCTGGCGATGCCCGGGCTCGGTGGCGAAGACTGTCCGCCGGACTTCAACGGGGATGGCTTTCTGGATTTCTTTGACTATGACGCGTTCGTGACGTGCTTCGAGACCGGCGAGTGCGGCGGTGGCAACGCCGACTTCGACGGCGACGGGTTTATTGACTTCTTTGATCTGGATGCGTTCATCGGCGCGTTCGAGGCCGGCTGTTGATGGTTCTGACCGACGTATCGTCGGCCCTCGGCCATTGATGATGGATGGCCAAGCCGAACAGCGCGAACGGCGCTCGAATCTCAAGCTATGCCATTCGCGGGCCACGACGCGTGAACGGACTGTGCCTGTCATGGCGCGGCGTGCGGCAGCCGCAGTGGCGAGCGGTCGCTGAGCATGTTCTCCGATGATGCCCCAGGAACCGCTTCTCGCGATCATCGCGGACGACACTGGGAGAGCTACAACGAGAGATTGGCGTTGGGATCCGTGGTCAGCAGCGTGCCGGCGGCCGAGCTGCCGTTGACCGCGGCGGAGCCTGTTGCCGTGGCATCGATGATGGGGCCGTAGCGGTTGCCGCTGGCGATGTTGTAGTTGACGGAGGTGCTTTGGGACACCGAATTGCCGATGATGAGGTTTCGACTTACGGACACGAGCAGCCCGGTGGAGTTCGAGACGAGATGGTTCCGTTCGATGCGGGAACCGCTGTTTCTGACTCGGATCCCCGCTCCGGTTGCGCTCAGAATAGACGTGTTGCCCCGAACAACACTGTTGAATGCGACATCGATGCCGTGCGAGCTGTTCTCGCTCACGGTGTTGTCGATGATCGTGCAGCTGCTGGTGGCATTGATGCCGGTGAGCGCATTGCGACTGACGGTGCATCCGGAAACGTGCCCGAGAAAGCCAACGACGATACCTTGTCCTCCGTTCTCATCGGCCGAACAGCCCGAAACGACTGCGGCATTGCCCATCTGAATGCCAGCGCTGGAATTCGACGCCGCTGTGCAGTGCGTCAGGACCGACTTGTCGCCGCATGTGATCCCGATGACGTTTCCTCTCGCGACACAACCCGAGACGACCGAGGAACTGCCGCACAGGATACCGGTCGCCCCGTTACCAAGGCTGATCAGGTCGCGGAGCAGTATCCCCGAACTGCTCGAAGCCGAAATGCCGGAC
>DDSG01000171.1:24033-24164 GCA_002343325.1 Phycisphaerales bacterium UBA2396 | reverse complement strand
GGGCTCCAACGCCTTCTACACCCAGGGCAACGTCGCGATCGGGTTTAACCAGCCCCAGTATCCCCTCCACATCGAGACGTCGCAGCCCCGCGCCGCCTACTTCTCGTCGACCGCCGTCGGCTCGCCGGGCT
>DDSG01000171.1:23470-23763 GCA_002343325.1 Phycisphaerales bacterium UBA2396 | reverse complement strand
AGAGCACCTCGGGCGTCGGGCTCGTCGGCTGGGCGCAGGCCACCACTGGTCAGGCCATCGGCGTGCAGGGGCAATCCGACAGCTCGGGCGGTCGCGGCGTCTTTGGCTGGGCCAACGCCACCACGGGCGAGACCTACGGCGTGTGGGGACGCAGCGACAGCACCGACGGGATCGGGGTCTCAGGACATGCCGTGCACCAAACCGGGATCACCACCGGCGTGCTGGGCCGAGTCGACTCGACGGGGACCGACGCCGCCGGCGTGTATGCCGTCGCCTCGGCCGCGACGGGTGTC
>DDSG01000171.1:22949-23101 GCA_002343325.1 Phycisphaerales bacterium UBA2396 | reverse complement strand
AAGCAGTTCGTGATCGATCACCCCCTCGACCCCGAGAACAAGATCCTCCGCCACTTCGCCGCCGAGGGCCCCGCGCCCTTCAACATCTATCGCGGCAACGCGACTCTGGACGACACCGGCTCGGCGACCGTCACGCTCCCCGCGTACTACAG
>DDSG01000171.1:0-22700 GCA_002343325.1 Phycisphaerales bacterium UBA2396 | reverse complement strand
CCCTCTTCCCCTACCCGACCCTTTCCCGTTCTCCCCCGCCCCCGGCCCCGTCGCCGCGGGCGTCCTGCAGATCGCCGGCGGCACGCCCGGGCTTGTGGTCTCCTGGACCGTGACCGCGCGTCGTAATGATGCCTGGGTCAAAGGCCGCGACATGCGCGATGAGATCGACAAGCCCGAAGGTCTGAAGGGCAAGTACCTCGTCCCCTGGGCGCACGGCGTGAACCCCGAATCGGCCCTTCGACTCTCGGGACGACCCGCCCGCCCGTGGCCGATCGATCCGGAGTTGAGGATCGGTTCGACCCCCGAACCCTGACCCGCTCCCTCGCGGGCGCGGCGGTACGATCGGACCGTGAACGACACGACCCGCCCGCGCAGGGGTTCCATCGCCCGCAAGGTCACGATCGCACTTCTGCTGTGCGCTGTTGTGCCGCTCGTTGTCGCGGTGGCACTGGCCGCGTCGGCCAGCCGAGCCGCGCTCGACGACTCGGCCCGCAGAAACCTCGCGCTGATTGCCCAGGCGACCGCCTCTCGCCTCGACCAGTTGCTCGCCGACACCTCGCGCAACGTCGCGCAGGTCGCCCGCGACGACGACGTGATCGCCTTCTGCTCTGCGAGCACCGGCCAACGCCCGGCGCTCCTCCCGGCGGTGGATCGTCTCTTTGCGAGCGTGACCACGACCTCGTCGGACTTCGCCTCGATCTTCGTCACTGATGCCGCCGGCGTCGGGATCGCGTCCACAAGCCCGGCGAACGTGGGCATGGACTTTACCTTCCGTGAGTATGTTCGCGAGGCTCTGCTCGGACGCCGATTCGTTTCCGAGTTCCTCGTCGGCAAGACGTCAGGCGAGCCCGGCGTCTACTTCGCACACCCCGTGCTCGCCGGCGAGGGTGAGTCTCGCGTGATCGGAGCCGTCGTCCTCAAGCTCCGCGGGGAACGCATCTGGTCCATCGTCGATCACGCGGGTGTCGCCGAGGGCGCGGTGCCGGTCCTGATCGAAAGTCACGGCGTGGTGCTGAGCATCCCCGACAAATCCCGCCTGTATTCAGCCGTCGAGCCGCTTTCTGCGGCGCAGATCGCATCCCTCGATCCCGAGGCCACCTTCAGTCTGCCGGCGATTGCCCCGCTGGGCACCATCGGCCTGGCCTCAGCGGTCCGCGGAGCCGCGCAGGGCGCGACGCTGGTCCGCTGGCAACCGGCCACAGAAGGCCCCGTCGACTGGATCGCGGGGTTCGCCGCAATGCAGGAACGCCCATGGCGTGTGCTGATCATCGAGCCTCAGTCGCAGTTCACGGCCTCGCTCGGCAGGCTCGCCGGGTCGCAAGCGATCGTGGCCGGCATCGTGGCGATTCTCGCCGCCCTGGTCGCCTGGGCCGTCGCACGGGGCATCGTGCGGCCGATCCTCGACGTTCGTCTCGCTGCCGATGCGCTCGCCTCGGGGGACATGAAGGCCCGCGCACCCGAAGCAACCAACGACGAGATCGGCGACCTTGCCCGTGCGTTCAACGCCATGGTTCCCAGGCTCGAGGAGCACGTGAAGCTCGCGGCGTCGATGGCCGTCGCGGTTCAGGTCCAGCAGGGGCTTCTGCCCGACAAGCCGCCAACACTGCCAGGGCTCGACGTCGAAGGACGATCGAAGTACTGCGACGCAGCCGGTGGCGACTATTACGACTTCATCGACATGACCCAGACCCCGGGCGGCCGCACGCTGTTCGTCGTGGCGGACGTGATGGGGCATGGCGTGGGCTCGGCGCTTATGATGGCCGCCTGCCGGGCCGCCCTCCGCGCCGACGTCGCCGACGCGAACGATCTCGCGCATCTCATCACGCGCGTCAACCGCGTCATCGCCTCCGACGGCAGGGCCGAGCAGTTCATCACCCTCGCCATGCTCGAGATCGACCCGGTCGCGGGGAAAGTCCGCTGGGCCAGCGGCGGGCACGACCCCGCCATCATCTACCGCCCGTCGGACGGGTCGTTCCGCGAACTCGACGGCGGCGGCATCCCCGTCGGGATCGACGCCGACGCCCAATACGAGCAGTACGAATGGGCCGACCTCAGGCCGGGTGACCTGATCGTCGTCGGGACCGACGGCATCTGGGAGTCCGCCTCGCCCGCGGGCGAACTGTTCGGGAAGGACCGCCTGCGGGATCTGATCCAGGCTCATGCGGATCGCCCGCTCAAGGAGATCGGCGACCAGATCGAAGCGTCTCTGCGAACCTTCCGCGACGGCGTGCCGCAGCACGACGACGTCACGTTCGTGCTGGTGCGTGTCAAGGGCCCCGTGCTCGCCCGTTGACGATCATCCCGCCAGCGCCGACGCCACCTCGTGGAGTGTCGTGAGCCCGGCCGCGACCTTTGTGTACCCGTCGTCGCGCAGCGTCGAGAGGTTTCCTTCCGCTTTCGCGCTCTGCGCGATCTGGTGGGCGTTGATCCGCTGCATCACCTGCTCGCGCGTGTGGTCGGAAATCCGCAGCAGCTCGTACACGCCCACGCGCCCGCGGTACCCGGTGTTTCGGCACGCCCGGCAGCCCGAGCCGCGGCGCAGCAGCCCCGAGGCCGGCATCGTGAACTCCGCCGGAAGTTCGGCGTGGTCGGGCGTGTAGTCCGCCCCGCACGCCGAGCAGATCCGCCGCACCAGCCGCTGGGCGAGCACCGCCTCGAGCGAGCTGGCGACCAGGAAGGGCTCGACGCCCATGTCGAGCAGTCGCGTCGTGGCGCCGCACGAGTCGTTGGTGTGAAGCGTCGAAAAGACCAGGTGCCCGGTGAGCGACGCCTGGATCGCCGTCTCCGCCGTTTCCTTGTCGCGGATCTCACCGATCATCACCACGTCGGGGTCGTGACGCAGGATCGCACGAAGACCGGCCGAGAAATCCAGCCCGACCTTGTGGTTGACCTGAATCTGGTTGACCCCGCGCACGTGATACTCGACCGGGTCCTCGACCGTGATGACCTTGATCTCGTCCGAAACGATCGTGTTGAGCGAAGCGTACAGGGTGGTCGATTTACCCGAACCCGTCGGGCCCGTCACCAGCACGATCCCGTGCGGACGGTTGATCAGCTCTCGCCACGTCGCGTCGACCTTCGGGGGCATCCCGAGCTGGTCGAGCGTCATCAGCACCGCCTGCTTCGACAGCACGCGAAGCACAACGCCCTCGCCGAACAGCATCGGGATCGTCGACACACGCAGATCGAACTCTTCCGCCGGCTTGCCCTGCACCCGCGCCCGGAACGTGATGCGCCCGTCCTGAGGCTTGCGCTTCTCGGCGATGTTCAGGTTCGCCATGATTTTCAGGCGCGAGATGATCGCCGCCCCGAACCGATTGATCGTCGCGGGCACGTTCGCACGCTGCAGCACGCCGTCGATGCGGTAGCGGACAGCCAGTTCGTGCTCGTAGGGCTCGACGTGAACGTCCGTCGCACGCTCGGCGATCGCCTCGCTCAGAATGTCGTTGACAAGCCGGACAACCGACGCCTCTTGCGCCGCCTGGACATCGTCGCTCTCGGCCCGCGTCTGCGTGGGCGCCTCGCCAAGCCCCGCCGACATCGCATCGAGCGTGTCCCCGCCGACGCCGTAGTTCGCCCTGATGAAGTTGTGGAGCTCTTCCTCGTCCGCCAGCGCGGGGGAGATCGACAGCCCGGTCACCAGCCGCAGCTCGTCCAGCACCGACAGGTCGTAGGGGTTCGCCGTCGCCACGGTCAGCACGCCGTTCTCACGCGCAATCGGCACGCAGCGCTGCCCGAAGACGATCTTCGCCGGGACCAGCGCCAGCACCTCCGCGTCGGCCTGAACGGTGGTCAGGTCGACCACGGGCATATGAAACTGCTCGGACAACGCCTCGAGCACCCGCTCCCTCGGCACGCGGGACGTCCGGAGCAGATAGCGGTCGAGCCGTTCGCCCGCCGCCTCCGCATCAGCCTCGGCCCGTGCGACGTCGTCGTGGCTGAGAAGCCCCTGGCTCGAGAGATATTCGCCGATCCCCATGTTCGAACCATCATACCGCCAAGCGACCGCGCCCCCGTTGCCACTGCCCTTCGCAAAGGGAGGCCATTATCGGGCGTCGCACGGGTAGGTCGCGCTCGTGCGGTCTGTCTCCCACACGGTGACGCAGTGCAGCCGAACATTCGGCCCCGCCGCCTCGATCTCGGGCTTAAGCAGCCCGAAAAAGACCATCGCGATGTTCTCGACCGACGGGTTCAGACCGCTTCCTTCCGCGAACTCGGGCGTATCCAGGTTCAGGTGCTTGTGGTCGTAACGCTGCAGGATCACCCGATCGCAGATGCGCTCGATCTGGCTCGCCGTGAGCCCCTTGCCCGATCCGGGTGTGACTTCGACCGCCGGCTCGAACACGTAGTTGTGCCCATGACCCGAGGCGTGATTGCACTTGCCGAAGTGCCTGACGTTCTCCTCCGCCGAGAGGCTCGCCACGTGCAGCCGGTGAGAGGCCGCGAACTCGAACCGGACGCGGATGAGCGCACGATCGGGGTGTTGGGTGTTCATTGAGATGCTCAGAAATGGGGAGAGCTTCCAGGTCACACCGACGAGGCGGCCACTCAATTCAGCGTTGAGTGCGGCCACGGCGCTCGAAAGCACCGTCACGGGCTCGGCGGCCGCGCGAAATCCGTCGGCGAGAATCGGAACAACAGCGTGATGGACCGCCCGATCAATCACCTTGATGTCGACGAGGTAACCCAGAACGGGGTCGATCGGGCCGTGCAGGGAGACATCGAGCTGATGAAACGCACCCCACCCTGAATCCCACGCCGTGCCGACCCCCGCGTACCCCTGTGACCGCTCGGGAAGGACGGTGTTTGGAGTCTGAAAGGTATTGGACAAGGAAAATCGAACTGATCGGGTCAGTTGGATCACTGGAGCGAGTCTAGACGCTTGACTTGGCGGGGACTGACCCCAGACCATCGTTCTGTTGGGTTCTTGTTCGAGCACATACACCCCTTTGGAGGTTCGACATGAAGACTGCTGTGAAGGCCCTGATTCCCCTGGCTGCCCTTGTGGTTGTTGGCTTCGCGACCGGCTGCGAGAAGAAGCCTGCCGCCCCGAAGACGACGGAAGTGAAGGATGCGGCGAAGGACGCGGGCAATGCCGCGGGCGAGATGAAGGACGCGGCGAAAGACGCCGTGAAGGACGCGACGAAGTAATTCGCGGCCTCAGAGGATTTCGAACGCGGGGGCTGTCCGGATGGGCGGCCCCCGTCTCTTTTTTGAGTCGAGAGGCCCTCGGCTGCGTCGCGGGGGGTTGCACGGGCGAAGAATCAAGCGGAGGTCATCGCATGAAGCTGTCAGTGATTGTTCCGTCGATCGTGCTCGCCGCGGGGATGGTCGCGTGGGCCGCGCAGCCCAAGCCCGCCGCCCCAGCCCCCGCCGAGCCAAAGCCCGCGGACCCCAAGCCGGCCGAGGCGGTCGACCCGTACGTCCTTGGATTCACGATGAAGGACATTGACGGCAAGGACCAGAACCTTGAGCAGTACAAGGGCAAGGTGGTGATGATCGTGAACGTGGCGAGCCGCTGCGGGTACACGCCGCAGTACAAGTCGCTGCAGAAGCTCTACGACGAGAAGAAGGACAAGGGCTTCGTGATTCTCGCGTTCCCCGCGAACAACTTCCGCGGGCAGGAGCCGGGCTCCGACGCCGACATCAAGCAGTTCTGCAGCGATCAGTACAAGGTCACGTTCCCGCTGTTCTCGAAGATCTCCGTCAAGGGCGAGGATCAGCACCCCTTGTACAAGAAGCTGTCGTCGCAGCCCAAGCCCATCGGCGGGGATCCGCAGTGGAACTTCCAGAAGTTCATTGTCGATCGCGACGGGAACGTGGTGGCGCGGTTTGATCCCAAGACCGATCCGATGGATACCACGCTCGTGAAGCGGATCGAGGATTTGCTGGCTGCCAAGCCCACGACCAAGCCCTGATCCGCGTCTTGGGCCGCGAGAGATCCCCCGGCCGGCGTCCTACGCTCGCGCATGATCCGCGACGTGCTCGACGCTCTGGGAGTTCTCCACGATCCTCGACTGGTGCTCTCTGACGGTCCGCCCGGTGTCAGCCCGGACGGCTCGGTGGTTTTCAGCGAGAATCCGGCCACGGGCACCTCGCTCGCTGGGGTCCGGCTTGATTCGCGTTCGTCCGCCGACAGCGCCATCGCCAGGTCCCACGCCGCGTTCCTGCGTTGGCGAGAGGTTCCCGCGCCGCAGCGTGGGCAGATCGTCCGCGAGATGGGGGACGCCTTCCGAGCTCTGAAGCAGCCTTTGGGCACGCTCGTGTCGCTCGAAGTGGGCAAGATCCTTCAGGAGGGTCTGGGCGAGGTTCAGGAGACGATCGACATCGCCGACTTTGCCGTTGGGCTCTCGCGGCAGTTGCCCGGCTCGGTCTTTCCGAGCGAGCGTGCCGAGCACAAGATGTACGAGCAGTGGCTGCCGCTGGGCCCCATCGGCGTGATCACCGCGTTCAACTTTCCCAACGCGGTGTGGGGGTGGAACGCGATGCTCGCGGCGGTCTGCGGGGACACCACGGTGTGGAAGCCGAGCCTGCTGGCTCCGCTCACCGCGCTGGCGACCAATGCGATCGCTTCGCGTGTGGCGGCGCGGCACGGGCATCCGGATCTGTTCACGCTGGTGGTGGGCACCGACACCGACGTCGCCGAGCCGCTCGTCCGGGATCCCCGCCTGCCGTTGATCAGCGCGACGGGCTCGTGCCGCATGGGCCGGCGTGTGGGCGCGATCGTGGCGGAGCGGCTGGGCCGGTGCCTGCTCGAGCTGGGCGGGAACAACGCGATCATCGTGGATCCGACGGCCGACCTGTCGGTGGCGATCCCGTCGATCGTGTTCGGAGCGGTCGGCACGGCCGGGCAGCGCTGCACCACGACCCGCCGCCTGATCCTTCACGAGTCGATCGCCGACGAGGTTGTCCGCCGGCTGATCAAGGCGTACAGCACGATCCGCGTGGGGGATCCGACCGACCCCTCGACACTGGTCGGCCCGTTGATCAACCAAACCTCGGTGCGGGCGTTCGAGTCGGCTGTCGCCTCGGCGGTGTCGCAGGCGGGCACGCTGCTGACGGGTGGGACGCGTCACGCGCGTGGCGGGAACTTTGTGGTTCCGGCGATCATCCGCGCGCCGGCCGATAACAACCTGCCGGTCGCCCGCGAGGAGACGTTCGCGCCGATTCTGTACGTGTTCACGTACCGCACGCTCGAGGAAGCGATCGCGCTGAACAACAGCGTGGCGCAGGGTCTGAGTTCGGCGATCTTCACCGACAGCCTTCGTGCCGCGGAGCGGTTCCTCGCCCCGACGGGAGCGGGCAGCGACTGCGGAATCGCCAACGTCAACCTGGGGACGAGCGGGGCCGAGATCGGGGGCGCGTTCGGGGGTGAAAAAGAGACCGGCGGGGGCCGGGAGAGCGGCAGCGACTCGTGGAAGGCGTACATGCGTCGCCAGACGTCTACCATCAACTATGGGTCGGCGGTCCGGCTGGCTCAGGGGATACAGTTCGGGTGATAGAACGGACGGGGACCCGAGGCAGGCGGATGGTGGCCGCCGACCAACGAGCCCTGGAGCGAGCCGAGAGATGTTGCAGGATCCGAGCAGACCATTCCCCGGGCGAGGCGACCCGGCAGACCGAATTACGAGGGCATTTCCCTTGGCAGACGAAAGCACACCGCGTGACCTGCTGGGCGAGGCCGCTGTCGCCGAGGTTCAGACCGGCATGATCGTCGGGCTGGGCACCGGGCGAACGGCGGCCCGCGGGATTCTCGCCTTGGCCCGCCGCGTCCGCGAGGAGGGGCTGCAGATCCACTGCGTCCCGACGAGCCACGCGTCCGAGACGCTTGCCCGGGCGTACATGATCCCGATCATCGACTTTGCCATGGTCGAGCGGGTGGATTACCTCTTCGACGGCGCCGACGAGGTCGATCCTCGCCTCCGCATGATCAAGGGCAAGGGCGGCGCGCTCGTCCGCGAACGCATCGTCGCCCACGCCTCTACGCGGAACATCTTCCTGGTCGGCGAGGACAAGCTCGTCGATCGCCTCGGCGCACGCAGCCCCCTGCCCATCGCGGTCATGGCCTTCGGGCTCGCCAGCGTGCGCGACAAGCTCGCCAACTTCGGGCTCAACGGCGTCGTCCGGCGCACGCTCGATGGGCAGCTTTTCCTGACCGACAACGCCAGCCTCATCCTCGATTGCACGCTGGGCGACGGCGTGGACGTGGAAAAGCTCGCCGCCGAGCTCGACAGCACGCCCGGCGTCCTTGACCACGGCCTGTTCCTCGACGAGGCCGACGAGGTTCTGGTTGAGACAGCGGAGGGCATCACGCGGATGACCCCCGCAGCCGTTCCCTGAACCCGGCAGGATCAAAAGGGCGTGGGGCTTCGCGCAAGGATGTCGTCGCCGCCGTCGGGATGCGGGAAGCTCAGTTCCCTCGCGTGCAGCATGAGGCGTGCAGCCGGCTCGCCCCCGTACAGATCATCGCCCACGATCGGGCACCCCAGCCCGCGAGGCTGTGGGGTCGCGCTGTGCAGCCGAAGCTGATGCGTCCGTCCGGTGATCGGCTCGAACTCGACGCGTGATCTCGGCCCTGTGGGGCCGTGCTCGACCCCCATGAGTCGCCAGCGGGTCTGAGAGGGCTTGCCGTGGACATCGTCGACGATCTGAAGCGGGCGACGAGAAATGTCGGTGCGGATGGGCAGGTCGACTTCGCCCGCGGTGCCGAGGGTTGAGAGATCGCCCGAGACGAGGGTTTCGTACCGCTTGGAGACCGCCCGCCTTTCGAAGGCCATCGAGAGCGAGCGGTGGGCGTCGGGGTCGAGGGCAAGCACGAGCAGGCCGGAGGTCGCCATGTCGAGCCTGTGGACGATCAGCGGTCCGGTCGCCTGCGGGAATGCGCGGGCGACCCGCCGAGCGACGCAGTCCTGGTTGGCCTCGCCCTTGCCGGGCACGGAGAGCAAGCCGGCCGGCTTGTCAACGACGACAAACCGGCCGGTGAGGAGGATGATGGAGATTCCGTCGGGGATCTCGGGCATTCAGTCGAGCGAAGGAAGTGCGATCGGAAGCGAGCGAGAGGAGTGAGCGAGCACCGCGACGCGGCCCGGGCCGGGAGCAAGCCACCAGGGCTCGATCGCGGCCAGGACCCTGGCGATAGGATCGATCCGGGCGCCGAGCCCGCCCTGCTGCTGGATCGCGGTGAACATCGCGACGCCGCCGACGAGAGGCATCACCTTCTCGCCCATGCCCGAGAGCGTGCCGAGCGTCACGACGACGGAACGATCACCCGTGGAGGACATGACGAAGTCCTCGCCGTTCCAGCGAGAGACGGAAACGCTGGGACGGGCCGAGGCGGCGAGCTCAGAGGGCAGCGGGACAACGAGCCCCGGGTCGCGGGCGGGATCCGTGGGCGAGCGCACGCCGTTGGCGAGTGCGGAGCCAGCCATCGAGAGCAGTGTGTAACCGTCGCGCACGAGCCGCGAGGCGTTGCTGTATCCGACGGAGACGGCGTCGCCCCCGCGGAGCGCCTCGGCGACGGCCGGGATGGAGCCCAGCCCAGCGTCGCCGCGTCCTTCGGCCTGGCGAGCGGCGGCGAGGGTGGCCTGAGGCGTCAGGCCCACGACGAGCCAGTTGCCGGCGACGGCGTAGGTGAATTCCATCGGCACGGGCAGCCCGTTGAATCGGAGGGTGTTGAGCTGAATCGCCCCGTCCTTCCAGCCCGTGATCTTGACGTAGTTGGCTGGCGCCTCGGCCATCGCCTGTTCGAGCATTTCGTTCCCGCGGGCGACGAGCTTGGCGTGCGCGGCGAGGAAGCGGTCCTTCTCGCGGATCTGCATGAAGTAGATCAGCGAGCCGAGCCCGCCGCCGCCCGTCGAGTCGGACATGTAATAGCCGTACGCGCCGCCGAGCGTGTCGATCAGGTCGGCGCGAAGGTCGACGCCGGTCATCTCCTTGAACATGTCGAGGACGCCCGTGGCCTCCTCGCCCCCGGCCTTGAGGGCCTCGTCGATCGCGTCGCGGACCTGCGAGAGGTCGCCGCGCGAGATGCTGCCGTAGACCGTGTCGGCGGGGAGCACGCGCACTTCCTCGGGCTTGAGGGGCTCTGTGGGCAGGTAGAGGGCCTTCTTGTACTTGCCCGCGCCGCGGAAGGTCATCGTCGAGACCATCGCGGATTCGGTCATGCCCATTTCGAAGCCGAGCTTCATCGCGTCGTTGCCCAGGAGCCCCCGCTTGCGCATTTGCACGGCGACGTCACGGACGGGCTCGGCGTTGCCGCCGCCCACGGTGAGGATCATCCGCTCGGCGGGGGTCAGCGCGGCGAAGTCCATGGTCCCGCTCATGAAGGTGGTTGAGTTGGGAATCAGCCCCTCGGGCGAGGCGAGCAGGGAATCCATGTTGGTCGGCATCGTGCCGTAGGCCACCTCGTTGCGCCAGGCGTCTCCGCTCTTGCGCACACCGAAGGCCAGCTTGCCCGGCGGCGGAACGAGGACTTCCGTGAAGCCCTCGATGCGCTTGGAGGCTTCCGTCGGGGCGTCGCCCGACTTGAGCAGGCCCTTGATTCGTTCGTGGTTGCGGATCGCCTCGGCCTCGCTCGCCGCCTCGATCGACAGCAGGATGCCGTAGCTGAAGAACCCGCCGGTCGGCTCGCCGGGAACGTACGCCACCGCCAGTTTGGCGGGGCGGGAGAGCATCTTGGGGGCCATGTCGAGCAGAGTGACCGCCTCCGGGGGCATGTCGGGAATCTCCTCTCTGAGCTCGGAGATTCGGGCGGGGATCATCTCGACAGCACGGCGAAGCCCGGCGTCGCGGGGGTCGCTGCCCAGCACGCCCAGCCCGCGGTGCTCAACAAAGAGCACGGTCTGGGGCTTGTTTTGATCGGGCTGGGACCACGCCGCCAGGGCCGAGCCCGCGCAGGTGACCAGAGCCAGACCTACCACACCAAGACGACGACGGATCAGCGACATCGGGAGCCCTTTCTCTGTGCCGCCCGGATGGTGACCGAGCGGGGTGCGGCCGCCCCCACGGAAGGGATCGACGTCCGCGATAGCCTTGTATGGTAAACCCCCCTCCCCGGTTTCGCGGGCGGGATCGGCCTGGCTCGGTCCGGGTACCATCGGGCGTGCCCAGCCCCCGCATCCTTCTCATCAGGCCCAGCGCTCTGGGGGACGTCTGCCGGACGGTTCCCGTGCTGGCCAGCCTCCGGGCGGCCTATCCGGGGGCGACGATCGACTGGCTCGTCAATCGCCCGTTCGCGCCGGCTGTCGCCGCCCACCCGATGCTCAGCGGCGTGGTGCCCTTCGACCGATCGTCGATGTCCGTGCGCACGCCCCGGGCCGCCCTGCAATTCCTGCGCTCGCTTCGCCGGGCCCGGTATGACATGGTCTTCGACGTGCAGGGGCTGGCCCGCAGCGGGCTGTTCGCGTGGGCGACGGGGGCTCCGCGCCGGGTGGGTCTGGCGAACGCGCGCGAGCTGGGGTACCTGGGGCTGACGGAGAAGCACACAGTCGATTCTCAGATGCACAGCGTGGAGCGCATGCTGGAGGTTCTGCGGCTCGCGGGGATCGCGCCCGTCCGGGACATGCGCCTGTACACACCCGCGGACGAGTCGAGAGCCTGGGAGCGGGAGGCATCAATCTCGGGCACGCGGTACGCGGTGATCGCGCCCACGAGCAGGTGGCAGGGGAAGCGCTGGCCCGAGGAGCGCTTCGCGGCGCTCATTCCTCGACTCTTCGAGGCGGGCGTGCAGCGCGTGGTGCTGGTCGGGTCCGCCTCGGAGCGCGCGCAGTGCTCGGCCCTGCTGGCCGCCGCGGAGCAGGACCCCGCCCGCATCATTGATCGCATCGGGGGCACGACGGTGGGCGGGTTGATGGCGATCATCGAGCGCTCGTCGCTGGTGGTCGCGAACGACTCGGCCGCGCTGCACATGGCGGTCGGCTTCGATCGCCCGTGCGTCGCGCTCTTCGGCCCGACGCGGGTTGATCTCGTCGGCCCGTACCGACGCGACGCGGATGTCATCCAGCATGTCTCGCCCGATGACCCGCTCGATCACAAGAACGAGCAGGCCGGCCGCCGACTGATGGAGCGGATCACTATCGACGAGGTGGCGTCGGCGTGCGCCCGACGACTGGCCGTCCTCGGGCCCGCCTGATCCGATGTCCGGAGGCGGGTCTTCACGCAGCCTTTGCGCGAATCGAACCAAGCTCGCACAGGGCCTGGTTTAACGTTCGCTCGCGTGTTCGAAAGCCTGCTGCCGCCCGAATCGGCCCCAGTCGGGGCGGGGGGTCCTGATGCGTCGTGGCTTTACTCTGATCGAGCTTCTCGTCGTGATCGCGATCGTCGCGCTGCTCATCAGTCTGTTGATCCCCAGTCTGGGCAAGGCGCGGGATCTTGCGAAGCAATCCGCGTGCGCCTCGAACCTTGGGCAGTTGTCCAAGGCCTCGCTCGCCTACAGCCTCGACAACAAAGGGTTCTACTGCAGCGGGTCGTTCGACAACTCGATGCAAGAGGGTTATGGCCCGATCGAGACGCGCGGCTGGGTTGCCGACATGCTGGTGGGCGGATACGCCAACCCCGGCAAACTGCTCTGCCCGGGGAGCCCCGCTCGATTCAGCGAGACGCTGAACCAGGCCCGCATCAACAGCTCGCGGGCTTACCGCCCGGACGGGCAGGGCCCGTACACCCAGGCGGATCTGAAGCGGCTTGTGGACGAGGGCTTCAACACCAACTACGCGCAGAACTGGCAGATGGCGCACACCGACACCCGGACCGAGGCCCCGCCGCCGAACGTCAAGGACGTGCGCTACCTGCTCGGGCCTCTGCACGATCGGTACCTGGTGGCGGCGGGCTCGCCCTCGCTGGTGGCGCTCTTCGCCGACGGGACGATCCAGAACGATGACCGCGCCGACCGTGTGACCATCGACGGGCTCGAGTCGTGGGGCGCCAAGACGCTGACCGACGGCCCGTACGTCGGCATCCGCAACGGGCGCCCGAGCGTCGGCCGGCAGAGGTTTGATGACTGGGGCCCGGTGCACGGCAGGGGGCCGAAGATCAACAACGAGGACGCGGAGATCTCGCACGATCGGCTGAACGCCAACATCGGCTTTGCCGACGGGCACGTCGCGCTCTTCAGCGACAACGTCATCCGCGACGGAATGTTCAACGCGAGCGAACAGGTGCAGCAGGGCTCGTTCTTCTACCGCAAGTACGACGAACTCGAAGGTCGCGTCTACGGCGGGTGGCTGGCTCGGACAGGACTGAACTGGTGAATCGGCCGCGCGTGCGGCCGAGGTGGTTGTGTTTGAGAGAGGTCGGCCCGGCGGGAGTCGGGCACGAACGGAGGATTCGGCATGAAGAAGGCATTGTCCATGTGCGCGGCGTTGGTGGTGCTCGCGGGTTCGGCTGCGGCGACGCCCCCGGTGTGGATCAACGAGGCGTTCGTCAATCCCCCGGGCTCCCCCGACAACGGTCAGGAGTTCATCGAGCTCCGCTCCGCCGCGGGCAACTTCAGCCTTGACGGGATCTGGCTCATTATCATCGACGGCGACAACACCAACGCCGGGCAGGTCGACCAGGCGCTGAATCTCACAGGGTGGTCCACCGGGTCCAACGGCCTCTTCCTGTGGCGTGACGGCCCGACGGTCCTTCAGCCCGCCCCGGAGGCCGAGACGGTGATCCGCGTGCAGGACTTCAGCCCCGACCTCGAGAACGGCGCGAACACCTGGCTGCTCGTCCGCGGGTGGAGCGGCACGGTCGGCTCTGATCTTGATGCGAACAAGGACGGCATCCTCGATTCCACGCCTTGGACCGAGGTGATCAACGCGGTGTCGTACATCGAGGGCGAGGACCTGGGTATCGATCTGACGTACGCCGTCCAGCTCGGCGGGATTGATATCTCGACCCCCGACCCCGACCCGGTGCTGGCGTACACGCCCGACTCGTTCCTGCGGATCTGCGGCAACACCTACTCGATCGACGTCTTCGGCGGGTCGCCCGGGCCGTACATCGCCGATCCGAACGAGACGACGGGTTTCCCGAACGACATCGCCCTTGCTGACGGCTTCGTGCTCACGCCGGGCTCGGCCAACCCCGGCGATTGCGACCCCGGTTGCGACGCCGACTTCGACGGCGACGGGTTTGTCGACTTCTTTGATTTCGACGCGTACGTCGCGTGCTTCGAGGACGCGAGCGCGTGCCCCGCGGGCAAGACGGCCGACTTCGACGGCGACGGGTTCGTCGACTTCTTCGACTTTGACGCGTTCGTGGCGGCCTTCGAGGCCGGCTGCTGATCGCGAGTGATCCACACAGTCCTCTGGAAACACAGCGGGCCCGGGATTCATGTCCCGGGCCCGCTGCTTGTTGCTGAAGGAGTGGGGTACTAGCGGGTCTGCTGCTGGGGCGCGATCGCCGCCCGAAGGTCGCTCGTCCAGCGATCGATGAGGGCCTGTTCGTAGGGATCGGCGACATCCTTCCGCCGCAGGGAGAGCGCGTCGACCCCGCGCGGGTCCTTGAGCTGCACCAGGGACTCGCCCGCGGCCTGGCGGGAGCGCCATTCGCGGTCGGCGAGGTTGGCCGACACCAGTTCGAACGCCAGATCGGGGTCGTGGGCCGCCAGCGAGGCAACCGCGCGGATGGCGGCGGCGCGGGTCCGGCTGAGCCTGCCGGGCTTGGTCAGTTCGCCGACGATCGCCAGGCACGACTTGCGGTTGAGAGCCACGAGCGCGTCGATCGAAGCGATTCGGACGGCGTCGTCCTGGCTTTCCGCGCGGGACGTCCGCATGAGCAGCTCGATCGCGCCGCCCGCGTTCATCGCGCCAAGCCCGCGGATCGCCGCGGCGCGAACCCGGGTGCTCTTGTCGGACTCGGCGAGCTTCGAGAACATGACGAACGAGCGCTCACGCATCGTCGCGGTGGCGCTGTCGGACCGGGAAAGGTCCGCGAGGGCGGACACCACCGCCTCGCGCACGCGCCAGGAATCCGTGGCGGAGGTCAGCAGGACCGAGAGATCGGCGGCCGACTTCGCCCGGGCAAGAGCCCGGACCGCCTCGACGCGAAGGAAGGCGTTCAGCGAGCGGTCCGAGGCCACGTCGGAGAGTGCCTTGAGCACGCTGTCGGGGGCGTCTTCCCCGATGCCACGCATCGCCTGGACGCGGGCGTTGAGTGTCGGCCCCTCGGTCAGCAGGGCAAGGCTGGACGCGGCCGGGTGAGAGCATCGGATCTCGGCGATGACCGTCAGTTCAGGATCGAACGCGATGGCTTCGGGCTCGGCGTCCAGGGGGATCGCCCCCAGCTCGCCGGACTTGCCGTCGAAGGTCAGCGTGGCTTTGGTCCAGTCGCTGACTCCCTTGGGCTTGATCCAGACGGGAAGGTTGAACTGAAAGGCAGGGTTGAGCCCGTCGATCGTCTGCGTCTGCTGGCCGGAGAGCTTGAGCGTGCGAGTGGCGTCGTCCCACGAGGCTTCGATGGCAAGTCTCGGGATATTGGGGCGTGTGACCCACTGGGTGAAGAAGAGTTCGAGCGAATCGCCCGATCCATCCTCGAGCGCCTGGCGGAAGTCGGAGGTCTCGACGTTCTTGAACTTGTGGCGATCGACATAGAGACGGACGCCACGCCAGAACGCTTCATCGCCGAGCCTCGCACGGAGCATCGCGAGCACGGAGGCGCCCTTGCCGTACGGGTTGGCGCTGCGGCGGAAGGGCTCCCACGCATCGCTGTAGACCTTGCTGGCCATGCCCGGAGTGGTGGGGAGCATGCCCGTGTCGGATGCGATCACGCCGTCGTAGAGCTCGCGGACGCGAGCCTCGTAGGCGGCCCGCCCGTCGCGGTGCTCGAACCAGACTGGGGTGAGGAAGGTCGCCCATCCCTCGTTGAGCCAGATGTGCTCCCAGGTGTTGCAGGTCATCAGGTCGCCGAACCACTGGTGCGCGAGCTCGTGAGAGATCAGGCCGTCGAGGTCAAAGTCATCGGCGGAGGCGGGGGTGAGCAGCGCGGTGTCGTGCATCGTGGTCGCGGCGGTGTTCTCCATGCCGCCCGCGACGAAGTTGTGCACCACGAGCTGGGCGTAGCGGTCCCAGGGGTAGGGTTCGTCGAGCTTCTGCTCGAACAGACGGACCATCTCGGGCGTCCGGCCGTAGGTCGTGCGGGCGTCATCGGCCCGCCCCGGAGGGACGTAGACGGGCATCGGGAGGCTCGGCGTGCCGAGTTCCACGATGTCGAACTTCCCGATCACCAGGGTGACGAGGTAGTTGACGTGGGGCTTGTCCTGGAGGAAGCGCCACTGATCGAACCCGGCGAGGCGGCTGCCGCCGACGCCGTCGGGCAGATCGAGGATGATCTGTTCCTTGCCGACAAAGCGTCCGTTGGAAGAGACGGTAAAGCCGGTGGGCGCCGCGACGACGAGCTCGGTCGTGAGCCGCTCATTGGGGAAGTCGTGGCACGGGAACCAGTAGGAGTTTGTCTCGGGCTGGCCTTGCGTGTGGATCTGGGCGGGGCGGCCGGGCCAGGCGGGCGACTCGGGCGTCCAGAACAGCCCTCGGGGCGGATCTTGGATCGTGTAGTGGATCACGACGTCGGCGGCCTCGTCCGCGGGCAGCGGGGGCGTAAAGGTCATGGTCAACGTCTGCCCGTCGTGTTCGTGCGTGACGGTGCGCCCGGGCGACTCGGCCCGGTCGATGGTCAGCAACCGGGCATCGAGAGAGATCGTGGAGACCGCCCTGCCCAGCGGCGCGAGCGTGAGTGTCTGTCTCGCGTTCATGACCGGCGTGTTCATGTCGAGCACCGTCAGCTCGAGCTTCATGTGGCGGTAATCGATCCCGCCGGTGGAGCGTGCGAAGTTCCGCGCGTCGCGTCCGGTCGCCGGGTCGATCGGGTTGGCGAGCCACTGGAGGCGGGCCATTTCCGCCTTGCCGTGCTGGCACTCGTGCTCGCCGCCGTGGCGGGCCCAGGCGGGCCACGCCAGGCCGGCCAGCAGAATGAGGAGTGCGGGGGTCGTTCGGAATGAGGTCGTCATGGTCGTTCGCTCGTGTGGGTGGGGGGCGTGCTCGAAGGCGGGTCGGTCGTGCTTAGCGTTCGATCGGTTCGGCCGAGGCGATGGGCTGCGAAACCGTGTACACCGCGAGATTGGTCAGGCGCGGATCGAAGGAGACCTCGGCGGGCTTGCCCTTGACCCGCATCGTCGCCTTCGCGTTCTTCTCGGCGATCTCGAACGACAGCATCTCGGTCGTCCCGTCCTCGTACCGGATCCGCACCGGCACGCTCATCACGTACGCCGGGTTGTCGCTGTCGATCTTCTGGGTCTGCGTTGCGTCGATGGCGAGTTCGCCGTCGGCGTACCCCAGCTTGATGTCAAGCCGCGCCAGGCCCGGGCGCAGGGTCCACTGCTCGAAGAAGCGGTCGAGCGGCACGCCCGACACGTCCTCCAACGCCCGACGGAAGTCGTCGGTCTCGGCCAGCCCGCGTTCCTTGTGGCGGTCGAGATACAGGGCCGCTCCGCGGAAGAAGACCTCCTTGCCCAGCTTCTCTCGCAGCGCGTGGAGCACGAGCGCACCCTTCGAGTACGGGTTGTCGGCCTTCTGGAAGGGCTGATCCGGGTTCGCGTACCGGTTCGAGACCATCGGGATCGCCCGCGGCAGCGAGCCCCGATTGCCCATCCGCTGCTGGCTCATCCAGCTCGCGATCGTCCGCATGTACCCTTCGTCGCCTTCGAGATGCTCCGCCCAGATTGCCTCGGAATACGTCGCCCATCCCTCGTTGAGCCACAGGTGTGCCCACGTCCGGCAGGTCACCAGGTCGCCGAACCACTGGTGCGCCAGTTCGTGCGCGATGATGTCGTCGCCCTGTTGCCCGCGAGCGTTGAGCAACTCGGCGTACATCGTCGTCGCAGAGGTGTTCTCCATGCCGCCACCGAACCCACGCACCATCACCTGCGTGTACTTGTCCCAGGGATACGGCTCGTCGAACACCTTCTCGAACACCCCGATCATCTCCCACGTGTCCTTGAGCACCCGCTGCCCGTCCTCCTCCCGGCCGATGGGCACGTACGCCGTCACCGGCAGGCGGAATCGGTCCTCCCTGGGGAACGACATGTCGGGCTTGGCGTTGGGCCTCTCGGGGTCGAGGTTGATGATCGTGAACTTGCCCACCACCAGCGTCACCAGGTAGTACGGGTGATGCTTGTCCTGGAGCCAGTGGAACGTTGTCCGGCCGCGGTCGGCCTTGCGAGACACGAGTCGGCCGTTCGAGACCGCCTCGTACCCCGTCGGCACGGTCACGATCATCTCGGTTGTCGCCCGCTCGTTCGGGAAGTCGTGACACGGGAACCATTTGTGGTGGTGCTCGGCCTGCCCCTGCGAATACACGATCGGCGAGCGATCCGTTTCGCTCTCGGCCTTCTCGTTGGGCTTGAGGTACGTCAGCCCCTCCCCTCGCCCGCTCGAATAGTCCGCCGAGTACACCACTCGCAGGTCGAACGCCTCACCCGGCTTGGCCGGCGCGGGCAGCGTCACGATCAGGTCCCGCCCTTCACGCGTGAAGGGGATCGGCTTGGCCGGCTCTTTGAGGTTCCGACCGACCGTCCGTTCCGGGAACTCCACGCGCTCGACGGTGAGGTCGGTGCCCGCGTCGAGGCGAATCTCCGACCGGGCGGTCCCCCGAGAGGCGAGCGTGAAGGTCGCCACCCCGCGGAGCATCGGCTTGGACAGGTCGCCCATGTCGAGCTCAAGGCGGAGATGCTTGTGGTCAAAGTCCGCCGCGGGAGCCCAATTGGCTTTGAGCGCCCCGGTCGTCGGGTTCAGTCGTGGGTCGGCCTCCTGCGCCCAAAGCGAGGTCGAGGCCTGGGTCAGCCCGGCGAAAAGCGCGAGCAGGGCGGTCAATCGGTGGGGGGGCCTGGGCATAGGGGCTCCTTGGGGGACGGATCTGGTGCACAGCGTAGCGTCGGTTGGGTGCTTATAGGTCGGAACAGGGGGGGCTCGGGCTTGCGAAACAGCTCGCGCCCCGGGACTACCCCCGCCGGGCCTGCCTTGTGGGTGGTACACTCTCTCATGCCCACCCAGACGATCCAGCAGGCGATGCGGCGTTGGCTCCCATCGGATCCGGAGCCCGTCCGTCAGGAAGCCAGCTCGGGCGGCCCACGGGAATCGGGCCCCGCCGACGATGACTCCCGTCGGTCCTCCTCCATCCTCTCCTCCGTGGGCGAGTCCTCCGCCGACAGCGAGTTCTATTCGCCCATTCCCGACGGCTACGTCCGTGGACGCCACAAGTTCGTCATCGTCTTCGGCACCGTCATGTCCGGGCTCGGCAAGGGCATCTTCGCCAGCAGCCTCGCCAAGATGCTCAAGGACAAAGGCCTCTCCGTCGCCCCTATCAAGATGGAGGGGTACCTCAACGTCGATTCGGGCACCCTCAACCCGTTCCGTCACGGCGAAGTCTTCGTGCTCGACGACGGCACCGAGTGCGACATGGATCTGGGCACCTACGAGCGATTGCTCGACCAGAACCTCACGCGCAAGAACTTCACCACTTCAGGCCGCCTCTACGCCGAGATCATCGACCGCGAGCGTCGCGGCGGCTACCTCGGCCGAGATGTGCAGATGATCCCTCATGTCACGGGCGAGGTGAAGAAGAAACTCCGCGAACTGGCCGTGCAGGGCGACGGCACCCGCCCCGCCGACGTTGTCTTCGTCGAAGTCGGTGGCACGGTCGGCGACTACGAGAACGCCTTCTACATCGAGGCGATGCGAGAACTGGCCTTCGAGGAAGGGCCGGGCTCGACCTGCTTTGTCGCCCTGACCTATGTCATCGAGCCTCCGGCCCTCGGCGAGCAGAAAAGCAAGCCGGCGCAGCTCGGCATCAAGCGGCTGATGGAGGCGGGCATCCAGCCCCACATCATCGCCTGCCGCGCCAGCCGCCCCTGCCAGCCCAAGGTCATGCAGAAGATCGCGATGTTCAGCAACGTCCCGCTGCGACGCATCTTCTCCATGCACGATCGCGAGAGCATCTACACGATCCCCGAGGAAATGAGGCAGGAAGGCCTCGACCGCGAGATCATGTCCCTCCTCAACCTTCACGACCGGGTGGATGTGGTTCACGAGGATCGCGCCCGCGAGAAGTGGAACGCCTTCGGGCGCAGGCTCGTCGCCCCCAAACGCCACGCCGTCTCCCTCGGCATCGCCGGCAAGTACGCCAACCTCCGCGACGCCTACGCCTCCATCGACAAGGCCATCGAGCACTGCTCGGCCCACCTCTCCTGCAAGATCGACGTCAAGTGGCTCGATACCACCGACATCACCGACGCCAACGTTTCCGATCGGCTTCGCGGGCTCGACGCCGTCATCGTTCCCGGCGGGTTCGGTGTTCGCGGCGTCGAGGGCAAGATCGCCTGCGTCAAGCACTGCCGAACGCAGCGCGTCCCCTACCTGGGCATCTGTCTGGGCTTCCAGGTCGCCGTCATCGAGTACGCACGAAATGTCCTCGGACTCCGCGGCGCCAACTCCACCGAGTTCGTGCCCGATGCCGCCTACCCCGTCATCAGCGAACTGCCCGAGCAGAAGAAAATCGAAGGGCTCGGCGGCACGATGCGCCTCGGCGCTCAGGACGTGCTGCTGACGCAGGGCAGCCTCGCCTCCTTCCTCTTCGGCAACAGAACCTCCGTGCGCGAACGCTTCCGCCATCGCTACGAGGTCGACCCCGACTTCCTCGGCCGCCTCGAAGAGGCCGGCCTGATCTTCTCGGGCCGACACCCCACGCGCCCGATCATGCAGATCCTCGAACTGCGCCAGCCCGCGGACCCCGCGGCCCCCGCGCCGGGCGAGCACCCGTACTTCATCGGCGGGCAGTTCCACCCCGAGCTGACGAGCCGCCCGCTCACGCCCCAGCCGATGTTCATGGGCCTCATCGCCGCCGCCATCGCCAAGCGCGAGACGGACGGTTCCGCCGACCCCGACGTCGCACGCTGGCTCCGCGGACAGGCCCGCACCGCCCAGCACGCCTAACCTTCCGCATCATGAGCCTGTAATCCACACACCCATCGGACCGCCCGCGCACACCCTTTGGGCGTGCCCGTCGGGCGACGGACGCAAGGCGTTGTGAGGTCGGCACGCGACCCCGACGATTGAACACACGACCAGGAGTCGCGGCAATCAGGCCGCGTTGTCTATGCCCATCCAGCACGAACGTTCCGAACTCGACGTCCGCTCCGAGCGGGCGGTCCTCTGCGCGGTCAGGCTCCCCGAATCCAACTACGACAAGGCCGACCCCTTCGGCGAACTCCGCTCTCTCGCCGAGCAGGCCGGAGCGCGGGTCGTCGGCGAGATGTCCCAGAACCTGCCCAAGCCCGTCCCCGCGACCTACCTGGGCTCGGGCAAACTCTCCGAACTCAAGGGGCTCTGCGAGTCCCTCGGCGCCACCACGATCATCTTCGATCACGACCTGTCGCCCAAGCAGATCAGCAACATCGAGCAGGCGACTCTGCGTAAGGTGCTCGACCGCTCGGAGCTGATTCTCGACATCTTCGCCAGCCGCGCCACCAGCGCCGAGGCCAAGCTCCAGATCGAACTCGCCCAGCTCGAGTACACCTACCCCAGGCTCAAAGCCATGTGGAGCCACCTCGAACGCATCACGGGCGGCATCGGGACGCGAGGCCCGGGCGAGCAGCAGCTCGAGATCGACCGCCGCCTTGTTCAATCCCGCAAGAACGATCTCGAACGCGAGATCCGCGTCGTGCAGGAACGCAAACGCCGCGAAGTGCAGCAGCGCAAGCTCGAGAACTTCACCGTGGGGATCGTGGGCTACACCAACGCCGGGAAGAGCACGCTGTTCAACGCCCTGACCTCCGGCGGCGCGTATGCCGACGATCGCCTCTTCGCCACGCTGATGACCCGCACCCGCCAGTGGGACCTGGGCGGGGGGCTCCACGTGATGCTGTCCGACACTGTCGGGTTCGTCCGCGATCTTCCGACGAATCTCATCGCCGCCTTCCGTGCGACGCTCGAAGAGGCAACGCACGCCGACCTGCTGCTGATCGTGCTCGACGTCTCTGATCCCGCCGCCGCCCTGCACTACGAGACTGTCACGCGGACGCTCGACGAGCTGATCGAAGAAGTGCGCGAGCGTGAGGACAAGATGGGCGCGATCTACGAGCCCCCGCCCCGCGTCCTGCTGCTCAACAAGGCCGACCGCCTCCGAGACAACACCGAGCTGCTCGTCTGGCAGCAGAAGGTGCCCGGCTCGGTCGTGATCAGCGCCCGTGAAATCGCCAGCCCCAAGGGCGGCACCTTCGACGCGGGACGCGAGCACCTCTGGAACCTCGTCCGTGATGCCGCCCGCGGCAAGGTCGAGGAACTGCTCATCACCGTGCCGCTGGCCGACAGCCGCACCGTCCACGTGATCGAAAACCGCGGCGAGGTGCTCGCCCGCGACTACACCGACACCCACGTCACCCTGCGGGCCCGCATCGGCGCCCGCCAGCTCGCCCAGTTGCGCTCCGCAGGGGCACGCATGACCATCACCTCGGCCGGGGGCGCCGCCGTCGCCCTCCCCGGGCCCACCGCCGGCATACGCCCCAAACCCAGGGGGTGGGGCAGCGCAGCCACCTCAGAATCATGAACCCCCGGATCCGTTGATGACCGCCACGTGGGGGTGGGGGGTGGACAACCGCCCCCGACACGCCGATACTTCAGACCCGCGGCCGACCGCCGCGTGATGCCACCTTAGCTCAGCGGTAGAGC
>DDSG01000098.1:955-22921 GCA_002343325.1 Phycisphaerales bacterium UBA2396 | reverse complement strand
CGTTTAGGGCGTGGACTACCAGGGTATCTAATCCTGTTTGCTCCCCACGCTTTCGTGCCTCAGCGTCAGGATTGGCCCAGCTCACCGCCTTCGCCATCGGCATTCCTGTCGATCTCTACCCATTTCACCGGTCCACCGACAGTTCTGTGAGCCCCTACCAACCTCGAGTCTCCCAGTTCGCCCTGCTGTTCTCCGGTTGAGCCGGAGGCTTTCACAGGACGCTTGAGAGACCGCCTACGCACCCTTTAAGCCCAGTGATTCCGACTAACGCTTGTGGCCTCTGTATTACCGCGACTGCTGGCACAGAGTTAGTCGCCACTTCCTCTGAGGGCGATCAGTGTTTCTGCCCTCTGACAGTGGTTTACATGCCGTAGGCACTTCATCCCACACGCGGCATTGCTCCGTCAGGCTTGCGCCCATTGCGGAAGATTCGTTGCTGCAGCCTCCCGTAGGAGTCCGGACAGTGTCTCAGTTCCGATGTTGCGGGCCGTGCTCTCACACCCGCTACCCGTCTTCGGCTTGGTGGGCCTTTACCCCGCCAACTACCTGATAGGACGATCGCCGATCCCAAGGCGGTAAACCTTTCCTCCGAAGAGCACATGGGGTATTACCGGCAGTTTCCCACCGCTATCCCCCACCTCGGGGTACGTTCGATCGCATTACTAACCCGTCCGCCACTGGCCCTTGCGGGCCCGTTCGACTTGCATGCTTTAGCCATGCCGCCAGCGTTCAGTCTGAGCCATGATCAAACTCTTCAATTGAATTCCGGTTCTCCGAAGGTTGCCCTCCGGCAGTATTCAACCGAGTAGACCATGTTACCTCATCACGCTTGTGATGAGGCGGTCTCCGACGACCGGTTTCCCGGCCGCCGGTATCATTGATGGCAATCAATGATGTGGCTTGAAATTCTCTCACACACCCTCCGGGGGGGAGGATGTGCGTTCCAACACGAACTTCAAGTGCGGCGACGCTGTGATTGTCGCCGGACCAACCGGATCGCCCAAAGGCGTCCGGGGATCTGTCAGCATTCGACTGCTCTGGTCAGAGCGACCTGGCCGATACTCCCTTGCGGGCATTGGCGACCAAGCCTGTCGACGCTGCACACTCTCGTGCGTGTCCCAACTGCTCACTTTTCAAAGACGGTGCGGCTTCACGACCCTTGCGGTCGTTTGTCCGCTGCCTCATCGGCGGGAAGGAAGAATAGCTCGCACCCTCGCCGCGTCAAGCTCCTTCATCCCATGAAAAATCGATTTCCTCTCCATCCCCCTTCCTCTCCACACCTTACGCGCTCCGACCTTCCTCCGCCCACACCTCCCGGCCACGCCTCACGCTCGCCACCGCAACCACACACGTCCACAATTCACCCATAAAAGGTGTAGATTCTGGCCTTGCCAGTCCCGCTTTCAGCGCCCGGCACGCTTCACGCATCGTTGCGCCGGTCGTACGGACGTCGTCCACCACAAGAAGGTGGGTCTTTCCCGTCAGACGTGCCGGATTCACCAGCCGCAGCCGGCCGCGGATGTTTGACCCCCGCGACGAGGCCGCCACTTCCACCTGCGTCGGGCCCGCCCGCCGCCGAAGCACCCTTGCGATCTCCACGCCGCTCGCCTTCGACGCCGATCGGCACAGCGTCAGCGTGTGGTCGATCCCCCGGGCCAGACGCCGAGCCCAGAACGTCGGCACCGGCACCAGCACCGCGTCGCTCCGCGCGATCCCCGCGCGGTCCAATTCCACCGCGATCATCGCCCCCATCAGCGTCCCCAGTTCCTCGCCCACACGCCGCCACGCGGTGAACTTCAGCTCGTGCACCGCACGCCGCAGCAGCCCGCGGTAGTCGCCAAGCCGCAACGCCCGTTGCCAGGGCAATCTCGCCCCGGCGCACGATCCGCACCGCTCGCGTCCCGCCGAATCCCGCTGCAATTCGTAAGGCCCGACACTCTCCGCGCACGACGGGCAATACAGCGTCGGCGGATCGGGCGCCCATCCTTGCGCCGCTGCCCGCTCCAAGAACGACTCGGCCGTGCGCCCAAGCCACACCGTCTCGATCGCATCCCACCACGCGCTTATCCGCTCGCGGACCGACGCGCTTTCGCCGACAGGCAGATCGATCGACGCCACTGCCCCTGCTCGTCGCCCGTCGTCATCCGCGAGCGCTCGCGGCATCCGCCAGTACGCGCTCTCGCGTTGCGGAGCATCACCCTCCACCGGCCGCGGCGGCCAAGGATCACTGCGAGGCTTCTCGATCGGCTCGCCGCTCACACCCCGAGTATCTCAGCGAACAGCCCCAGATGCAAGAAGCCCCCGGGCCGTCCCAGGGGCTTCCTCACTACTCTCGCGAAATCGCTGTCTCACTCCCTCAGCGTGATGGTTCCTCGCTCGTTCCCGCGGATCACGCCCAGCGCCACGCCCCGGGCAAGATTGCTCCGCCCCGCAACATCCCGCAGCCCCTCGCTCGTGCTCACCGACTTCCCGTCCGCCAGCACAATGATGTCCCCCGTCTGCAGCCCGGACCGAGCGGCCACGGAATCCGGCACCACCTGCGTCACCACCACGCCCCGCACGTCAAAGTTCCGTACGCGCCTGCTCTCCTCCCTGGGCATCGTCCGCACCAGGATCCCCCACGACGGAATCTCCGCGATCCCCTGCGCCGCCTCAAAGTCACCGATCGTCGCGTTGATCGTCGTGGGCTTGCCCTCACGCACGATCTGCATCTCGACCTTCGTGCCGGGCTGCGTGAGCGCCACAGCCGCCCGCAGCGTCGACAACTGCGTCATCGGCCTGTTCTGATACCTCACCACCACGTCTCCCGCGCGAAGCCCCGCCCGCTTCGCCGGGCTGTCCTCCTCCACCGCACGAACCAGCACGCCCGAGTTGGGCTCAAGCCCCAGCGACCTTGCTTCGCCCCCCGCCAGATCGGAGAACGACACGCCGAGCCACCCGCGCACCACGCGCCCGTTGCGCACGATCGAGTCCATCACGGCCTTGGCCATGTTCGCGGGGATCGCAAACCCGATCCCCTCGCTCCCGCCCGCTCGCGTCGCGATCGCCGAGTTGATCCCGATCAGCCGCCCGTCAAGGTCGAGCAAAGGCCCGCCAGAATTCCCCGGGTTGATCGACGCGTCCGTCTGGATGAAGTCCTTGTACGCGTCCTCCCCGAGCTCACGCAGCGGGACCCGGCTCCGGCTCTTGGCCGACACGATCCCCGCCGTCACGCTGTTCTCAAATCCGAACGGGCTCCCGATCGCCACCACCCACTCGCCCACCTCGACCGTGTCGCTGTCGCCGAACTCAACCGCCGACAACTCCGACGACTCCACGCGCACCACCGCGATGTCCGTCAGCGGGTCGCGCCCGACGATCTTCCCGGGCAGCACCCGCCCGTCACGAAGCCGAACGTCAAGCATCTCCGCGTCCGCGACCACGTGGTTGTTCGTCAGGATCAGCCCGTCCTTGGACACGATCACCCCGGACCCCATCCCGTTCTCCACCACCTGCCGCCGACCCGTGTCGCGCACCTCGAACCACCCGACCCGCTCGAGCACAGGCCTGCTTTGCTTGGACACAATGTGCACCACCGAAGGCTCGATCGTCCGCGCCACCCGCTGAAACGCCCGCGACAACCCCCGCGCCAGCGCCAGATCGTCCGCCTCCGCCGTCCGTGTCTCCGACGCCGGCCTGACCTCCGCCGGCTGCCCCCACGCGCTCCCGACAACCATCGCCAGAACCAACGCCGTTCCAACCGCGATCCTGGACATCTCGTTCCACTCCTTTGGGCCGCCTCCGTCCCGCGGCCATCGCTCTTCGTGCTGATGCGCTCGCCGGGCGCACCCGTCGCATGTTTGGTGCCTGACAGGACCCGGTTTCACCAGACGGCCAAATCAACCAGTTGTGGTGGTCCTCACGTCCCCCGCGTATGCCCGAAGAGGTCCAGGTGCAGACGCCGGCACAGCCGCCACCCGCGGGCCGTGCACGCGTCGACCAGCCACCCCAGCGACCCTGGCACCGGCGGAGCCGTCCCTTCGGGCATGAGCAGCACATCATCCGGTCGCCACCCGTCGAGCCGACTCAGCAGGTCTTCGATCTCGGGCAGGTCTCCAGGCCCGCGCACCACGAACTTGAGCTGGCGATCCGGGCCGAGGCTCACCAACGCCCGCAGCGCGTCGAGGTTGATCCGCCTCGCCTCGTGGAGCTGCGCCCATCGCCCGTCCGGGTCGCGTGGGTCGTTCCGAGGCGTGCTGTGCGCCAGTTTCGGGCTGATCGACCACAGGTCGCACGCCACGTCCGTCCGAGCCACCGTCCCCGCCGTCTCGACCGTGACATGGAACCCGCCTTCACGCAGCCTGTGCGACAGCGGCCCCAAATCCTCGAAGATCATCGGTTCCCCGCCCGTCAGCACCGCGTGCCGAACTCCGCTCTCTTTCGCCCGCTCCACGAGCCACTCGATCGACCGCTTGTCGATCTCCGGATTCCAGCTCGCGTAGGGCGTGTCGCACCACCCGCACCGCAGGTTGCACCCGCTCGTGCGCACAAAGAACGACGGCACGCCCGTGAGCTTCCCCTCGCCCTGGATCGACGTGAACGTCTCGCTGATGGGCAGCCACCCCTTCATCGGCGAACATCCTCCGCGTATCGCGTCGGGTCCGCCACGCCCGCCTCGGCGAACCCCCGTCGGCGGATCTGGCAACTGTCGCAGTGCCCGCACGCCAGCCCGCTCTCCGTCGGGTCGTAGCAGCTCGACGTCAGCCCATAGTCCACGCCCAGCGAGACGCCCAGTCGGATGATCTCGGGCTTGGTCATCCGGATGATCGGCGTGCGCACTTCGATGGACTCGCCCTCCACGCCCGCTCTGGTCCCCAGCGCGATCGTGCGCTCGACGCTCGCGATGAACTCGGGACGACAGTCCGGATATCCCGAGTAATCCACCGCATTCACCCCCGCGTAGATCGCCCGCGCGCCCAACACCTCGGCAAGCCCCGAGGCGATCGCCAGAAACGTCAGATTCCTCGCCGGCACGTAGGTGATCGGGATCCCCGTCGACAGATCGTGGTCGCTGCGGTCCTTCGGCACGTCGATGTCCGCCGTCAGGGCCGATCCGCCGATCTCGCGCAGGCCCAGCGTCACCACGCGAAAGCTCGCCGCCCCTTGCGCCGACGCCACGCGCCGTGCGCACGCCAGTTCGTGCCGATGCCGCTGTCCGTAATCAAACGCAAGACAATGGCACGAGTGCCCGTCCCGCCGTGCCACCGCCAGCACCGTCGCCGAATCGAGCCCGCCCGACAGCAGCACCACCGCGGGCGACCCCGCCGACAACCCGCTCATCGCGTCACCTTCCGCAGAGTGCAGGCGTGCGGCGGGCGTTCCAGGCACTTCTTGCGCTCGTAGTTCGTGCCCACCACCGCACCCTCGCCAAGCCGCTCGATCGCCGCGAACGCGTGCCGCTCGAACGGGCACGCCACGCCCGGCAGCACCTCGTTCGGCACACGCCCCACGTGGTCGGGCGAGCCCGCCGCTCGCCACGCCGCGTACCGGTCGGCGTCGGTCCAGACGGCGAATCGCTCCTCGTCCCATGCCCACAACTCGTCATGGTCCGTCACCACGCGCAGCTCGCCCCCCGGCGTCAGCGTCCGCCACGCCTCGGCCAGAAACCGATGCTGGATCACGCGGTTCTTGTGGTGCCTCGCCTTGGGCCAGGGATCCGAGAAGTACAGATGAATCACCGAGAACGTCCCATTCGGCACGCGCCAGCGGAGGAACTCCGTCGCGTCGGCGAGCAACATCCGCGCATTGCGGACTCCCGCCCGCCGAAGCCGATCCGCCGTGTACGCGAAGTACTCCCCTTCCCATTCAATGCCCAGGAAGTTCGTGTCGGGCCTCGCCCTCGCCTCGCCCAGGATGAACGTCCCCTTCCCGCAGCCGATTTCCAGCTCCAGCGGTCTGGCCGGCTCCGCGAACCACCCCCGCGGATCGAGCCGACCCGCCTCCGGACGCGCCGAGATGTCATCCGGCAGCGGGGGAATCGCCTCCCGCGGGACCGCGATCACGCCCGGTGCCGTGTCGTACTTCCCGGCGCCCGATGAGGCCGGGGAGCCGGTGGTGGGGGAGGGGGCTGGCGGGGTTTGCTCCACGTCCGATCGTATTCACGGTTCAGTCCCGCCAATCTTCGTCCGATCTCTCCTGCGTGGACCGACCCACCCCACACCCTCAGACCTGGCTCCCACGCGCCGACCAGGGCCGATGGATCGCCGATCTCTGCGGCGTCTGCCGGTGCGTCCGCGGACACCGCCTCGAACGCTGGACCTTCGCCGGCTCACCTCGCCTGATCGCCCGCTGCGAGGTCTGCTGCACGCCCGATCTCAAGCCCGAACGCCTTGATCACGCCGTTGCCGCCGATCGCGCGGAACTCAGCGACCTGCTCGCCGCGGGCGCCTGCCCGGCGATCGAGCGTCTCGCCGAGCGGATCGCTTTCGAAGAGGATCTGGGTCTTGGCGTCTGCCCGATGCAGCCCCGATCCCGCCGAAGCGAGCTCATCCGCGAGTGCCTGCAGCTCGGCTCCATGCTCGCCGCACTCCCCGAGCCGGTCCTCATCGGCAGCCGAACGGCGCAGCGAGGAAGGCTCCCCGCGCTGTTGGGAGGCCTCACCATCGCCGCAACACCCGTGCTCGCCACCGGACAACAGACCCAGCCCATGCTCGGCCTGCCTTCCGAGTGGCTCGTCATGCTCGGGGTGCTGGCGGCCGCGGGCGTCTGCATCGCCGCCGAGGGTCTCGCCTCCGAGAAGCGACGCCGCTGGCTCGTGCGCACGTTCATCATCCCTCGCGTTCGTGCCGCCCTGCTCCCGCTGGAGGCAACTCGCCGAGAGGTTCTCGACCACGCCGCCGAGATGGACGCGCAGGGCGTGGATGTCGGCTGGCTCGACGTGCGCGCGGTCGCGGTCGAGGGGTACGGCCGATCGTGGTCGTCGCGCCGTGCGGCCTGACGCGCAAAGGTTGCCGATCGAAAGTCCCGCGCATCGCGCGATCCGACGCACCAGCCGGGGCGTATAACCAATCAGCACGGATGCGAGGGGCCCGGGAGTGGTGACAGCCGTCCGATGGGCCGATAGCAGATGCAACAGCCGCGTGGCATCATTCACGCGCCGGAGGCACGGACATGGCCGACGAACTGATCTCGCTTATCGAGTCGCGTCTGGACCGTCAGAAGTTTCAGGATCATCACTGGTCCGGCTCATTCTGGGATTACCTCGCCATTGTCCAGCAGAACCCCATGGTCCTGCGCAACGCCTATCAGCGGGCCTACGACGCCATCATGGCGCACGGCAGCGAGAAGTACCGCCTCTTCAAAAAGGACTGCGTTCGCTACCACTTCTTCTCCGACCCCTTCGAGAACGGCTCCGATGCGATCTACGGGCTTGATTTCGCCCTCATGCAACTCGTCGACTTCTTCCGCTCCGCCGCCGAGGGCTACGGCACCGACCGCCGCGTCCTGCTCCTGCATGGGCCTGTCGGCAGCAGCAAGAGCACCATGGCACGCCTGCTCAAGAAGGGGCTCGAAGCTTACAGCCGCACCCCCGACGGCGCCCTCTATTCCTTCTCCTGGATGCTCGACGAGCACTGCGGCGTCTCCTCCGCGGGCGGCGCCACGCGCCAGGCCGCCGCCACGCACGAGTTCCCCTGCCCCATGCACGAGGAGCCTCTGATCCTCGTCCCGCGTGAGGCCCGCGACGCGCTGCTCGCCAAGATCAACGAGAAGTACAAGCCCCAGCACCACGGCGGCCGCCTCCGCGTCTACGGCGAGCCCGACCCCTTCTGCCGCAAGATCTTCGAAGACCTCATGGCCTTCTACCAGGGCGACTGGCGGCAGGTCATGAACCACGTCAAGGTCCGCCGGATCGTCCTTTCCGAGAAGGACCGCGTCGGCATCGGGACCTTCCAGCCCAAGGACGAGAAGAACCAGGACTCCACCGAACTCACCGGCGACATCAACTACCGAAAGATCGCCATGTACGGGTCCGACAGCGACCCCCGCGCCTTCAACTTCGACGGCGAGCTCAACATCGCCAACCGCGGCGTCTGCGAGTTCATCGAGATCCTCAAGCTCGACGTCGCCTTCCTCTACGACCTCCTCGGCGCGACCCAGGAACACACCATCAAGCCCAAGAAGTTCGCCCAGACCTACATCGACGAGGTCATCATCGGGCACACCAACGAGCCCGAGTACAAGCGCCTCCAGTCCAACGAGATGATGGAGGCCTTCCGCGACCGAACCATCAAGATCGACGTCCCCTACAACATCCGCCTCGACGACGAGATCAAGATCTACCAGAAGAGCTTCGGCGTCGAACGCATCCGCAACATCCACATCGCGCCGCACACCCTCGAAGTCGCCGCCATGTGGGCCGTTCTGACTCGTCTCGAAGAGCCCAAGAAGGCCGGGCTCGCGCTCCTCCAGAAGCTCAAGCTCTACAACGGCAAGAGCATCCCCGGGTACACCGAGGACAGCGTCAAGGAGCTCAAGGAGGAAGCGCCCCGTGAAGGGATGAACGGCATCAGCCCCCGCTACATCCAGGACAAGATCTCGAACGCCCTCGTCTCACGGCAGGCGATCGAGGAAGCCACCATCAACCCCTTCATGGTCATCAACGAGCTCGAGAGCGGGCTGAGCCACCACTCCCTCCTCTCCGACGAGAACACCAAGAAGCGATTCCGCGAGCTGCTCGCCGTCGTCAAAGAGGAGTACGAGGACATCATCAAGGGCGAGGTACAGCGGGCGATCTCCGCCGACGAGGACGCCATCCGCCGCCTCTGCACGAACTACATCGAGAACGTCCGCGCCTACACGCAGAAGGAACGCGTGCTCAACCGCTACACCGGGCGATACGACGACCCCGATGAGCGGCTCATGCGGTCGATCGAGGAGAAGATCGACATCCCCGAGAGCCGAAAGGACGACTTCCGCCAGGAGATCATGAACTACATCGGCGCTCTGGCGCTGGACGGAAAGAAGTTTGAGTACAACACCAACGCACGCCTGTACCGCGCGCTCGAGCTCAAGCTCTTCGAGGACAGCCGCGACACGATCAAGCTCAAGAACCTCGTCAGCAGCGTCGTCGACGACGAGACCCAGGCCAAGATCGACGTCGTCAAGCAGCGACTCATCAAGCAGTTCGGCTACAACGAGGCGAGCGCTACCGATGTCCTCAACTACGTCGCGAGCATCTTCGCCCGCGGCGACAGCAAGGGACGATGACGCACGGCCGGGCAGACTCTCGCCCTCCGCAAAGAATCAGGGGCGGCACGGACCCATGCCGTGCCGCCCCTGCTGCGTGTGTGGTCGCGGTGATTCAGCACCCGACTTCAAAGGCGACGATGAACTCGTCGAAGTCGAAGAAGTCGATGAACCCGTCGCGGTTGAAGTCGCCCGGGCAGAAGGTCTGGGGCACGGGCTCGAACTCGTGAGCCCCTGTATCGCAGATCGGGCCGGGTCCCGCGCCCGTGTTGACGACGTCGGGCGCGTCGATGTACCGCGGCATGCCGCCGACGTCAAACGCCTGCGCGACCGCGGGGATGATCTTTCGAAGCCCGTTGTTCCCCGCGTCGATCCCCGGAGACCCGGGCAGAAGGCGGTAGTCGTCCGTCACGTCGTACACCCCGTTCCCGCCCGGAGCGTTGGCGAACTGGGCGGACGCGTTGAGGTTTGGTCCGCCAACCGGCCCCTCCGCGATCACGTTGGAAAGGAACAGGATGTTCGCGCCGGCCCCCGCCGCGAAGGGCGCGACGTTCGCGATCGTCACGCTGTTGAGCAGCGTCAGCGTCGCGGGCGGACCGACAGTCTGCACCGCGATCCCGCGATTGTTCCCCGCGATCGTGCAGTTCTGCACCGTGTTCCGCGACGCTTGTGCGCCCGCTTCCGAGAGCACCGCAACCCCCGAACCAACAATAAGCGAATCGCTCAGCACCGCCTCATCGATCATTTGCACCGCAAAGCCCGTCGGGTTGCTGATCCTGCACCCCGAGATCGTCGCCCTTCCCTGGACATAGATCAGCACGAACGGGTTGCTCCCCGACTGCGTCACCGTGAATCCGTGCAGCCCTGCCCCCACGCTGTTCACGGGGTTGATGATCACGCCCGGGCCCTGGCTCGGGTTCACGATGGTCGTGATCGACGCGCCTTCGACGGACCGGATCATCAGCCGCTTGCCCTGATAGTCGAGCTTCTCCGTGTACACGCCCGGCAGCACCTCGATCGTCTGCCCATCGATCGCCGCGCTAATCGCCTGCTGGATCGTCGGATACTCCGTCGGCACGCGGATCGGCCCACTCACCCGGAACACCACCGGCAGCAACGCCGTGCCTTCCGCCATCGACCACGCCCCTGACGTCGCGTTCATCACCGTGAAGTCCCGGGTCTGCACGTTTGACGGCTCGCCCGAGGCCCAGTTCGCAAACCCAAGACGGTCGCCGTTCATCCACCCCAGCAGGCCCTCCGTCACATCGTCGCTCAGCCCGATGTACGCCCGCACCGTGTTCCCCCCGGCCTGCACGACATTCTGGAGAATCCACGTGTTCTGCGCCGCCGATTCCACGTTCGTCAGCACGCCCCCGTACGAACTCGCGAGCGACATCCCGCTCTGCACGGTCATCGGAACTGTCCGGTAGAACCGGCTTCCGGTTGTCGGGTCGACGATCGGCCCGCGGTCGATCTGCGCCGACGCCGCCTGCACGAAGGTCAGCGCCCCCAGCACGACAGCCCCAGCCAGGACTCCCTTCGCCCGCCGTGATTCCCCCGTCAGCATCCGCCCGCTCTTGCGTGTCATCAGTGCTCTCCGTGTGCTTGTTGGTCGTTGGTCGGTTGCCCCCAGCGGAGCAACACTCACCGTCAGGCGACACCCACGCCAGGACCTGCCACGAATCGCCACAAGAACCTCTCGGGGGAGCCCGGCACCCGGCCGGTACCCACCCCGGTAGCAACTCGAAAAACACAACAGGCCGGCCCCATCGGGACCGGCCTCCGTCGAAAGCGGGTGATCGGATTTGAACCGACGACATTCACGTTGGCAACGTGACGCTCTACCACTGAGCTACACCCGCGTGTTGTCAAAGACCCGTCCGTGCATCGGACCACCGGCCGGGGACCATGAAACTAGACCCCCTCATCCCCGGAGTCAACTGTCCAGCCCCCCGTCACCCCCCGCACAACCCTCCCAATCGGCCCGGTGGACCCGGGCGTCGGCTTCCCGCAAATCCTGATCAACGCACGGCTTGAGCGTTCGCCGTCGCCTTTCCCCGGGCCCGCTCGATCGCCCCGATCACCTCCGACGCCGTCGTCCCGAAGTACAGCTTGATCGGCTCGGTCACGCCCGGCCCCTGGATCGCCCACACCGGGATGCTCACCTCGTTGAGCGACGCCAGCTTGGCCTTCCCCGGGGCGGTGCTGCTCGTGATGTCCGCCTTGAGGGTCAGCACGTCCGGCGCGGTCATCGCCCGCAGCACGCTGTTCTGCGAGAGCAACTGCGCCTCCATCGCCTTGCAGTTGATGCACCAGACCGCGGTGAAGTCGATCAGTACGACCTTCCCCTGGGCCAGCGCCTTCTGCTCCACCTCGGGGGTGTACTCGACCCACTTGTGCGCCGCGATCAGCTTCTGCACCCCGGTGAACCACGCCGCCGCCGCCACGGGCACACCCGCCAGCAGCACCGCGACCACGGTGAACAACGCTCGCCTTCCGGGCTTAGGGGTGATCTGGAAGGTGCGGTACGCGAGCCACACGCCCGCCAGCACGCAGAAAGTCGCCACCGCCCACCAGTGCACGGTTTCCTTGAGGTAAGGCTTCTCCGCCACGAGCGACAGGATGCCCGACCCGAGGAAGAACGCCGCCGTCGCCAGAAGCAAAAGCCCCATGATCTGCTTCACCAGTTCGCTCGCGGGCCCGGCGCTGGGAATAAACGACACCCACTGTGGCTTGAACGCCAGCACGAGGTAGGGGATCGCCATCCCCACGCCGATCGCCACGAACGCCGAGACCGCCACCAGCACGGGCTGCTGCGTCGCCCACGCCGCCGCCGCACCCGCGAAGGGGCCGAAGCAGGGCGTTCCCAGCACCGCCGTCATGATTCCGAACAGGAACGACCCGTGCAGCGTGTCGTGCGAGGGGTTCACCGCGTAGACCGCCTGCGGCAGGTTGATCGTGAACGCCCCCATGATCCCAAGGCCCATCACCCCGATGAACAACGCCACCGCCAGCAAAAAGATCGGGCTCCCGAACGCCTGGTTCACCGAGCTGATCGCCTTGAGGCTGACAATCAGCAGCCCGATCACCAGCCAGAACGCGATGATCCCCGCGCACAGCATCAGCCCCAGCACCACCATCCGACGCTTCCCGTCCCCCGCGTGCTTGGCGCTCTGCTGAAGCCCGATGATCTTCAGCGGGATCACCGGCAGCACGCAAGGCGTCAGGTTCAGGATGAACCCGCCCGCCATCGCCACCAGAAGAATCAACACCAACCCCGTCGCACCCCGCGGGTCCACAGCGAACTTCAGCCCGAACAGATTGAAATCCACCGAGCCGGTCGAGCCCCCGCCCGCGCTCGGGCCTGCCTGTGCGGGCGCATCGGGCTTCACGGCGTTCCCAATCCCTCCGCCCTCCGACGCAAAGTCCGCCTCGCCGAAGGTCCCGAACGCGCCCGAGGTGTCCTCCGGCCCCGCCGGATCGACCACAACCTTTACCGGCACCGTCCGCTCCTCGGGAAACAGGCAGATCCGATCATCGCACGCCTGCCACCCGAGATCGATTTCGAGCGTGAGCTCGCCGGGTGCCGCGTCCTTCGACACCGTCACCGGAATATGCACCTGGGCACCGGGCCCGTAGACCTCCAAGGGCACCGGCGTCCCCGACGGAGCAACCGTCACCGTCTTGGGCACGGGCCAGCGCGTCGTTCCAGCCCGTGCAGCCGGGTTGTCCTTCAGCGCGGCCCGCGTCGGAATCGGGATAATCCCCAGCTTGGGGTCTTCCACCGCGTCGTGCAGGTACGTGTGCCACCCCGGGTCCATGTCAAACGTGACCCGGACTACCAGCCGCCCCCCGGGCTTCACAGTCGGACCCGAAAGCTCCACACGCGGCCGAACACGCTCGGCGTCCGACGGCGGCTGGGCCACCGCGGCAGGTGCCGTCCAAAGAAGTCCCGCCAGAAGCACCAGCACCCACGCCCAAGACCGCATCAGCGTCGAACTCGTCATGGCAGCAGAGTAGACGACCGCCGGTACGCCGTGGTTCAGGGTGGGATTTCAGATCCCGTCAATGGGTGGGTGTGAGCCCGTCGGCAAAAGTTCCCGGACTTATTCACTCAAACTGGGTAATCGATGGTTCAAGAGTGAGGTTGAACGGGCCCGATAGGAAGAGGCACGTGTGCCCGGGTGGCCAGAATCGCCCCGCGCGGACGTGCCGTGGAGCTTCCGTTCAGATGTCAGACGTGCTGGATCAATCCGGGATCGACGCGCTGCTGTCCGCGGTGGATTCCGGCGAGGTCAAGGCCGCGCCCGAGGGCAAGGCCGTGATCTTCAGCCGTCGCGAGGAAGCGGCGGAGCTTGAGGTCAAGCCGTACGACTTCAAGCGTCCCGAGCGTGTGAGCAAGGACCAGATGCGTGCGCTCCAGACGCTCCACGAGGCGTTCGCACGCAACTTCGGCGCGAGCCTGTCCGGCTTCCTGCGCACGATCGTGGAGGTCAAGGTCGCCACGTGCGAGCAGATGACCTATTCGGAGTTCATCTCCGGGCTGCCCAATCCCACGAGCTTCAACCTGATCCAGTCCGACGGGCTCGAAGGGCAGATCTGCCTCGAAGTCAGCCCGCTCATCATCTACCCGATCATCGATCGCCTCCTGGGCGGCGACACGCAGGACCTCTTCATCCCCCAGCGGCCGATGACCATCATCGAGAGCCGACTCATCAGCAGCGTCACGACGCGCGGGTTGTCCGCGCTCTCCGAAGCGTGGAGCAGCATCCGGCGTCTTGAGTTCAAGATCGACGCGACCGAGAGCAATCCCCAGCTCGTCCAGATCGTTCCGCCCAACGAGGTGGTGATCGTCATCGGCTTTGAGCTCAAGATGAGCAACCGCGCCGGCACGATGAACCTGTGCATCCCCTACAACGTCATCGAGCCGCTGATGGAGGAGTTGTCCAGCCAGAGCTGGTTCAACACCGCCAAGAACCAGCGCCAGCCCGAGATCGAGACCCAGATCGGCGGCGTCCTTCACCGCGCGGGGCTCGAAGTTTCGGCCATCCTTGCCGAAACAACCATCTCCCTCCACGACATGCTCGTCATGAGGCCCGGGGACATCATCTCCACCGATCGCCCGAGCAACGCGCCGATGGTCGTGCAGGTCGAAGGCGAACGCAAGTTCGTCGGTCAGCTCGGGCAGTATCGCGGCTCCAAGGCGATCCGCATCGTCCGGGCGATCAAGGCGGACGACCGGGTCTGACCCCTTCGGGGCGTACAGTGTTCGCATGACACTCGCCGCGATCCTCGCGATGGCCGCCCACCTCGCCCCCGAGCCAGTCCGCTACGAAGTCGATCTCTCCCGTGCTCGCGAGCAGGTGCTCACCGTGCGCATGACCCTCCCCGCGGTCAATGAGCAGTCCATCGACGTCCACCTGCCCGTCTGGCGTCCCGGGCTGTATCTCGTGCTCGACCAGGCGGGGACCGTCCGCAGCGTCCGCGCCACCGGACGAGACAGCACGCCGCTCGACGTTGCGAAGATCGAGAAGTCGTCGTGGCGCGTGCTCTGCCCGGGCGAGAGCTCGGTCACGGTCGAGTACGAACTCTGGGCGGGCTCGATCGAGAACCGCACACGCCACGCCGACGACACCCACGCCTTCCTGAACCCCGCCACCGTCTTCATGTACAACCACGAACGACGGGCCAGCCCGATCCTGGTCGATTTCGTTGGCATGCCCGCGGGCCGACCGGACGGCCCCTGGCGCATCGCCTCGGGGCTCCCGTCCGTCGGGCCCAGCACCCTGGCCGCCAAGGATTACGACCGCCTCGCCGATTCACCCATCGAGGTCGGCGTCCACCACAGGCTCGATTTCGACGTTGACGGCACGCCCCACGAGATCATCGTCTGGACCGGCGAGCCGACGCTCGACAACTCATGGATCCCCGCCCGCGCGAAGAAGTGGGGGAGCCTCGCCGCCGACTTCGCCGCCATCACCCGCGCTCAGCGCGACGTGTTCGGCCGACTGCCCTACGACCGGTACGTCTTCCTCATCCACGCCTATCCGGGCGGCCGGGGCGGCACCGAGCATTACAACTCCACCATCATGCAGTGTCCGCCCGAAGCCCTGCACGACAACGAGCGGTACCTCTCCTTCCTCTCGCTCACCTCGCACGAGCTCTTCCACACGTGGAACGTCAAGCGATTCCGTCCCGCCGAGATGACCCCCTACGACTACCAGCGTGAAAATCTCACCACGCTGCTGTGGGTCGCGGAGGGAACGACCACCTACTACGAAGACCTGATTCTGGTCCGCGCTGGGCTGCTCTCCGCCGACAAGTTCCTCGAGACTCTCGCCGGGTGGATCCAGGACGACATCGACCGACCCGGGGCGGCCGTGCAGAGCGTCGCCTCCTCCAGCTACGACGCCTGGATCAAGTTCAACAAGCGGACCGCCGACGCACCCAACAGCACCGTCTCGTTCTACGACAAGGGTGCGCTGGTCAGCCTCGCCCTCGACATGGAACTTCGCTCCCGCGGCGGCTCGCTCGATCGAGTCATCAAGCTCCATTACGAGCGATTCCCAGAGCCCGACCGCGGCTTCACCGAGAAGGACCTCCTCGCCGCCATCGCCGACACCGCCGGCGAACCTCACGACGCGACCTGGATCCGCGATTTCTTCCGCGATCACGTCCATGGCACCCTCCGCCCGGACTTCGCACGCCTCCTCGCCGTCGTCGGCGTCCGCGTCCAGACCCCGGACCCCGCCGGCGAGCTCAAGCCATGGGCGGGGCTCACCCTGACCGACGAGGCGGGTCTCGCCAGGGTCACGGGGGTAACCACGGGTGGACCCGCCGCCCTGGCCGGCATCGTTCCGGGAGATATCGTCCTCGCCCTCAATGGGCGTCGGGTTCGGGCTGCCGACTGGCCGAAGGTCTTGGAATCTCGCGGCGTGGGCGAGCAGGTCGAACTGGCGGTCTTCCGGCACGACGTGCTCCGGGCGGCCACCGTGGAGCTGGGGGGCAAACCTGAAGGCAAGGTCAGGTTGTCGCTGGATCCCAAGGTCGAGGGTCCCACGACCGAACAGAGGTCATCGTGGCTGGGGGCGGCGGCAACAAAAAACCGTTGAACCAAATCGCGTCTCGCGGGTACACTGCACCGGTCGTGGCGGGGCTGCGGCGCCCCTTCTTTACGCCGTGTGTGTTCTTTTCAGGAGTCTCAGCATGAAGACGTTTGTTGCGGTTCTTGCCGCGGGCATGGCCTGCGGCGCGGTGATGGCTCAGAACGACACGCTGGTCCCGGCCGGTGCCCTCAAGAAGGTCCCGGCGTCGAACCTGCTCTCGCCGACCTTCCAGGGTCGCGCCGATCAGCCGGTCTTCGACGTGGTCGACACCAACGGCACCGTCTTCACGAACACCGCTCTTCCGCGGCAGTTGCTCGAAGACGCCTCGCTGATCCCCGGCCCGGCGTCCAACGGCACCTTCCCCCTGCGCATCAACGCCATGGGCGTCTCCTTCTCGACCGACGGCACGGTCGCCGACTTTGACGTCGAAGTCACCTTCTGGGACTCGGTCGACACGGCCGCTCCCGCCGACTCGCCCGTCCACATCGGCTTCATCGGCGGGTTCGTCGCGCAGATTCGCGGCATCGGCGCCGGCGCCTGGATCACCGATCCGATCGATCTCACCGGCCTCACCAGCCCCATCGACCTCCCCGACGCCGGCACCTTCGTCCTCATCCGCTACCTGCAGCCCGACACCACGACGCTCGTCGCGGGCGGCGTTCAGGTGGTCTACGACCAGGGCATCGACCCCCTCACCTTCGCCAGCAACATCATCGGCTCGTCGGACATCAACACCTGGCGTGACGTCGATGCCGACGGCATCATCGAGGCCGCCGAGGCCCGCTCCTTCGCCTACCCCGGCCGCGGCACCATGGTCATGACCATGATCGCCGACGTCCCCGCGGGCGGCAACCCCTGCCCCGCCGACTTCGACGGCGACGGCTTCGTGGACTTCTTCGACTTCGACGCCTTCGTCGGCGCTTTCGAAACCGGCTGCTGATCCTCCTTCCCGGAGAATCATCTCTCGAAGTTCACACCTTTCGCGGCCCGCGGGTTTCATCCCCGCGGGCCGTTCTCGTTTCTTCCTTCTTCATCAGGAACAGATAGTTGAACCCGCGCAGGAAGAAGTTGCCCTCTTCCGCCGCTCGACGCCAGTTCCCGCGCTCGATCTTCTGGTTCTTGCGCACGACGCAGATGATGTCGATCGGCCTGAACCGCCTGCACATCAGCCCGAACAGCTCGAACCCGATGGGCATGAACCGATCCGCCGCCGGCCCCTTTCCTTTACGGAAGCTGTCGCTCACGTACAGCGCCATGTTCCGGCGGTCCTTCAGCACGCGGTGGATCTCACCGATCACCCGCGCCATCGCGTCAAAGTACGCCTCGCCCCCGTCCTCCCCGCCGGCGTCGAGCTTCCCGATGCACCCCGGATCGTCGCTGTAGTCGATGTGCGTGCTGTACGGCGGATCGATGAACACAAAGTCCGCCGACGAGTCCGGCATCGGGATCTTCCGCGCGTCCGCACGCCTGATCTCCGGCCTCTGCGGGTTCAGGTCAAAGCCCATCCCGCGGCGATTGAGATCCTGGCACACGTCCAGCGTCGTCCCGCTCCCGCACATCGGGTCCAGAATCGTGTCGCCCTCGCGCGTGTACCGCTGCAGCACCTGCCAGATCACCCACCCCGGCGTCGCGCCCACGTAGTCCTTGCTGCCCTGCATCTCGAACCCCGCCCGCTTCGGTCTTGGGTTCGGACAAGGCGGGGAGGTGTTCGAGCTGTCATAGTGCTGGCTCGGATACTCCCACAGCGTCGTCGGAAAGATGCGCAGTGTCGGGCGTGCTGCGGGTCTCATCGGCGTTGCTCCATCGCCCGGACCATCGGCGCCAGTGCCGCCAGGATCTGTGCGGCCGCCTCATCGAGCGTTCCGCGCACGCGTGCCCCCGCCGCACGACGATGCCCGCCCCCGCCGAGAGCCCGGCACGCCACGTCGGCGTCGATCAGGTCCGTCTTGGTCCGCACGCTCACCTTGGTCAGAGGCGAACCCGCGGGCAGGGAATACTCCGCCGGGTCCGCTTCGCTGAGGAAGACCGACGCCTTGACGCTCGCGATGGTCTGGGGCAGGTCGACGAAGCCGCCCGTTTCCGACGCGCCCGCGCCGGTCTCCGCCATGTCGCGACGCGTGATACGCACGATCCCGATCCGCCCGTTCTCTTCGATCGAAAGCGACGCGAGCGCCCGCGCCAGCAGCCGAAGCCGCGCGGGCGTGTCCTGCTGCTCGACCGTCTGGTAGAGCGCGTTGGCGTCCACGCCCGCCTCGAGCAGATCACCCGCCAGACGCATCACATCCGCCGTGACATTGCTGTGGCGGAACCATCCCGTGTCCGTCGCGAGCCCGAGGTAGAGGGGGGCGGCCACCTCGTGGGGCAGGTGTTCCGGCAGGCATCCCAGCAGCAGGCAGCACACCCCGGCCGCCATCTGGCACGCCGCCGCCGCCTCGACATCGATCCACCGCGCCGCAGCCACACCCGCGTCGCCGCGACGGTGATGGTCGATGATGATGGCTCGGGCCGCTCGGGGCTCCACATACGCCCGGAACGCCTCCAACTGGCTCCAACTCCCCGTGTCGATCACCACGATCGCGTCCGGCTCCTCCGTCGGTCCCCCGTCACGCTCCCAGATCCGCGTTGGTGTCCCCTCACGCAGCGGGTGAAGCCACGCCGGCATCGGGCCCGCGTACGCCACCTCCGCACGCTTGCCCGGCATCAGATTGATCGCCCGCGCCAGCCCCAGCGACGATCCGGCGGCGTCCCCATCAGGCTTCATGTGCGTCACCACCAGCACCCGCCCCGCCCCGCGCAGGCGTGCCGCAATCTCCGAAGGCGTCGTCGTCGAGGTCCAGGCTTCCGTGCTTGTCATAGGTCTCAGGCTATCCCCCCGCGGCCCCGGGCCGCTTGCCGAGCGCGCTGCGAGGGCCTACCCTCGATGCAATTGAGACACAATCTCAACTATTTTCGGAGACGCACATGAGCCATGCCCCCGCCATGCCACACGCCCCGGCCGTTCACACGAGCGCGCCCGCCGACTCCCTCGCCCTGACCCTTCGCGAGCGCACCGCCGAGGCCCACACTCGCGCCGAGCGGCATCCGCAGCAGGGGCGTCTGGTGAAGGGGCTCTGCACCAGGCACGACTACGCCGCCTGGCTCGGTCAGATGCTCCCGATCTGGGCCGCCGTGGACGAGGGTGTCTCTGCGCTGGCCGCGAAGGACGCGCGTGTGCGGGCGATGCACCGCGACTACCACCCCCACGCCGACCGCATCCGCGCTGACCTTCGGCACCTTGGCCAGCCCGCGCCCGCCGCGTTGCCCGCCACGGCGCGCTTTGAATCGCTGGTGCTTTCCTTGGCGGCGAGTCCGGCGATCATCGGCGTCTGGTACGTGCTCGAAGGATCGAGCAACGGCGGGCGTTACATCGCCCGCGCCGTGTCCCGTGCCCTCAACCTTCCGGGGCCGGAAGGTCTTCGCGGCCTCGACCCGCACGGCGAAGCACAGCACGAGCGGTGGGGGCGCTGGAAGGCCGACCTCGACGCGCAGCGCTGGACCCCGGCCGAGCGTGACGCCATCATCCACGCCGCGACGCAGACGTTCGATCACATCTACGACATGCTGGGCGACATCGAGTCGGCCCGGCCCGTCTCAGCATCCTGACCGCACGCGCTGGCGATCGCGCCCGAGCTGTTCGACGAGCGCCGGCACGCCCGAAAACCGCACCTGATCGCGCAGCCATCGCTCGAATCGCAGCACGATCGGCCAGCCATACTCGGGCAATCCGGGCAGGGGTGACCACGCCGCCGCATTGCGGAGCAGGTGCGCCTCGACCCGGCGATCGGCGCCCGACACGGTCGGCCTCGTGCCCACGTTGATCATCGCCGCGACCTGCTCGCCCGTTGGAAGCATCGCCGACCCCGCGTACACGCCGTCCGCCGGCAGAAGATGCTGTCCACCCCAGCGGACGTTGGCCGTCGGGAACCCGACGCGCCGGCCGAGCCGATCACCCGGCACGACCTCGCCGAAGAGATCGAACGCCCGCCCCAGGGCCGCCGCCGCATCGCCGACGCGTCCGTTCGACACCAGCCATCGGACGAGAGAGCTCGACACCGACACGATCGTGCCGTCGGACAAGGTCGCCTCGACCGGCGTCACCACGTCGACCTCGAAGCCCATCGCCCGCCCGAGCTCCGCCAGCACGCGCACGTTTCCCGCCCGGCGTTTGCCGAAGTGAAAGTCCGGCCCTTCCACGAACGCTGCCGGCGCGTACTTCTCCACGACCCCACGTACGAAGTCTTCGGCCGAACACCCGAGCACCCCGGCCCGCGGGTCCATCGCTTCCACCACGTCGGCCCCGCACGACCGGAGCAACTCGACCCGCCTGGCGAAGGGCACGATCTGCGGCGGAGCCCCCTCCGGGCGCAGCACCGCCGCCGGGTGCGGCTCGAAGGTCATCGCCACCACCCGTCCGCCCTCGCCCGCCAACAGGCGAGCCCGCCGCACCAGCCCGGCATGCCCCAGGTGCACCCCGTCGAAGTTCCCGATCGTCACCACCGTCCGCATGCCCCACGGTAGCCCAGCACCGTGGATGCAGTGCCGTGGATGGTCGCGCCCGCCCGTTCCTAGAGTGAACCCCTATGGCCTCCATTCTCGACAAGCTGTTCGGCCGCAAGCCCTCGGGCCCTGCGGCGCCCGCCCCGCGACCCTCACCCGCCGCGGCCACCCTCCCCGCGACCCAGCCCGCCGACCCGGGCCGCGAAGCGCGGATCCTCGAACTGGGAACCGAGATGTTGACCCGAGCCCGCGCCCACAAGGCCGGGCTTTTGTCCGCGCAGTTCTACTCCGACGCCCTGATGGACTGGTCCATGAAGGACCCGAACTTCAAGGTTCAGATGTTCCGCTTCGTCGACTGCTTCCCCCAGCTCAAGACGCCCGAGCAGATCTTCGACCACCTCAACGACTACCTCTCCCAGCCCGGCGTCACCGTGCCCGGCGTCATCGCCACCGCACTCAAGGCCGGCGGGCTCATGAAGGGCCTCGCCGCCGGACAGATCGAGAAGCAGATCACCGGCATGGCCTCGCGATTCATCGCCGGCACCGACGCCAAATCCGCCCTCCCAGGTCTCAAGAAAATGTGGGACGACGGCATCGCCTTCTCCGTCGACCTGCTCGGCGAGACCTGCGTCTCCGACGTCGAAGCCGATCACTTCTGCACCAAGTACCTCGACCTGATCGAGAACCTCCCCGCCGCCGTGGCGCAGTGGAAGCCCCAGCCGCGGCTCGAGTCCGACCATCTCGGCCCGATCCCGCGCGTCAACGTCTCGATCAAGATCTCCGCCCTCTCGGCCCGCGTCGACCCCATCGACACCGAAGGCTCGATCCGCGAGCTGATGAAGCGCCTCGTGCCCATCCTCGAAGTCGCGCACGCCAAGGGCGTCTTCGTCAACTTCGACATGGAGCACCATCAGTTCAAGGACCTCACGCTCGAGCTCTTCCGCCGATGCTGCGAGAAGGTCCCCTTCGAGGCCGGCCTCGCCATGCAGGCCTACCTCAAGTCCGGCGTCGAGGACGCCCGCGCGATGTGCGAGTGGGCCGTGCGTGCCAAGCGCAACGTCACCGTCCGCCTCGTCAAGGGCGCCTACTGGGACGCCGA
>DDSG01000098.1:478-662 GCA_002343325.1 Phycisphaerales bacterium UBA2396 | reverse complement strand
CGACGCCTGCTTCGAAGCCATGACCGACGTCTTCCTCGACGCCTGCCCACGCGGCAACTCGGGCGGCGTCAAGCTCGCGCTGGGCTCGCACAACGCCCGCTCCATCGGGGCCGCGCTTGCCGGGCTCGAAAGGCGTGGCCTCCCCCGCGCCGCCCTCGAACTCCAGATGCTCCACGGCATGGCG
>DDSG01000098.1:0-130 GCA_002343325.1 Phycisphaerales bacterium UBA2396 | reverse complement strand
CAACGAGTCGTGGCTCAAGGCCGGGTTCCTCGACAACGCCGATCCCGCCGCCCTCCTCGCCCGCCCGGGCAGCAACCCGGGCCCGACGCCGACCGATCTGCTCGCCGTCGCGCCCGAGCGGCACGCGCTC
>DDSG01000164.1 GCA_002343325.1 Phycisphaerales bacterium UBA2396 | reverse complement strand
CGGTGCAGGCGTCGCTGACGGGGCACTTGGTGCTCAGCACGCTGCACACCAACGACGCGCCGAGCAGCGTGGTGCGACTGATGGACCTTGGGCTGGAGGCGTTCTTGCTGACGGCGACGCTCGAGGGCGTGGTGGCGCAGCGGCTGGTGAGGTCGATCTGCCCCAAGTGCAAGGAGCAGTACGAGCCGAAGGAGGAGGAGCTGATGGAGCTCAACCTGCTTCCGGAGGACGTGAAGGGGCGGCGGTTCTTCCGCGGTCGCGGGTGCGACAACTGCCACAAGTCCGGGTATCGCGGGCGTATGGCGTTGTTCGAGATCATGACGGTGGACGACGAGATGCGGGACCTGGTGATGAAGGCGGCGAGCACGGGCACGCTGCGTGAGCACGCGCGGAAGCGCGGGATGCGGTCGCTGCGAGAGAGCGGCCTGTTGGCGATTTATGAGGGTCAGACGACGATCGACGAGGTCGTTCGCGAGACGCTTTCGGAAGACGATTGATCGGGCCGGCCTTGGAGTCGGAGTGCTCGGGTGGACGGTTGGGCCGATGTGGCGGCGGGGCAGAACGACAGAGAACGGAGTGACGGGACATGGCGACCTTTGCGTACGAAGCGATGAACGAGTCGGGCAAGCCTCAGAAGGGGACGATCGAGGCGGCGACGAAAGAGGAAGCCGTCCAGAAGATCAAGGCCCAGCGGCTGTTCCCGACGGACGTGAAGGAGCAGAAGCAGAAGAAGGCCGACAAGGGCGTTGACGCGGCCGGTCAGACCAAGGCCCGCGGCAAGAAGAAGGGCGGGGGCTTCTCGTTCGGGCGGGTGAAGCCGAAGGTGATGACGACGTTCACGCGTCAGTTGTCGACGCTTCAGGACGCCGGCCTGCCGCTGCTTCGCAGCCTTCAGATTCTGGAAAGCCAGCAGAAGCCCGGGAAGTTCAAGAACATTCTGATCGGGGTGTGCGAGGACGTCGAGGGCGGCTCGAGCTTGTCGGAAGCGATGGCGAAGCACCCCAGGGCGTTCACGCGGCTGTACGTGAAGATGGTGAACGCGGGCGAGATCGGCGGCGTGCTGGACATCATCCTGCAGCGTCTGGCCGAGTTCATGGAGAAGAGCGAACGCCTGAAGCGCAAGATCAAGGGCGCGATGGTGTACCCGATCGTCGTGATCGCGATCGCCGCGCTCATCCTGACGGGCATCATGTGGTTCATCATCCCGAAGTTCGAGGAGATTTTCCGCGACTTCGGCGTGGCGCTGCCGGCGTTGACGCGGTGGCTGATCGGTTCGAGCCGATGGGTCGCGGGAACGATGCCCAAGCAGCAGATTCCCGGCGCGTTCGTGATTCTGCCGGCGCCGATCATCCTGTTCGTGCTGTTCAAGCTGCTCAGGATGACCGGTCCGGGTCGTGCGATCACGGACACGCTGGTCTTGTGGACGCCGGTGTTCGGCGGGCTCATGCGCAAGACGATCATCGCCCGCTTCACGCGGACGCTGGGCACGCTGATCAGCGCGGGTGTGCCGATCCTCGAGGCGATCAAGATCACGGCGGAGACGAGCAACAACTACGTGTACGAGAAGGCGCTGACGAAGGTGCACGACTCGATCCGCGAGGGTGAGAGCTTCGCCGAGCCACTGCGTCTGAGCAAGACGTGCGACGCGATCGTGGTGAACATGATCGACGTCGGCGAAGAGACGGGCGAGTTGGACCAGATGCTGCTGAAGATCGCGGACAACTACGACGAAGAGGTGGACGTTGCGGTGGCCTCGCTGGTCAGCCTGCTCGAGCCGCTGATGGTCGTGGTGCTGGGCGTGATCGTCGGCACGATCGTCGTGGCGATGTTCCTCCCGCTGGTGGCGATGATCCAAAGCCTGCAGGGCGGCGGTTCGGGCGGCAGCGGCGTGTGATCGGGGTTGGTGTCGGGGTGCGTTGGGGCGATTGTCCCAAGGCCGGGCGGGCAGCCGCCCCTGGAGCAAGCGATGCGACGGAGCACGGGACAAAGTGGCGCACAGCGGGGATTCTCGATCGTCGAGTTGCTGGTGGCGATCCTGATCTTCGCGACGCTCGCCGCGTTGCTGGTGGTGGTGGGGGGCAGGGCCCTTCGCTCCGCCCGCGAAGTGGCGGCGAGGCAGACGGTGGTGGGGATCAAGAACGCCATCGAGCAGTTCAAGACGGACCACGGTTTCCTCCCGCCGCTGGTGGCGGATGAGCGCCCGACCGGTGTCAACTTCGCTCCGCCGGCGCCTGGGCGATTCCCGTCGTTCGTGCCCCCGGTGCTGCCGGGTCAGTCGACGGGCCCGCGCATGGCGGTGTTCAACTTCAGCCTGGCGGACGGAGCGACGCCCGGCAACTCGCACCGGGATTACCTGCGCGGGTGGGTGTCGGGCTCGCGGCTCGACGCGGACGATGAGAACTCGACGCGCCCAGACCGCCGCTTCAGCACGTTCGCTCTGGGCGTGTATCTCGGTGGGCTTGGGGAAGTGGTGTACACGCGGAACGGCGAACGCGAGGTGATGGACGGGATCGACGGACCGGGCTCGCTGGAGCCTCGGGACGATGGTTCGTTCGACGAAGCATCGGGCCGGGGGCGAAAGGGCAAGACGTTCGCCGCCCGCTTTGTCGAGGGCGGGGGATTCAAGCTGGTCGATCAGGATCGGATTCAGTCCCGTGATTCGACGGGTCGCGTCGAGATCGTCGATCGCAACGGCGTGGCGATCCGGTACTACCGGTGGCTGCGTGGCGATCGCCAGGGTGGCTCGTCGGAAGTGATCGCGCGGAACGGTTCGATCGATCTGGACCTGCTGAACGTGCCGAAGGTGGTGGGCGACGCGGCGACGAACACGGAACTGCGGTCGGCGGACTACGCGATCGTGGCGGCGGGCCCGAACGGGCTTTTCGGGGACATGCCGCTGGAGTGGGCCGGGGTTGGGCAAGCGGGGCAGGATGAGTTCTGCCGCAAGGCCGGGGTGGTGGTGGGTTCGCCGGCGGCGCTGGCGCGTGCGAAGGCCCGCGAGGACAACGTGGTGGAGGTGGGCAAGCGATGAGCACGCGAAGTGGTCGAAAGGGCTTTACGCTGACGGAACTGCTGGTGGTGATCGCCGTGCTGGTGGCGGTGGTGCTGGTGGGGCTGCCGGCGTTCTCGTCGATGTTGTCCGGGTCCGAGCGGACGCTGGCGATCAACCAGCTCAAGATCGGGCTGTCGGCGGCACGTGACGCGGCGATCCGCGGGGACAACGTGGACAGCGCGGCGGTCTTCTTCTTCGAGCCCAACGGGCGCGTGCGGGTCGTTCCGTGCGTGTTTGTGGGGCGGATCACGGACCGTCGGAACCCTGCGCAGGCGTTCGGGCCGACCAATTCCGTGGAGCGAGATGTGTTCGCGCCGGTGGGAACGGTGGAGGCGACGACGCTGCCGCGTGGGTGGTCGGTGCGGGCGTACGCCGCGCCGAACCTGCTGCACCAGGCGGGTGCGCAGTTGTCGACGATCCCACCGAACGGGTGGTACGAGCCGATGCCGAACCGGGACGTGGACCGTGCCCGCGGAGCGTGGGTGTTCCCGGAGACGGACTTCTACGACGACACGGCGTTGGAGGACTTTGGCAACGGAGCGACGCTCCGCCAGACGTTCATGGTGCGGTTTGAGGCCGGCACGGGCGAGGTCAAGAGCAAGGACCAGGGCCCGGTGCTGGTGCTGGCGGCGAGGCCGAGCGAGGACAATCGGCCTGCACGCAGCGCGGCGAACCAGTGGCGTCGTCCGGACCTGGCGACGAACCAGGCAGTGTGGGCGAGGCGGTTGATCGCGAGGCAGTTGCAGCCGACCGAAGTGCAGGAGTATCTGGGCGATCGTTCGGGCGACACGGTGCTCGCGTGCTCGACGGACCTGCTGGCGTTGTACGACGAGGCGCGGATGGCCTCGTCGATCGGGGCGCGCGGGCTGAACCGCGGCACGGGGACGATCTACGCCGCGGGCACGGTGCCCGGGTACGACATGAGCCTGTTCAACGGGCTGTCGCCGATCGCGGTGTCGCAGGCGGTGGATGAATGGCTGACCGGGGAGTTGAGGCGGAACGGGGAATTCGTGGAGTCGGACGCGTTGATCTACACGTTCGATCGGTTCACCGGGGCGCTCAGGGAGATCAAGCCGTGAGGATCAAAAGTGCGGGGTACCGCGGGTTCTCGCTGCTCGAAGTGCTGATCGGGGTGCTGGTGCTCGCGCTGGCGCTTCTGGGCTTGGCGGCGTTGTTCCCGGTGGTGCTGCGGGACCAGCGAGAAGCACGCGACGGGATTCTGGGCGTGTCGGCGCAGCGTGCGGCGGAGGCATACCTGACGACGCAGCTCGTGCTGAACCCGGGGACCGGGACGACGGGCTGGCGGGCGTACGCGAACCGCGTGGCGACTCGGCCCGACAACCACAAGTGGGAAGTGACGCTGTCGGGGAACGACACGGTGTCGCTCTATCGCGGGGGCGACGGGCAGATGCGCATGCTGGGGAACACCGTGACGATCCCCGTGGTCGATCGCGTGTGGCCGACTGTGACGACGCCGGCGGGGACGGCTCCGCAGATGCAGCCGCAGCTCGTGTGGGACATCGCGGTGTGCGCGACCAGCGAGCAGGTGACGCAGCAGGGCGGACAGACGACGCGGGTGGTCCCGCTTCGTGTGGCGATCTTCACGCGGCGCGTCGACGCGCAGATCCGCGTGCCGGCGGGGTCGAGCGTGGCGTCGCTGCTTCGGGCGCGGGCGGTGGTGCCGGTGGCGGTGGACGCGGACGGCTTGCCCGTGCTGAGCGGGATCGGGACGTACGCGCCGGTGTTGTACGCGGACGTGCAGAGCGTTCAGCAGAGCCGCCCGAACGGGCCTTTGGACACGCTGGTGCTCGCGAACGCGTCGAACTCGCAGAACGGGCTTCGGCTGGCGGCGCAGATCGGGCAGAAGCTGGTCGAGAACTCGACGGGCGCGGTGTACACCGTGGTCGAAGCGACGGGCAACCGGGTGCGGGTCGAGCCCGCGGTGAACGCGCAGAGCGTGGACGACGCGAACAACGGGGATCTTCAGGTGGCGTACACGGCCCAGATCCCTGTGGCGGTGTCGGTGATCGAGATTCGGCGGTGAGTCTGCGGGTGATGTGAACCGGTGGTGGGCGGGGTGTGGTTGGAAGTGGGCGGAGATGCCGCGACACGCGGCGAGCGAGGACGACCGTGAGGCACAGAGCAAGGACAATCCGGAGATCGTGGCGCGGGTTCACGATCGTGGAGTTGCTGATCGCGATCGGATCCGTCGCGGTGATCGCGGTGGGGCTGGCGGCGATCTTTCAGACGATCGGCCGCACGGTCAGCGGGGGGCAGCGGATCAGCGTGATGTCGCAGTACGCGGCGACGATGGAGAAGCAGTTCCGCGCGGACTTTGACCGCATGACCCGTGACGGGTTCCTGGTGATCCGCCAGCAGCAGACCAGGTCGCGGAACGGGCAGCAGCTCGCGGTTTCGCTAGGTCGTGAAGACCCATCGCCTCGCGTGCGCCGCGTGGACGAGCTGATGTTCTTTGCGCGGGGCGAGTTCGAGTCGATGCGGACGCCCGTGAACCCGGAGGTGGTCGCTCGGGCCGGATCGGCGGCGATCTACTACGGGATGGGAACCAGGCAGCCCGAATCGAGCAACGAATACGGCACGCCCAACTGGGCCTCGACGAATCAGGCGGGGGGATGGCTCGGCGAGGCGAACGGCCCGAACCAGTTCGCCAGTTCGTGGACGCTGTTGCGTCGGGCCACGCTGCTCGCCAAGGGCGTGAACACGCTGCAGCAGATTCCGCGGACGGGGTGGACGACGGAGCTGGCGCGGTATTCGAGTTTCGACAACCAGACGCTTGCGGATCGTCAGTGCCGCATCGCGCTGCAGCCGGCGGCGGCCCACCTGTTCCGCTCGGTCGCGCGGGTCTACTGGGAGAACAACGCGCAGTTGTACCGCGCGGGCCCGATCAACTGGCGTGACGCGTGGGGCGGCGGGCAGTTGCCCAGGCTCGCGTCGGGCTACGTCGATATCGTCAACGCCGAACTGGGCGACATCCGCAACGTCGTCGAAGGGTTCGATCGCGAGCCGTCGCAGATCAACACGGCCCAGGACTTTGACCGCGACTTTGGGACCAACGGGCGCAACGGCTCGGACCCGATGGCCGGCGTGTTCGACGGGACGATCGGCACGATCACCCGCATGCACGAGTGGATGCGCGACGCGCTGCCCACCAACTCGGATATGTCCAACGCCAACCCGGGCTCGGCGAACGACCCCAAGGGCGTGCGGATGCGGTACGAGGAAGCCCCGCCGAACTATCTCGGCGTGCTGACGCAGAACTCCCCCGCGACGACGTTGATCCTGCGTCGTTCGGACCAGGTCATGCTGACCAGCCCGGCGTTCGTCCCGCGGTGCACCGAGTTCATCGTCGAATGGACGTTCGGCGAGGTCGCGTCGCAGGCCGATCAGACCGCGACGGGCGACGGGCTCGTGTGGTACGGCCGATCGAAGGACGACGACAACGACCGGCGTCTCGAGATCGTCCGATACGAGAACGGGACCTACCGCCCATTCGCGAGGCAGACCTCCGGCGGATCGGCGGCGTGGGTGCTCCAGCCCCGCGTGGTCTATGGGCGCACGGCACTGGCTTCCGAAACCGAGTCGCAGACCGCGTGCTTCGGCTGGACGGACCCGACCTACCAGCCCTCGGCCGAGGATCTGGCGGCCGGTGCGCCGCGCAGTCTTCCCTGGGCCTGGCCCCGCATGATCCGGATCACGGTCGGCCTGGTGGACGAGCAGAACCCGACGGTCGAGGAGCGATTCCAGTGGGTCTTCCGGCTGCCCCCGGACCCCAAGCCCTGATCGGGCGAAGGGTGGAGGAGCCGGCGGGCGGGGGTTTGGGTGTGGTTGGTTGGATGGGTGGTGCGGGTGGGTTTGGTGAAGGAGCAGGCGATGATGAGCCGCGGAATGCTTGAGCGGATGCGGGGTGCGGGTCGGGCGATGGTGGCGATTGCCGGGAACGGCGGTGGGGCCGCGGCCCGCGCGGTGCGGGC